>JBBSJE010000149.1:0-15604 GCA_038257535.1 Polyangia bacterium
CAGCCCACTTGCCGCGTCGCCGCGCCACGGCTCCAGCATGCCCAAGGTTCCTTGCCAAGTTGACACGCGCGCTCCGGCCTCCGCAGCGGAAACGCAACCCCGCTCGGTGCAGGTGTTCTGCGATTCACAAGTCACGCCCCGACAACGGCTATAAAGATCCATGCGCAAAACCAGGATCCGGTTTTCGGAAAATTCGAGTTCAGCGTCACGTGCAACCACCCCCTGTACGCCCTTGCCTTCAACCCGAATTTTCAGTGGGCCGGTGGCGCCTCCCCCATGCACCAACGCGAAGCTGAGCGGCAGCCCATGCACCGCCACGTCGCCGGTCAGCCTTGCCATATGATCCCCTGCCAGACTGGCTGATAAATGCACGCTTTCGAGCCCAAACTCGGCGGGCAAATCGCTGTCGACAATCACCAACACCTGCGTCGCAGAGTCACCTGTGCAGCCAGCCAGCGCGAACACGGCTGCGTAGAAATACAACCGCAAACGGCTCACGGCGCCCCCAAGGTGGTGGTCCCGGCAGTGCCTTCCACAACCGCGCCGTCGGCCTTTGACAGCCACAACGCTCCCACCACCACGCTTGCCGTCGCCACCACGCCCGCGCCCACCCAAAGCCAAAGCCGCGACGAAGGAGGTTCAGGCTTGGGTTGGGCACTGGTTTGCAATGTCATGGGGTCGTGCGCGGGCGGTGCGCTGGCGGCCAACGATGCCGAGGGCACGTGAAGCAAGCGCGCCGGAATCGCCAAATGCAGCTTCCGGTTTTCTCCCTCCTGCACCGACATGGTCCGAGACACCAGCGCTTTACCGTCCCTTCGCGCCACCACCGCATGTTCACCGGGATCTACGGGCATAGGAACGTCCAGCAAAGCGTTGTCCAAAGCTCGGCCGTTGAACTCAACCGTGGCGCCGCTAAGGTCTCCTTCCACCACAACGGTGAGGGTTCCCAACCTGTCTTTCAAAGCATGCAGACGTTGTTCAGCTGCTTCCTGCACTGACCGTTCAACGGCCGCGGTGGTGATAAGTTCTCGCAGCAGTTCAGAGGCGTAAACCAGCCTCCCGGTTTGCAACAGCGCTGTTGTGAGGTTGTAGGTGATGCGCGGTGAAGCGTGCAAGCGCCGCGCGCGCTCAAAACGGTCGGTGGCGGCGGTCCAATGTTGTGCCTCCATCAACTTCAAGCCCTCTTCAAACAGCGCACGGGCGGCCGCCTTTCGGTTTGTTCCCGCACGGGTGGAGGGGGGCTCTGCGACTTCTTGCGCGCGCACATCGCACAGCCCCACCGCGAGCAGCATCACAGCTACGCCCGCGGCTAGCCCTAAACGAATTACGCAAAACGGCGTCTTCACGCGTTGGTCCCGCCCGGATGAGGTCATCGGGGCTCACGTCCCGAACCTGTAGGTTTTGAAGGTCCCGCTTGGGTCGTTAAGCTGCCCCTGGCCGCGAGTTAACGAATGAAGGTTACGATTTGGTCAGCCTGAAGGGTTTGACTTGGCCGCGGTTGACCCACAGGGTATCCTCCGGAGCGTCAGAAAGCTGACGACCGCCACGATTCTGACGAATCTAGGAGACCTTATGAACCGACTTCTCGCGTTGCCAATTCTTTTCGCACTGGGCCTGATGCCGCAAACCGCTGCCGCGCATTTCAGCCTTCCCGAAGTTTTGTCGGTTCAGGTCGACCGCTCGGCGGCAACTTTGACCATCAACGGCAAAAACTTTGGCAGTTTCCCGTTGAAGGCGTTCCTGGGGGGCGTGTCTTTGGTGGTGGCCCAGCAATCCAGCACGCAAATTCGCACCAATTTGCCCGCCATGTTGGGAGATGGCACGTATCTGCTTGAGCTGTCGCGGACCAGCCTCCCAAACTTGTTGGCGCGGATTGGCGTGCACGTGGGAAGCTCGGGAAGTGGGGTGGTGGGTCCTGCGGGACCTCCTGGCCCGCAAGGTCCCGCTGGGCCGCAAGGCCCGGCTGGTCCCGCAGGTCCTCCGGGGCCCTCAGGTGGTGGAATCGACGGCTGCGTGTGGGTGGGCCGCCGCTCGTCTCCCAACGACCAAAGCATCGTCGCTTGTCCCAGCAGCCACGTTGTCATATCAGGCACCTGCGTTGTGGAAACAACCGATGCCATTGGCGTTCAGATCACGGTTCCGGGCGTCGGGCAGGTTGTCGATGGCTTTGGGGCCCCCGTGGCCGTCCCGGTAGATGTGGTGCAAACAACCGCGCCCGTGTCGGTGGGCACGCAATTTCGTTGCCTTAGCCCCTACCAGCCAGGGACACCCAATGTGTTCACACAAGTCACAGCGTTGTGCTGTCCGTCGGGCGGCATTAACTAGGCGCCTCGGATCCGCTCACACCATCTCAGAGAAGGGGCGCCGTAGTGGGCGCCCTTTTTTGATCCGATGTCTAAGGTTCGCCAAAGCGGCGGTAGCGGCCTGTCTGACCCGTGGGCCCGGGGATCTCAATGCTGGGCATCGACAAGGGCGTGCGGCGGTCGGGAATGGGTGGAGGACCTTTGTGGCTTCCCATGAATCCCGCGTAAGCGTCGGCTTCCACTGGCAAGAGCACCGTGAAAGTGGATCCGGCGCCCACCCGCGAGCGCACTTCAATCGTGCCGCCATGATTTTCAATGATGCGTTGGCTGATAGGCAGCCCCAAGCCCGTGCCTTGATCTTTGGTGGTGAAAAACGGCACGAACAGATCTTTCAGATTCTCGGGTGGAATGCCGGCGCCAGAATCCTTGAACCGCACCTCGAAGAAACCCGCGGCGGCGCCTCGACGAGTGGCACGGCGAAGCGTGGTTGAAACATGCAGCTTGCCCCCGCTGGGCATCGCCTGCAGCGCGTTCAACATCAAGTTCAAAAACACCTGTCGCAACTGCTCGGCGTCGGCCCGCACCGGCGGCAACTCCATCAGGTTGGCGGAGATCTCCACCCGCGACGCTCCCTCTTCTTTTTCGAGCAACGTGAGCGTTTTGCGCAAGATCTGGTTTACGTCCAGCGGCTTCTGCTCGCCGCGATAGGGCCGCGCGTAGTCGAGAAACTGCGAGACCGTTTTGTTCAAACGGTCAACCTCCTCAACGATGATGTTCAAAAACTCGCCGCTCGACGGATCCACGCTGTGTCCCGCGCTGGGCAACAAATACTGTGCGGCGCCTTTGATAGAACCTAATGGATTGCGGATTTCGTGTGCCAAGCCGGCGGCCATTTGCCCCAACGCAGCCAACCGCTCACGTTCTTTCATGCGTTCGTAAACCTGCGAGTTCTGCAGCGTCACGCCGATCGAAGCGGCCACCCCCCGAAACAGTTCAATCTCGTCCGAAGAAAACGCCTCGCGAAGCCGTTCGTCCTTCAGCACCAAAATGCCCAACAGCTGATCTTCTCCCGAGATTGCAAGCGCCACCGAGGCGTTCATCATTTCCAAAGTTCTAAGGATCAAACCCAACGACGCCTTTTCTTCACCGCGAGAGGGTCGCAGGATCGCCATTTCTTGCTCGATCCCTTCCACCGTCAACGCGGTGTAGCGGCGCAGGCGCTCAAAAAAACTGCGATGGGCAATCGCATCCAACCGCGCTTCGGGCTTGGGCCCAATGTGCCCCGTCATTTCGTAACCGCTGCCGTCTGGATCCACAAAGTAGAGCGCCGCGTGGGTGACGCGACGGGAATCTTCCAGCGCCGCCAAAACCTTCGGCCCTATGCCGCGCGCGTCGATGACGTTCATAAGATCTGCGCGCAGGTTCTGAATGCGGCGCGAAAGCTCGTATTTTTCTTGAAACATCCAGCGGTTCACGGCGCCTTCGACCCGCGAACGCAAAGGATCGAACAAGATCAATATCGCCGCCGAAGCCACCAGGGTGTTGAAGAAAAACAGGCCGTGCTGGTCGGGCGAAACCCAAATCAGCAACACCACGTAGATGAGCGTAACGATCACCACCAAGGCACCCAACACCACCATGCGGCCCAGCAGCTCGTTGAGATCCAGGAGGCGGTAGCGCACAAGCGTTTGTGAAAGGAAGTAAAGGTAAACCAGCACGAAGATGGTTCCCAGGGTCACGTTGCTGGCAACCGATTCCAGCAACGCCGTAGACACCGTGGCCACACCGCCAATCAGCAGGTAGCGAAGCCGAATCTTTTCCACCCGCGAAGGCGTGGCGCGGTAGCGCCGGTAAAGGTAGTAGACCGACAGGTAAAGGCCCGTAAACACGTAGGCCCCGAACGAATACCGAAACCATCCGGCTTGATGAATGGGATCCAAGAACCGCGAGAACACAAACGCCAGATAGAAAACCGCGGCCCCCACCACTGTGGAACGTGAAAGCGGCGGCGCCCCCGCCTCATCGCCTAAGAAGGCCTGGAAAAACCGTTGTGCCGTGGCTGGCAATGAAACGGCCACCAGCATGGCGGCCCAGTCGAAGAATTCGATCTCCAAACCCAGCCACAGAAACACGAACAGATAGTGTAGGGCGATGTTGAAGGCGAACGTGGCAAACACCGCGTGGGCGCCCCGCCGCGTTTCGCGCAGGAACACCGAGCCGCCGATCGCGCAGCCAACGATGGTGGCCACCAGGGCCGATAAAGCTTGAATGCTCACAGCGACTTTTCTTCGTGCGTCATTGTAGCGCTGGAATTCCGTAAAAGCGCCGTGGACGTACGGTGGACGTAAGGGAAGCTTTTGCCCAAAGGTTGCCGGATTGTGTCATTGAATGAGAGGTCTCGGAACCCGGATTCTGCTATTCTTTCAATAAGGTATGGCGATTTAGGTTGTGGGCGTTGCCTTCCAGGCATCTTCCGCTCAGGCGGGGTGGCTGGCGGTCTCGCCAAAACTTTCGGGTTGCTTCTCGGGCCGCTTTGGCGCGAGGCAAGAATGTATGTGGCTTTTCCGCCTGCCTCAGGGGGATTTGTGACGAACGCCTCGGTTTTGGTCCTTAACAGGAACTTTCAGCCTATTCACATCACTTCTGCGCGGCGCGCGTTCTCCTTGTTGTATTTGGGAGCCGCACGCGCCATCGACGAGCAATTCCGCGTCTTCGATTTCGAGAGCTGGGCGCAGCTATCGGCCGAAATGGATCAGGACGTTTTGCGCACCGTGGGCCGTGC
Source organism: Polyangia bacterium (assembly GCA_038257535.1). GTDB lineage: Bacteria > Myxococcota_A > Polyangia > Fen-1088 > Fen-1088 > JAGTJU01. The sequence continues at coordinate 5,086 of JBBSJE010000149.1, forward strand.
GATCCGGGTGCCACGCGTGATCATTTTGCAATTGTACGACCGCTTGCCGCGCACAAAGGTGCGGTTTTCGCGCCACAACATCTACATGCGCGATGGCAACCGTTGCCAATATTGCAGCTGGACGGGCCCACGATCTGAGCTGAACCTGGACCACGTGGTTCCTCGCGCTCAGGGCGGGCGTACCACATGGGAAAACGTGGTCTGCTGCTGCATCAAATGCAATCTGAAGAAGGGCGCGCGCACGCCTGAACAGGCCAGCATGCGCTTGCTAAAGCAACCTGAGCGCCCCCGTTGGACGCCCACCTTCCGGGCGATGGGCGACTCGGTACGCTACCGCGAATGGCTGCCGTTCCTCGACATGCCAGCGGCTTCCTACTGGAACGTCGAACTGCACGACGAATAGCCGGTCACACAGTTGGCCTACAACGCCTGCCCGTCACGTCGGGACAGGCAGGCGTTGCCTCGCCGATCTACATAATGTTCGATGCGAGCTCGGCCAACTCGGAGCGTTCGCCTTTCGACAGCGTCATGTGACCAGCCAGCTCTTGGCCCATGAACTTCTGCACCGTGGTGGTGAGACCGTTCGACGTGGCATCCACATAGGGGTTGTCGATCTGGTAAGGGTCACCAGTGAGCACGACCTTGGTGCTCTCTCCCGCGCGCGTAATGATGGTTTTCACTTCGTGCGGGGTAAGGTTTTGCGCTTCGTCAACGATGATGAACTGCTTGGGAATCGAGCGACCGCGAATGTAGGTCAGGGGCTCGATCTGAATGTAGCCCATGTCGATCATTTCCCGGTAACTGCGGCCATTGCGCTCGTCGGTCTTCGAGAGCCCCATCAAAAATTCAACGTTGTCGAAGATGGGCTGCATCCATGGATTCAACTTCTCTTCGATGTCGCCCGGCAGATACCCCACGTCGCGGCCTAGAGGAAATATGGGGCGTGACACCAGCAACCGCGTGTACGCCCGCTCTTCCACCGTTTGCTGCATACCCGCCGCCAGCGCCAGCAAGGTTTTGCCCGTGCCCGCTTTGCCCACCAACGTGATCAGTTTGACCTCGTCGGAAAGCAACAAATCCAAGGCACAATGTTGCTCGCGGTTGCGGGGCCGAATGCCCCAAACGCCGTCGCGCATCTTCTTGAGCGGAATCAGCTTTCGCGTTTTCGGATCCACCCGGCCCAGGGCTGTTTGGGAGGGACTTTGCGGATTCTTCAGCAAAATGTACTGGTTGGGCAGCACCCGTGCTTCGCCCAAATCAAGCGCGTTGTCGGCGTAGAATTGATCGATTTGTTCGCCGCTGACTTCTAGTTCGGTGGAGCCCGAATAAAGCTCATCGATGTCAATGCGACCCGCCTCGAAATCCATAGCCTTGAGCCCCAAGGCGTCTGCGCGAATGCGTAGGTTTACGTCTTTGGTCACAAAGACCGTGGGTTCGTTGGGGTTGGCGTCACGCACGTCAAGCGCCACACCCAAGATCAGATGATCCGCCACCTGATTGTCTCTAAGACTGGTGGGCAACACCCTTTGCCCTGCCGCCACCCGGAGGTGCCCCGCCCGAGGTAGGTTCACGCCGTCCGAAAGACGCCCGCCTTCCGCGCGGAACCCATCCAAAAGCCGAGCCACTTCACGCGCGTTGCGTCCGCGTTCCGAGGACTCTTTCTTGAACTGGTCGATTTCTTCCAGGACGAAGATCGGAATAACGACTTCGTTTTCCTCAAATTGGAAGATGGCTCGCGGGTCGTGGAGCAGGATGTTTGTGTCGAAAACGAAGTGTTTGGGCATCGACTGACCTTTCCGTTCTAACGTTTGAACGGCCAGCCGCGCAACCGCTAGCTTTGGTTTCTGCGATATTTCGCCTCAAGGCCTATTCCCGCGACCTACATGGCCGCAGCAGCAGGGTTTAGTCGCAGGTGTCGGCGGCATCCGTGGTGACTTGATCGCGAAGCGCATCCACATGCGCGACCCAATCGCTCGCGATGTCGTCGGGCACCTGATGCGCCTGCAGGACGTCTATCAAGATCTGCCTTCGGCGCGCAAATTGCCCACCCATGATTCGATGGACCGCGTGAGCGTTGCGCAGCGTCCGGCCTTCGTAGGCGATGTTGGCGCCCAAGAATCGGGCGGTGAATTGGTACTCGTGCTCGATAAGTTGCGTGAGATTCACGCCTTTGAAAAAGAAGCCAATCATCAGGTCGCCAACCATCCGGTTGACAAATTCCTCGATGATGGCGTGTACCGCCGGGGCTCCCCCCAAACGGGCAAACAGGGTGTCGTCGCTGCTCATTCTGTCGGGGCCGTAACTGGCGGGCTTGCCGCAGGCCGGGGCACTTCGATTTGTGGCGGTATGTGCACAAGCTCAATGGCAAGCTTTTCGGCCACTCCAAAGATGCGGTCGTCGCGGTAAAACTCCCCGAAGGCGATGCGTTTGATGCCGGCGTTCGCTATTTGCTTAAAACAATTCCAACAAGGGCTCGCGGTCACGTACACCGCCCCCCCTTCTATGCTCACGCCGTTTTTTGCCGCCTGAATGATGGCGTTCGCTTCGGCGTGAATGGTGGCCACACAGTGCCCATTTTCCATCATATGCCCCACTTCCGAGCAGTGGGGCATGCCGCGAATTGAGCCATTATAACCCGTGGAAAGTATGGTTCGATCGCGAACAATCACAGCGCCCACGAACTTTCGTGGGCATGTTGAACGGCTGGCGGTCACCGCCGCGATGTTCATGAAATACTGGTCCCAAGAGACGCGTGCGTCGGACATTCTCCATGCCTACCACTTTGTGGCTGTTCCCGGGCTGCCAAAAAGCCATTTGGGGCTCATTGCGCCCTTGACGCCGGTTTGAGCGTGGTACCCTAAAGGTAAGTGTTGTGCCTGTCGATCTCCTGTAAAGGCAGCTCGTCAGACCTCAACCTCTGGAACTACATGGCAAACGGATCTCGTCCTCCTCAGGAAAAGCGACCCGCGAAACCGGCTCTCGGCGACCGAGTGCGTAGATGGGTGGATAATTTGGTGGAAGACCTGGTTGATTTGGTCTCGCCCCAGCTTGTCCCGGTGCCCATTCGCCGCCCCAGCCGGTAACTCTAGGGCTCGGTGGTCTACGAGGTGCGTTGTTTAACGCGCTCCGGCAGGCCCACGAGCAGTGCGTCAACCAGCGACCTGTCAAGCGATAGGATTTCGCATCCTGTCGCCACCGCGGTTTCCAGATCCTCGGCGCTCGCACGTCCCGCGTAAAGCCCAACCTGCTTCACCAAAGAGTTCGCTAGGCGAACAAAATTCCTCATGCTGTGAGGCTCTTCTGGATCGTAGCGTCCCAGATCCGTCATGCCTTTGCGCACGATCGCGGGCATGTCCCATTTTGCGGCGACCAAAAGCCCCACGGTTTTATGCGCGCCTTCAATCAGGTCTAACCACGTCTCCATGGGCACAAAAGTTTGTCGGCCCTGACTTTTTCGCTCCGTTTCAAGCATGACAGCGGCAAGCACCGGCTTGCCGATGTCATGCAACAGTCCCGCCAAGAATGCGGCCTGGGAGAAGTCTTGACCAGATTTGCCAAACACCAGCAAGCAAAGGTCCCTGGCCAAGAGGCCGGTTGCCAATGAATGCTCCCACAACTTTTGGCAAGCTGAGTTGATCTCTCGATTGCGCGATGCGAACACGCCTTGCGCGGACGCTTCGATGAGAACCACTTCCATCGTTCGCATGCCCAGGCGCGATACCGCCTGTGCAATGGAAATCGCTGACTCTCGCGTCGCATAGGCGGCGCTGTTCGCAATGCGCAGAATTCTGGCGCTCAAGAGCGGGTCGTTTTCCAGCACCTGCGCTGCCGCTTGCAAACTACCGTTCGGTGAACGAAGCATTTGCAGCGCCCGGACGCCGACCATGGGCATCGCAGGCAAGGTCAATTCATCGTTGGCTACGCGACGCAGGACAAGGGCCTTGAGCTCTTCTGCGGGCGACGTTTCAGCTGTCACAGATTTTGATAATGCCATGATTTGCGTCGAGCCGCGGCATATATGCACTGCGTCGTGAAAGCTGGCCCACCACCTCGACTGTTATGCTCGCATCCTGGGCTTTTGTAGTTTATCTTTCAGCCGTAATGGCTTCACAAGTCAGGTCCCTTTCACATCTGGCCGCTGCTTCTGCAGGCGCGCTGGGCTTTGTTTTCATCACGTCTGCGGCGTGGGCAAAGCCTCCCAAACTCAGCACAGTGGAAACCGCGGTAGGACGTTGCGCGGCCAAGGACGCCGGAGGTCCTAGGCGCTGCGAGCCGCAAGGCGGGTTTTCGGTCATCGACACCAAAACGGATATGTCGGACTTCCGCCTGGTCGTACAGGAGGACAAGGGCTTTCAAATCTTCCTGGAACCAGCGGGATGCAATGAGGTTCGCTACGAGGCGCCCCTACAGTGGCGTGTGTTCGAAGAACAACCCTTTGCGGTGATTCAGGCGGCCAAGTGCTTCGACACCAACCACGCTGTCAACGAGAAAAAAACGAAGCCGGGGCGTACGGTGTTCGTGGTTCGCGGCCTCGCAGGATTCGAGGGCCTCCATGTTGAGGTCGACGCGGCCAAGAATCGCAACGCGGCTCGAGATGCCGTGGCCGCAGCCGACAATTTCTTGAAGGCAGCTTGGCCCCAAATCGAAGCTCAGCGCGCAGCGGCCGAAGCCGCAGAAAAACAAGTGGCGTCCGAACAAGAGGCGGAAGACACCGAAAACAAACCGGTTCCCGCATCGCAAACGCGCGAGAAATAATCCGCAGTAGCGAAGCTTACGCTTCCACCACGCGCATCTCCACCATCAGGTCGGCCGCAAGTTGTTCAAGCGCCGCTCTAAGTTCAGCCACGGCAAGCCGCTCGGGCATCCGCAATCTGGCGCGGGCGGAGAATAGAAGTTCACCTGACATGGGCGCGCTTGCCCGATCCGTTTTGAGGTCTTCCACGTTCACACCTTTCGAGGCCAGCAACTGGGAGATCTCCTTCACGATGCCGGGGCGATCCTGGCCCACCAATTCAACCTCCACGACCGCTGAAGCTTTGGGTTCCGGCGCGCGTGTGGTTTCAACGACGATTCTCAAACCTCTGGTTTCGAGCTGGCTCAAGGCTTGAACAAGCGCTGGCGCGCGCGCGGGTTCGACCTCCACACGCAGAATGCCAGCAAACTGCCCCGCCAAATGCGCCATGCGGCTTTCCAACCAATTGCCCCCACCTGCGGCGATGGTGTCAGCGACGGCTTCGACCAGCCCGGGGCGGTCGGGGCCAATGAGGGTCAGCACCAGATCGTTCATAAAAGCCAGTATAGCGATTTGCTTGCCGACGGGAACCTTAGCTTCGGCTCTGCAAGCGCTCCAGCGCGTCCATCAGCTTCAATCTAGGCTTGTTCGCCAGAACTGGGGACCATAGGTCGCCCACTTCCTCCAGGCGCGCAGGGAGCGTGTTGATCGTAAACGCTTCGGGGTTGATGCCGGCCTCCACCTCTTGCCATCGCAAAGGTGTGGACGCCCCCGCAAACGCATTGGCACGGGCGCTGTAAGCACACGCCAAGGTTTTGCCTTCGATGTTTTGCAAACAGTCGATGTAAACTGTGTTTCCGCGAACCGCCACGGAGCGCTCAACCGTTGCCACCTGCTTGTGCTTGCGGCTCACCATGGCGGCCACAAGCTGCGTGAACAAGCGCGCGGGCTCGTAAGCTGTGTTGGTCTGCAAAGGCACAAAAATGTGAAGGCCTTTGTTGCCTGAGGTTTTTACATGATGAGGAACCTTCAAAGTCTCAAGGATTTCATGCAACCACAGGGCAACATCGCGAACCTTGTCAAACGTAACGCCCGGCATGGGATCAAGATCGAAGGCCACGGCGTCAACCATGCTGGGAGATTGCACGCGCGAGAACCAAGGGTCTTGCGAGATGGCGCCCAGCTGAACCATGTAAAGCAGAGTGAACAAATCGCCACCCACCAACCGTGCCGGAACGTCGTCGTCGGCCAGCGCGGCAGCGCGTGCGCCCGCGGGCCATGGGTCGGGCGCCCGGTGCTGATAGAACGGCTCCCCCTGTTCGGCGCCATCGGGGTGTCGCTTCATCACCAGCGGCCGGTCCGCCACCACGGGCAGAATGTACGGGCTAATGCGAACGTAGTAGCGCAGCAGATCCCCTTTTGTTAAACCCAACGAGGGCCAAAACGGTTTCGCCAAATTCGACAGAGCCAGCGTGTGCCCTGATGGCAACTTGATTTGTGGATCAATGTGGCGCTCTTCAGCGTCAAGCAGCAGCTCAATGAGTTTGTCCAGCACCGCCGTGGACGTGGCGGATATGATCGCCCGGCTGGCAACCGGCTTGCCTTTGCGGCTTACGCTGGCCACTTTCGCGGGTGGGCCGCTGACCTTGGGTTGCGAATCTGTGTTGTCCACGGTCCAATCTAAAAACACGGGATGCCGCAGCTGTTGGGTGGGCGTCCACTCAACAAATTGAACCTTCGCCATCATTGTGGGCACAACCCAATGGGCCTTGGTGGCGGTTGTCGGAGGCGTTTCGAACGAGCTGCGTGTGGCTGTGGTCGCTATAAGGCGTTCGTAAAGTTCGCGTACGAGTTTGGCCGAAAACCCGGTGCCCACGCTGCCCACGGGTTTCAAGCGACCATCCGCTTGCTTGATGCCCAACACCAGAGCTCCAAACCCCCGTTCACCGGACTTGGGTTCCGTAAAGCCGCCCACGGCGAACGATTGCGTCTGCGTGACCTTCAGTTTTCGCCACGAAGGTGATCGCGCGCCATCGGCGTACACCGATCGCTTGTCCTTGATCACCAACCCTTCCCACGCTTCGGCCTGGGCTTGCGCCCATAGCTGGCGCCCGTCCCCGTAGCTGGGCTCTGTGAGCTGCAGGTGCGACCGCGCGGCCTCGGGAGCGAATTTGAAGAGCTGCTCCAGCGCAGCACGCCGATCAGAAAACGGCAGCGTTGTCAGGTCACTGTCGTGAATTCGCAGAGCATCGAAGACAAAAAACCGAACTTGTGTAAATTCCCCTTTGAGCTTCGTGCCAAACCGGCCGGTGGGAATTCGGCTCTGCAACCGGGTGAAACTGGTCGGATTCTGCTGGTCGTCCAGCGCCACAATTTCTCCATCAACGAGCAGCGCGCCAGCGGCGGAAGACCACAGCTGCACGGCCTTCGCGATTTCGGGAAACTGCGCGCGCTTGTCAATCCGATTGCGCGACAGCAGCGCAACGTCTTTGCCGTCGACCGACGCCAAACAGCGGATGCCGTCGTATTTGCGCTCAAACACCCAGTGTGGCCCCACAAGCGCAACCTCTGTGGATGTTGCCAGCTGCGCTAGCATGGGCTGCAGTTTGCGGGGATCGCGCGTCCAAGCGGGAAGGGCCATAGGTGAATCTTCGCGGTAGGGCGGTAGGCAATGAAGGCTCCCAGGGTATCATTGCTTTGGTCATGCAAGCACCAACACTGGCACCTGTCCGTGTCCTCCTTACGCGTCCGGCTGAGCAGTCACGGGATTGGGCCTTGGCGCTGGAGCGGGCTGGTGCAACCGTGATTACATTTCCCACGATCACGGTTTGCCCGCCGCCGTCGTGGCAACCGCTCGACGAAGCCTTGGCCAGGCTGCCTTCCTACGACTGGATTGTGTTTTCTAGCTCGGCGGCGGTCAGGTTCACCTTGGCGAGGCTGGGCGACAAGCGCTGGGGGGCCAGGCAAAAAGTGGCCGCCGTGGGCGGTGAGACCGCACGAACCCTTGAGGCGGCTGGGGTGCATGTGGACATTCTTCCCCATGAGCAAAGGGCAGAAGGGCTGGTGGCGTCGCTGTCTGATTTGGGAGCTGGAACGCGGGTGCTGTTCCCCCAAGCTTTGGGCGGGCGCGTGGAATTGCCACGGGCGTTGGTGGCGCAGGGTTGCATCGTCGACGTGGTTCCGGCTTCGCAAACGATCCCCGTATCGCCGCTGCCGCCTGTGCCCGCTTTTGACGTGGCCACGTTTGCTAGCCCTTCGGCGCTGCGCGCGTTCGTGGCGGGTGGCGGCCTAAGTTTGCTTGCCGACCGACCTGTGGTTGTGTTGGGGGCCACCACCGCCGCCACGGCACAGGCCTTGGGCTTGTCCCCTCGGGTGGCCGCGGCCCCCAACATCGACGCCATGCTTGCGGCGATCGCAAGCATGGTGGGAACGTGACCCTGTCCCGCGCGACATTCAAACGGATGAACGCGGCTGCTAAGATGCGGTGAAATGTCCTTCCCTGAAAATCGCCCTCGCCGCTTGCGTCGCACCCAGTCCCTTCGTCGTATGGTCCGTGAAACCATCTTGGCTCCGGAACATTTGGTTTATCCCTTGTTCGTTTGCCCTGGCACAGGGGTCCGCCGCGAGATCCCCTCGATGCAAGGGCAGTTTCATCTTTCCGTGGATCAGTTGGCCGCTGAAGCCGAGGCCATTGCCAATCTGGGCATCCCGTCGGTGATTTTGTTTGGCTTGCCGGAACACAAAGACCGCGTGGGCAGCGAAGCCTGGCACGAGCACGGCGTGGTGCAAAAGGCGGTACGAGCCATCAAGCAAGCCGTTCCCGATTTGTGCGTGGCCGTGGACACCTGCTTTTGCGAATACACATCGCACGGTCACTGCGGGGTGGTGGTGGAACGCCGCAAGGGGCAACCCGAGGTGGACAATGACGCCACTTTGGAAAACCTTGCCCGCTTGGCGGTATCTTACGCCCAAAGCGGCGCCGACATTGTGGCGCCCTCAGGCATGATGGACGGCACCATAGGGTTTCTCCGCGAGAGCCTGGATGAGGCCGAGTTCGAGGATGTGGTCTTGATGTCCTACGCGGCCAAATACGCCTCGGCCTACTACGGCCCGTTTCGTGACGCTGTCGACTCGGCGCCCAGCTTCGGGGATCGCCAAAGCTATCAAATGGACCCCGCCAACATCCGCGAGGCGATTCGTGAGGTGGGCCTAGACGTTGAGGAGGGGGCCGACATCGTGATGGTGAAGCCCGCCCTGGCATACCTGGACGTGATCGCTGAAGTGCGGCGGGAATTCGATGTGCCGGTGGCCGCCTATAATGTATCGGGCGAATACGCCATGCTGAAGGCGGCGGCCGAGCGAGGCTGGATCGACCACGACCGCGCCATGATGGAGACCCTTCTTTCCATGCGACGGGCCGGCGCAGACCTCATCTTGACGTATCACGCCAAAGAGGCCGCAGCGCTGCTGAAAAAAACCTAAGCGATCACGTGAAGTTGCAGAACTGACGCGAGAATTTTTCATTTTTTCGTGTGCGATACTGGACTCCCAGAGTTGCCTGAAGTACAAAGCGCCTCCCGGTTGGCGCGGTGGAAAAAGGGTGGTGGGGGGCGCAAATGGGGATGGCTTTAGGAAGGAGTTTTTCTTCCGAAAAACCATGGCAGCCAAAGCGTTTCAGAGCTAAAACGAGAAACGAATCGGCGGTCGAAAAAAGGTTGACAGGCCGGTGAGGATGAGTAGAGTACGCGGCCCTGACGGATAACAGGGAGTTGGCGAAGAGAGAGGGTGGCGGCGGGGTGGTTGCGGTGGTTAACTTTCTCAGAAAAAAAAATTGACAGGGCGGCGCGGATGAGTAAAGTACGCGACCCTGGTTGGGAAGAGGATGGCGGGGTGGTTGAAGGTGATGGCCTCTTCAAAAAGTTTTTGACAAACGGGTTTGGTTGAGTATATTTCGCAACCCCCGGAAGTGATAAGGGCGTTTGGTTGGTGTCGGGGAGCTAGTTGAGTCGGTCTCTGAAAGCTGAATAGTAACTGAGAAACGAAAGTCCATTTCGGTCAAGAAAAGGGACTAGGCCTCAAAACCTAATCCTGCAAGACACCGAAATGAACGTTGAAACCAAGAGTTTAAAAGAGCTTGCGAACATTGCTTCAGTTGGAGCTACACAGGTTGGCAAGGTCGAAAGACCGAACCAGCAGGTGTCAAAATTTTTAACTGGAGAGTTTGATCCTGGCTCAGAGCGAACGTTAGCGGCGGGCTTAACACATGCAAGTCGAACGCGAAAAGGGCTTCGGCCCCTAGTAGAGTGGCGAACGGGTGCGTAACACGTGGGTAATCAACCTCATGGCGGGGGACAACCTTCCGAAAGGATGGCTAATACCGCATAAGTCGTCGGGATCTATGATTCTGGCGGGAAAGGGGGGTCGCAAGATCTCTCACCATGAGACGAGCCCGCGTCCCATCATGCTAGTTGGTGAGGTAATGGCTCACCAAGGCTTAGACGGGTAGCTGGTCTGAGAGGATGAACAGCCACACTCGAACTGCGACACGGTCCAGACTCCTACGGGAGCCAGCAGTGGGGAATATTGGGCAATGGGCGCAAGCCTGACCCAGCCACGCCGCGTGAGTGATGAAGGCCTTCGGGTCGTAAAGCTCTGTGGGGAGGGAAGAAAAGCCATGGATCAATACCCTGTGGTCTTGACGGTACCTCCTTAGCAAGCACCGGCTAACCACGTGCCAGCAGCCGCGGTAATACGTGGGGTGCAAACGTTGCTCGGAATTATTGGGCG
>JBBSJE010000150.1:0-15559 GCA_038257535.1 Polyangia bacterium
CATGAATGCCAACGCCAAACTGGCCATCAGAAAAGCTCGTGGTTTTCGAACCTTTGAAGCGATGGAAACAGCCTTATTTCATCAGCTCGGACACCTTCCAGAACCCACTTTTTCAACCCACAGATTCTGGTGAGGAGGCAAACAAATGAAGAGGGCTAAACCCTTGATGCCTGCGCGACGAAGCACTGGTTCTAGACTACCCGACCCAAGAAGCCAGCGGAACGCCCCCCGGAAGTCGTGCCGCTCTTGGTCTTGGCATCGCGCTCGCGATCTTCCTTGAGCAGCTGGCCGTCATCCGCCAGGTTGCGGGCGGTGTTGATGAGGCCCACGTGGGAAAACGCCTGCGGAAAGTTGCCCAACATGCGCCCACTGGCCGGATCGTACTCTTCTGCCAGCAGACCTACGTCGTTGCGCAGCGACAAAAGCCGCTCGAAGATCTCGCGAGCCTCGTGTTTCTTCCCCTGCAAGATCAAGTTGTCGGCGAGCCAAAAGGTGCAGAGCAAAAAGGTGCCTTCGCTGCCAGGCAAGCCGTCGCCGCCGCTTGCGGTATCGTAGCGGTGCACAAACCCGTTACGGTAAAGCTTCCTCTTAATGTAATCCACGGTTCCAAGCATACGTGGGTCGTTGGCGTCAATGAAGCCAACCAGCGGCAGCATCAGTAGGCTCGCATCGGCTTCACTGGATCCATAAGACTGCACGAAGCTGTTCAAGTCCGGATCGAAACCCTTTTCACAAACTTCCGCGTGAATCGTGTCTCGCAGCTTCGACCAGCCTTCCACGTCGCCTGAAGCGCCGAACTGTTCCACCGCGCGTACCGCTCTATCAGCCGCTACCCAAGCCATCACCTTCGAGTGCACGAAGTGTCTGCGGGGGCCCCGCACTTCCCAGATGCCTTCGTCAGGATGTTGCCAATCGGTCTCCAGGAACTTCATCAAATTGATCTGCAGTTCCCATGCAGTGTCCTCGGGTTCGATGCCCGCCTTGCGCGCCAAGTGCATCGCATCCATCACCTCGCCGTAAACATCCAGCTGGTGTTGCGAATACGCGCCGTTGCCAATGCGCACGGGCCGCGACCCCTCGTATCCGGGTAGCCAATCTAATGCGATTTCTGTCAGCCGCCGCTCGCCGGCGATGCCATACATGATCTGCGCCTTGGACGGGCTGCCAGCCACCGCATTTACCAACCAACGCCGCCAGGCCACGGCTTCGTCGACGAATCCGTGCGACATGAACGCCATCAAGGTGAACGTGGCGTCGCGCAACCAACAAAACCTGTAGTCCCAGTTTCGCACACCGCCCAGATGTTCCGGCAACGACGTGGTGACGGCGGCCACAACACCACCCGTAGGTTGGTAAGTCAGCGCCTTGAGCGTGATCAGCGAGCGAAGCGTTTCTTCCTGCCAAGGGTGCTCACACTTGAAGTCTTTGCTCCACTTGCGCCAGAAGTCCTCGGTGTCAGCCAGCGACTGGCGCGCGTCCAACAGCGGTGGACGCGACGAAATGGTTGATGTGTGGGTCAAGGTCATCGAAAGATGTTCGCCCGGGCCAATTGTGAATTCAGCCACTGTGCTCATGGCCTCTCCGCGGACGGGAATCTGCCCCCGCAGGTACACCTTGTCGGGGCCAGCCACAGCACGGATGCCGCGGCTTATGTGCTGGACCCATGGGATCACGCTGCCGTAGTCCAAACGAAGAATGTATTCGAGTTGCATGGGCACGCGCCCCCGTACGCCTTCGACGATCCGCACGAGTTCCGTAACCCCATTGCCTGGCGGCATGAAATCGATGATCCGCACGCAATCGCCGTTCTTTAGCTCGAAATCGGTCTCGAGCACCAGTGTGCGGTCTCGATAGCGGCGGGTCACCCGCGCCACATCACCCTGCGGGGCGATCTGCCAGCGGCCGTGGCTTGCATCACCCAGCAGCGCCGCAAAGCAAGCGCCTGAGTCGAAACGAGGCAGGCACATCCAATCTACTGAACCATCACGCCCAATCAAGGCAGCGGTCCTACAATTGCCTACAATGGCATAGTCTTCAATCTTTGAAGGCATCAGGGGCTAAAGCACAGTTTAGCGGCATTAACAGACAAGCCCACACACTTTTGAACTTGGTTTATCGCCCCGGCCTCATGCTTCGCTGGCATCCACCGTTATGACCACTTTGCCCTTGTGCTTGGCTGCACCAAAACGCTGAACCGCCGTGGGTAAATCGGCAAGCGCAAATGGCCCATCGACAACGCATGTGAGCTTTCCAGCGCTGTGAAGCGCGTGCACGCGCTCTAGATCCTTGTTGGGCTTAAGTGCAACAATGCGAAACACCTTCCCCGTAAGGATTTTTACGAGGGGGCCCACGATCAAGAGCTGCAGAAGCCGCAAAAGGTTTCCGCCAACGGTCACATAAATGCCGCCAGGCCGCAGGACGCGGGCGTACTGCCAGGGGGCCCGCGTGGTTTTGGTGTCGACGATGAGATCGAACACCTGCCCCAACTTGGTGAAGTCTTGTGTTTGGTAATCAAGCACGTGGTCGAAGCCCACACTGCGCAGCATGTCCAGCTTCGCGGCGCTGTCCACGCAGGTGACCTCAACATTCATTGTCTTTGAAAGCTGAACACCCAAGGTGCCCACGCCGCCACCCGCGCCATTGATGAGAACCTTGAATCCAGGGGCCAGGCGTCCCAGATCGAACAAGCTTTGCATGGCCAAGGCCGCTGCGTGCGGAATGCACGCCGCTGTTGCGAAGCTCATGCCGGATGGCTTGCGCATCAAACAGGCGGTAGATGAGGGGCCTGCCGCGCATGACGCTCCAGTCCCAGTCGTTGACGGTGGTGGCGAAGACTTTCACCAGAACCTCGTCGGGGCGTGGTGCGGGTTGAGCCAGGTCCCGCAGTTCAAGCACACCAGAGGTTCCATATCGGGTCAGCACAACGGCCTTCATGGGCAGCATGGTGGCAAGTTTTTGGCGCCTTGTCGTGCGACACTTGGGGCGGTTTGGGCCGATTCACGGTTCCTCGTTGCGCCGGAGCGGTAGGGAACTTATTCTGGTCGGACTTCGACAGAGTTACCCCATGAGCATTCAATTTAGGTTTCTTTGGATCACGTGCACCAGCGCCACCGTTGGGCTGTTGACCCCGCTAGCGCTGCAACCGGCGTACGCGCGCAACGATGTGGCACGCCACTCCATTCAGCGCGCGATCGAAATGAACGGCCAAAAGGCCAACCTCCGTGACATGCCGATGTACTTCGGGCCGATGCGGGCGCCCGCGGGCACGGACCTGGGCGAGATCACCACGAGCAACAAAACGAGCGCGCTGGGGAAAAGCGATGCGGAGGCGTGCTTTTGGGTGTTCATGTCGGCGCTCAAATCCCTGCAAGGCGCGGCGCTGAAACGTGGCGCCAACGCGATCGTGAACGTCCGCTCGAACTATGAACATAACGAGTTCAGCAGCGACTCCGAATTCGAGTGCGGCGCGGGCACGTTGATGGCAGGGGTGGCGTTGAAAGCCACAGCCGTGCGCCTCGAGTCGCCGGGGGCTGCGCCGACCCCGCCGCCCCCCGCCGCGGCCCCCGCACCCAGGCAGGCAAAATCTCCCGCGGCGCAACCCGTGGCGCAACCCACGAAACCTCAACCGATCGATTCCCTCGGCAGCCTCTCCGCGGGCCCGGCCGAGACGGATCAGCTGACGACGGCGCGCCGGCATTTCGAGAAGGGGCAGCGGCTTTACGACCTTCGTCGCTACGCCGACTCAATCCCGGAGTTCGAGAAGGCCTACGAGCTTTCAGGTGACGCCGTGCTGCTTTACAACCTGGGCCAAGCCTACCGCATGGCCGAAAAATATCCGGATGCGCTCCATTACTACCGCGCCTTTTTGAAGAAGGTGCCAAAGTCCTCCCGCACCGAACTCGTGCGCAAGCGCATCGCTGAGCTGGAAGCCACGCAACAGCCGCCCAACAGCGTCGATGAGCCTGAGAGCAAGAAGTAATTTAAACGCAGCAGCAGCGCACCCAGCGCAAAGGAGCGTCAGTGGTGCACGCCAAGACGTTCAATTTTTCGTCGCACGAAAGATGCGAAACGGTGGCGCCCCCGCCATCCTCGCAGTCGTTGCGGCTTGCAAAAAGAAAGGCGTTTGCAACGGTGCCCGCTGACTCACAGGCACTGTCTTGGCAACTTGCGCGTTGTTGTCCGCAAACTTTTGAGCAACTAAGCTCGGGATCGTGAACAGGCGTACACACCCCAGCTTGCGTGCCCATGGGTGGCAGCGCGCCAGTTGGCTCTCTATGTCGCTCCAACGTGCCGCCAAACAGCAGGGTGCTCACCGTGGCGGCCGTCTCAAGCATTGAGGGGTTATTCCGCAAATGTTCCCCCAACGCTTGCGGCAAATCGCATCCGCCATCCAGCGAGATGTCCGATAGGCGCATTTGGGTTCGATGCTCAGCTTCTTCGAGCAGTGCCATAGCCAGGCAGTTGTGCCAAACTGGGTCTTTGGACAGGACCGCGCTGAGGTCTTCCAACCCGGCTACGTCAAAGTCGCTTGTGTTTGTGTGCACTCTTGCATCGGTCCGGATCACGCGGCCATCAATGTCGCGCATGCGGGTCCTGCCGTTTTCGTCAAAGGAATGCAACGCAAAACCGGCGTCCAAGAGCTGATGGCACGCCTGACAGGACGGATTCGTCAACTCTTGTTCGAGCTGTGCGCGGGCCATCAGGGTTGTGGCCGGTGAGGCGTGGGCGGGCAGGCCTGGGGGCGGCGGGGGCACCGACTCGCAGCGCAAAAACCGGCGGAACAGCAGGCTTCCCCGCGATGAGACCGAAGCGTGGCTGCCAAGCACCGCCGCATGGCCCAACACACCCACGCGGCCCTCAGGGAAGCTGATCTCGCCTAGCTCGCCTTGCAGAGGTGAACCTCGGCGCAAGCCATAATGGGCCGCAACGGCCTCGCTGACGAGCGAACGACGCGACGAAATCAAGCCGTTGAGCTCGGCGCCACCAACTAAGACGTCGTGCCCCAGCTGCAACGTCTGTTGCCTCAGCTCTTGCCACAGTTGAGGGGCAAATCGCGCAGGAAAAGGTGTTTCAGCGGGCAGGTTAAGCCAACGGGACATCCAGGCGTTTATCAACGCCGTGGCTTGAGCGCCCACAAGCAAGTCTTTGAGAACTTCCCGTCGGTCGGAATCCGATCTTGCCCTCAGTCCTCTCGCAACATACTTTTCGGCGACGTCGTCGTTGCGTTCGTTCAACGCAAACGTCACAAGCGCCTGCATTGCTTTGGCGTCTGACAAAGCCGCGCCCCTAGAGCTGCAAGGGCTTGGCCCCGGGGAGAGAGCGAATGCAGAGACACCAAAGGCTCGTTCCAAGTCGTCCCCTGTGGGGCACATGAGAGCAGGCGTTGAATGAGCGGGCTGCAACGGGTCGCGGCCACAGCCGCCCAACACAAGGGCCGCCATCACAAGCCCAACCGTTCGGGAGATGTCAAACGAGGCGCGCATCACGATCACTTCCTTCCAAACCGCGTGACCGACCATCTTAACCGAACTGACGCTTTTGGGGGGTGGTTTACAAGCAGCTTACGCAAGCACAGCCCGCGCCGTGATGTTGGGCAAGATGCCCCCCCCTTCAAGCGCTTGGCCGCAACAACCGCAAAAACGCCACCGCGGGCCGGCGCAAAGGACCGGGCAGCCTGTGTTGTAGGTCAATGAGGAATTCGGTGTCGTCTTTGTGCAACGTGCGGGTCAAGCGTACGAAGAACGCAAACATCAGCGCACCCAAAGGCACGCCCACGATTAACCCCATCACCGGCATGAGTGGATCCACCGCCATTCGTACCACCACAAACATACCGGCCGCCGAAAGCACCAAGCGCGCAAACCGCGCCATAGGGAATTCAAGCTTGGTTTGCCGCGCGGTGAAGATCCAAAGCCCGGCCATGGTGACCACCTGTGTGACGCCTTTAACCCACGCGGCGCCAATGGCCGCCCCTGTGGGGATCCACCAGAACCCCAAAGCCACGTTCAGAACCAACATGACGCAGCTCCAGCGCACCACGAACGACTGCTTTTCGGTGGCAAACAAAATTTCAAACAACGGGAAGCTCAGCGCACGGCCCACACCAAACAACGCCATGATTGTGAGCGGCGTGATGCTGTCGAGATAGCGGTCACCATAAAGTGTGCGCAGCGCGGGGCTGGCCAGCGCCGCCAGCCCAAACGTGACCGGCAACGACACAATGGAAACCACCCACAAGATTTTGCCGCCGAGCTTGCCTACCTCTTGCGGTGAAGCGCCTTGCTTCACCATCAACGTGGCACCCGCCGCCGCCGCAAACAACCGGGGCAGCAGCATAAGGTTTTGCACCAAGTTGAAGCCTTGCGAGAAGTAGCCCACTTGCAAAATGGTGGAATAGCGCTCAAGAAACAGCATTTCCGCGCGGTTCCAGATCACCACTTCGATTGCTAGCAACACGCTTTGGTGCCAACAAAAGCGCACCAGCCGGCGGCGCAAGGCTGGGTCCATGGGGGGCGCGGGGTGCGGCAAGCTGCGGCGCTCGCGCCGGTAGTGGCGGAACCGCACCAGGTAATCCACAACCCGTCCCAGCAACAACGCGGCGGCAATGCCCGGCAAATCCCAATGGAAGATCAGCGCCGCCATCAGCACCACGAAGTTCGTGGCCAAGCCCAGCAGCGAGGCGAATGTGGCAAACGAAAGGTTTTGCGTGCTCCACAACAGCGCGGTGGGCACCCCCATCAAAAACGCTGGCACCAAGCTAAGCGCCGCCAGGCTGGCGTAGCTTTGATGTTCTTGGGGCAAGGCCGCAAACACGAACACCAAGCCTGCAAGCGGGATGAGCAGCGCCATCGCGCCTTGAAAGCGGCTGGTGGCTGTGACGATCGAGCTTACGGTCAGAAGGTCGCCGCGACCGCGGTATTCGGACACGAATTTGCGCGTGGCCAAAGGCACGCCCATTTCGCCCACCAACTTGGCCATGGCCGCAATCCACAGCACGTACTGCAGCTGTCCGTATTTCTCGGGGCCCAACATGCGCGCCACCGCCACCGAAGTGACCAGGGCAATGACGGTGCCGCCCAAGTTGTCCAACAACAACCATAAGCTGTTGCGCGCGATGGTGGCGCCGCTGCTGGTCATGCCCGCTCCAGCGCTTGATAGGCGTGTTGAACCTGCTTGGCCACAACCGCCCAATCGTAGCGTTCGTGCACGCGTTTCTTGGCGGCGTGGGTCCACGCTTGCGCCAAACTCGGATTCTGCAGAATTTGTTTCAACGCTGCTGCCAACGCATCGGCGTCGTTGGCGGGCACCACGCGGCCTGTGACCGCATCTTGCACAATCTCGGGCATGCCGCCGGTTGCCGCCGCCACCACGGGCACCTCGTGGGCCATGGCCTCCACCAAGCTCATGCCAAACGACTCGCTCAGAGATGGGTTTGCCACCACCTGCGCGCGCGCGTAGATCTCTGGCAAGCGATGCGGCGGCAGCTCACCTACAAACTCGATGCGGTGCCGCAGGCGTTCGGGAATCATGGCTTTGAGCTGCGCTAGATAGCTGCCAGGATAAAACCTCTGCAGATCGTGAACCTGCGGTGAAGGATCCAGATCTACCAAAAATTCACGCGGCGTGGGCGCGTCGGGGCCCACCAGCCGCAATCTCGCGCTGGGTAGGGCATCGGCCACCTTCACAAACGCTTCGATCAGCAGGTGAACGCCTTTTTCGGGCGACAGCCGGCCTACGAACACGATCTCCCCTGAAGGTGGTTTGGGCGGGCGCGCGCTGGTGAAAGAAGACAAATTGGTCCCGTTGGGTACGGTGAGGCAGCGGGCGGCAAGTTCAGGAAATTGAGTTTGAATCTTACGGGTCAAATGGTCACTGCAGGCCCAGATGGCCTGGCACTGCGCCACCCAGGGCAAAACATGCGCACGGGGCAGCTGTGACAACCATTCGCAGTGCATATGCAGAACAATGCGGGCGTGCGGATGTTGACGGCGCACCAGGGGAACAAACTGGGCGAAATTGTGAATGTGCACCACATCGGCGCGTGCGCGCGCTGCCACGACACCTGCCCAACTGGCGAAAAAGCGATGGTAGGCGGGATGAAAAAACGCGGGCGCTTGCCAGCCCAAAGCTTCCAACGCGCGTTCCAGGGGCGCGTACCACCGGTATTTCGGCCAATAAGGTAGGCGTCTGTAGTTGATGCCGGCTTGAGTTTCCGCAGCCGGCTGGCCAGGATTGCCTCGCATCAGCATGATGGTGTGGAAGGCGCCCGGCAGCCGTCGGGCCACCTGATAGGCCCAAATCGCGATGGAATCGGCGCGATCGACAGGGGGCCGAAACCGGCTCCAGGGTTGATTCACCACGGCGATGCGCATAAGGGCGTCTGCAGCGTAGTGGGGGGGGGCGGTGAAGCGCAAGTCCTTGCCCACATTGGGCGGATTCATCGGCTGCAAAGCCTGCGCGGGTGAGGCGTGCGTAGCAAAAAGTTTGATTTTCTGGTTATCTATTCGGGTTGGCCATGACCCAGCTAAGCGTTGGTTTGCCTGTCTACAACGGCGAGAACTTTCTTGCGGCGGCGATGGAGTCGCTGCTGGGGCAAAGCTTTGGCGATTTCGAGCTGATCGTTTGCGACAACGCTTCGACCGATGGCACCCAAGATTTGGTGCAGAGCTACATCGCCCGTGACAAACGCATCCGGTATCACCGCAACCCCACCAACATCGGGGCGGCACCCAATTTCAACCGCGTGCTCGATCTTGCCACCGCGCCGTTGTTCAAGTGGGCCGCGCACGACGACCGGCTAGAGCCAGGATTTCTCGCGGCCTGTGTGGAAGCCCTGCACAAGCGTCCGGAGGTTGTGTTGGCCTACACGCAAGTGCAGCTAACCAGCGAATCTGGTCATGAGGGTGTGTACCGCAATGACTTGCCCACCGACTCGCCCGATCCCGTTGTGCGCTTTGAAGCGCTGCTGTCGCCGCACGAGTGTTACGAGATCTTTGGAGTCATTCGCAGACACGCGCTGACGCGGGTGGGGCAGATGGGCGCTTACGCTCACGGTGATGGCGTGCTGCTGGCGCGTTTGGCGTTGCAAGGACGGTTTTTTCAGGTGCCCGAGCCTTTGTTCATCTGGCGTCGGCACGCGGGGCAATCGATGGCTCGCTTCAAGGGCGATTACCGATCCTATGCGGTTTGGTTTAACCCGCGGCTCAAGGGCAAGCGGGTGTTTCCGTACTGGAAACTGTATTGGGAATTGACGCGTTCGTTGCAAAACGCGACGCTTTCGCCATTGCAACGGGCGCGTTGTTTGCGCCTGCTGGCGCGTTCGGCGCGGCACCGTCGGCATCGCTTGCTGGGGGATCTGCGGTATCACGCGCAAGATTTGCTGCAAAATTGGAAGCCTGGGAAAGCCGCTGCGCCACCGGGCTCGTAGGGTTTGCGGCGATGCAACCGGGCGCTGGCGGTGCATCTGCGATAAAATGCTCGGCGCTGCAAGGTGGCCATGAAAGCGCACAAAGTTCTTCTGCTGGAATTCAATGAGATCAACTGGATGGTCATCGACCGCCTGTTGGAGT
The DNA here is from genome assembly GCA_038257535.1 of Polyangia bacterium. Classification (GTDB taxonomy): domain Bacteria; phylum Myxococcota_A; class Polyangia; order Fen-1088; family Fen-1088; genus JAGTJU01. Next base: position 9,570 of record JBBSJE010000150.1, read on the forward strand.
TGCACGGGCCTCAGTTCTTGCCCAATTTTGTGCGGCTGCGGCAGCAGGGCACCTGGGCCACGCCGCTTGCGCAGGAAGAGCCCCCACATCTTGATCCTTGGATCACGTGGGTTACGTTGCATACGGGTGTGTCGCGTGAGGTACATGGCGCCGCTGTGTTAGAGCAAGATGGGGGCACCATCAACGCGCGCCGCGTGTGGGATTACGCGGTTGAAGCGGGCCGTTCCATCGGCATTTTCGCCAGCATCGGCGCGTACCCGCCCAAGCCTGTGCCCGGGTTTGTGGTGCCGGGGCCGTTTGCGCCCAGCAACCAAACGTTTCCCATCTCCTTGGAACCCGTGCAAGCGCTCAACCGACGCTACACGCACGTTCATAACAAAACCGGTGAAGACGAGACATGGACCGACATGTTGAAGCAAGGGGCTTCGCTGTTTCGCCTGGGCTTGCGGCCGAAAACCTGCGCGCAGATTGCGATGCAGCTGGCGCAAGAAAAGCTTCAGCCACACACCAAATGGCGCCGCGTGAGTTTGCAGCCTTTGGTCAACTTCGACTTCTTTTCGCAGCAGTATCGCAAACACCGCCCTGACTTTGCCACCTGGCACACCAACCACGCCGCTCACTACATGCATCACTACTGGCGCGCGTGGCAAGACGCCCAGTTCCTTTCGCCCAGCCCCGCTGATGAAAAGCAGCACTACGGCGAAGCCGTGCCCTACGGGTATCGTTTGTGTGATGAGCTGCTTGGCCGCTTTGTGAAGTTGATCGATGACGACACGGTGTTGGTGTTGGCCTCCAGCATGGGCCAAAAACCCTTTGTCACCGAACGCTACAAAGAGGGCAAGATTGTGGTGCGGTTCAAAGACGTTCGGCAGTTTCTCAATCAAGTGAACGCCCAGGGCGTGAGCGACATTGTGCCCACCATGATTCCGCAAGTGAATGTGCGCGTGGCCGATGCAGCTCAGCGGGCCACCCTGAGGCACTCATTGGGGCAAGTGCAGCGCCAAGTGCAGGGCCAATGGGAGCCGGTTTTGAATCTTGAAGAAACGGCGGAGATCTTAACGCTGACGCCGCGGGGCCTCGCGCAGAAGGAACACAACATTCAGTGCAGACTTCCCGGCGGTCAGCTGGTTCCGATCGAAGAGCTGTTTGCCATTGATGCGCCCACACCCAAGCAAGGCATGCACGATCCGCGCGGCTTGGCCGTGTTCTTTGGTCGCGGCATCGCGGCAGGGCAACAAATCGCCTCGTGCACCAACTTGGACATGGCGCCCACAATGCTTACTCTTATGGGCATCCCTGTGCCCGAGGTGATGCAGGGGCGGGTGTTGCGGGAAGTGTTTGCGGCCCAGTCCGATCGTGCTGCGGCCTAGCTGTGGCTACACCAAGGCTTCGCTGATGGGGCCTTTGGTGGCGCCCTGAGCGCCGAAGTTTTCGTTGACGCCCATGGCCTTGGCTAACGTGGTGAACACATCGCCATTGGAAGGCACGTTGTTGCGCATGCCCGACCACACGATGCCATCACCATCGTAGTTCAACCACTGCCCGGTTTTGAGTTTCCCTCCGCAGCTGCCGGCGGACAGCCACTTGCTGTTGTGCGGTGAGTGTCCGGGTTGCGGAAGCTCTCCACACCAAAGCACCGCCGTGTGATCAAGCAGGCGTTTGCCGTCGCTTTCTTTGACCTCCGACAGCTTGTCGAGAAGTTCTTTGAACACCGGCGTGTGCGCGTTGTAGTAGCCTTTGGCCACTTTCAGGCGGTTTGCGTCTTGGTTTTCTTTCTTGTCGACGTTGATGGCATGCACGAGGTCGTGCAGGTTGTCAATCCCGCCCAAGCTGCCCGAATTGATCCCGCCGTAAAGGCTAGGCGCCACCTCGTCAACAAGTATGAAAACGACGCGGGTGAGGTCACACGTCAAGGCCGCAACGGTCAGATCGCTGAAGCCCTTCCAGGTGTAGTTCCAGTTGCCAGCCGCCATTCGTTGGCCCTGTGGTCGGCCCGGCGCCGTGCAAGATTTGGCCGTATCAGCACGGGTCTGCAGCTGCCTTTCGATGCCCCGTACCAATTCGGCGTGTTGCTCCAGGCGTTGCTTCTCGAAGCTTCCCACCTTGTTGGCCACGCGCCCGAATTCGCCGACGGCGAAATCCAAAGCGCTTTTGCGTTGAAGAATCTTCTTGTTGTCAACCGCCCCTCCGCCGGACCCCATCCCAACCGCGTCCCCAAACAACGCATCATAGGAGCGGCCCGGATCAACCGAGGGGATAAGCCATTGATTCTTGTCGTCTTCAAGTGGCCGGTACCAGCCAGGGTTATCGCCCAAGCGATCGTGCGCGCGATACCTTTGCTCCGCAAATGGCGTGGGTGGTTTGCCGCCATTGGCTGCTTCCAGTCTGCGGCCCATGAACCAATCAAAAGAAGGCCCTTTGCCGCGCGATTTTGTGTCGCCGGTGGTGTGGTTGATCTGAACGTTCGCTGTCATCGAACAGGCCTGCGTGGTGGCGTGCCCGTCCTGGCCGCCCTTTCCGTTGGGCAGCTCCAGCGCCTTGAAATCAACCCCGTCATATAGGATGAGGTCTTTCTTGTAGGGCTCTAAAGGCTGAAGCAACGGGCCCAATTGGAAATCGGTGCGCGTTCCACTGGGTTTCCACAGCCAGGGCAGCGTGCCCTGGTGGGTGTAAAAGATGACAAGTCGTTGTGGCGGGGTGGCCGCGTGTGCCGGGCGCAGAGTGGGCAGAAAATACGCCGCGCCACCCATGCCAAAGGTTTCCAGAAGTCGTCGTCGGTTTAACGTCATAGACATGATGTACAGCTCCGAAATCTAGCCATTGGTCGGGTTAAAATGCGCTGCGGTAGCGGAAGGCCGAGGTGGCTGTCAGTCCTTCAAGCAAGGACTGCAAATCGGCGTCTGACGTCAGCACGCGGTCGGTGAGGTACGCCACGTTGCAACCATCTTCGTCGTCCAAGGCCCGCGCGAGGGCATAGCGATAAAAAGTTTCCACGTAGCACTGGGCCACCTGTTCGCTTGTGGCCAATTTGTCAATCATCTCCACGGCGCCGCTGTAGTTACCATCAACGTCGTAGGTGCCAGAAACCAGCGCAGAAGAATCAATGTTGATGCCGTCTTCTTTGTCTTGCCACTGGCCGATAGCGTTGTAGTTCTCAAACGCGAAACCAACACCATCGATCACTTCGTGGCAGGATTGGCAGGCGCCCCCTTGGCCCTCGTGCTCAATGACCAAGCGTTCACGCGTGGTGCGCTTGACGCTGAGGTCAGGTGGCGGTGGATCTGGAATGACGCCATTAGGCGGCGAGGGTGGGGTTTGGCACAAGATGCCTTCCAAAACCATGATGCCGCGGCGAACAGGCGCGTGTTTTTCGGCATTGGCCAAGGCGGCCATGAGAGCCGGTTGAGTCAAAAGCCCTCGGCGTCGCTCCCCGTCAAGTTCCACAGCGGTTAAATCAGCGCTGCTTGCATCACTTCCGTAAATGCTGGCGGTGTTTTGGTTCACCCACCCTGTGCTGCTCGAGAGAAGTTTTCGGATTCCGCCCTTGTCTCCCACGAGGCTGTCTTCGATAAACAACTCCAGCCCGTGCACCAGGTCCTTTGCGGCGGCCTCTGAATAGTTTTGAAAAATCTGTTTGTTCTTCGAAGCCGCCGCGGCACGGGGCATGCGAAGTTCTAGGTGGAGCCACGCGTCCGCAAAGTCGTTGGCAAGCACTTTGGCGCGTTCGTCCTTGAGCATGCGCTTGATTTGGCTGCCAATGCCTTTCGCCTCGTCCAACTCACCATCGCCCGCGGCGCTCATCAGCTCGCTGTCGGGCATGCTGTTCCAAAGCAGATACGACAGCCGAGAAGCCATCTCGTACCCTGTCAACTTGGCGCGCCCCCCTTGCGCCTCGCCGCCGATTTCCAGACGATAAAGGAACTGCGGCGTTTGCAGCAGCCCCTCCACCACAGTGCCGATGGCCTGCTTGAAGTCGCCCTCCTTGCGTGCACTTGCAAAGAAATCGGCGATCGCTTTGCGTTCGTCGGCCTCGGCGGGGCGTCTGTAAACCCGGGTCACAAATCCATCAATAAACGAGTCCAGACAAGCGCCTTCTGCGTCTGCACTTGCGGGCGGGCAGCCCTTGAGACCCAATTGGTCAAGCCCCGACGCCACAAGAGCGCCTAGGCTGTTGGCTTCCGAGCTAAGCGCTTCAACCAAATCGTTGGCAGCGGCGAAGGCATCGTCGGGCGCAAATCCAGGGCGTAGCGTGTCAGCGGGCAAGGCTGGTGCATTTGCCATCTTCAAGGGCGCGAACAGGTCTCGCAACGTGTTCGCGTACTCGGTTGTCGACAAGCGCACGAACGGGGTGTTGCCCGTGACCGGCTTGCTGGGGTCGGCGCAAGTCAAAGGTCGGTCAGGGTTGCGGTCAAGCTTGAGATCCTCAACGGGAGGTATCACGGGACCGTCGTCGGTCGTCTCGTCGGTTTTGGAGGTTCCACCCCCATCGCCCGTACACCCCGCCAAAAGGAGACCACCCGCAAAACCTAAACATGCAAGATGGTTCGCTATCAATTTCAGTGCTTTGCGCCTCATAAAACTCCCCCAGACTGCAAAGAGGCCGTGCGTGGCTGCAGGCCCAATGACCCTCAATCGTATGGGGCGGGAGGCGTAAGCGTTGCTCACAGGTGTTAAGCCGCGTGGAATGGGCGGCGCATTTAAGCCGCGGCTACTGTTACGAATGTTCCGTGGTGATATCTATCCACGGCACTGGCGTGCACCTGAGCGGGCTTAAGCGCTCGGCTTTCGCATCAGCAAGGTGAAACTATGGGCCAGCATGCCCAGTGACACGTTGCAGTGACGAAGGGCGGCTTGCGCCCGTGAGGCCGCATAAACCTTGGCCGGGCCCCACCCGGATTTTGCTTTGGCTTCTAAAAAGCTTGTGGCGCCCTCAAGCACCCCCATGTCGATGTAATCAGGCAAGCCTCGCTTGATGCGCCAGGGGCTCACGCTGCGCACCCTGCCGGCGCGCCATGTTTCGGGCAAATAGTTGAGCAACCACCGCTTGGTGTGCACGTCACGTGGCCAAAGTCGGTTGCTGGTTCCCAAAACCATCAGCGTCCCGCCTGGCGCCATCACGCGATCGATCTCACGCAACACCTCACCCAGTTCTTCGGGCCGAACGTATTCCAGCACGCTGTTGCACGTGATCAGTTCAAACCGTGCGCTGGGAAACGGCAAGGTGCGGGTGTCAATCACGTGCTCAAATGCGATCTTGTCTTCCAATCCGTAGCGTTGTGCATTCACCCGCGCCAGCTCAAGATCGTGGGCAGCCACATCCAATGCCGTCACGTGCGCGCCTAGCTGGGCGAGCACAATTGCCGAGGCGCCTATGTGGCAGCCGAACTCCAGCGCTTGCTTCCCGTCGACACCGCCCGGCAACGCTTCAAACAGATGTCGGCTTTTGCCCCATTCGTAGTCCACGTAGCCGCCCACAAACTTATCGGCCACTCGATGCCCCAAGGATTCGGCCAGGCGAACAAACCGGCGATCTGCCTCCAGGTTGGTGATGGCGGGAGGCGGTACCATCGAAGCACGGGTCATGGTCAAACAACCAAAACTTGAGCGCTATGTCCCAAGACTTGCAATTGCGACCTGATTTCCGATTCGTATACAGGGTTCATGATCAGCACGGCATCCAGGCTACCGGCCGCATGGTCTTGCGGCGCCGTGATTACATGGCCGGTGCCGGGAACGTAGCGGCCGTGTTTGTTGGGATTCAGATCCAGAACCACGCTCACAGCCCGCGCTTCCGGAATCACGTTCAGAAACGTGACACCCTTCGATCCGGTGCCCCACAAGGCCACACGCTTTTTAGCTGCCGTCAGCTCAGCCAATTGCTGCCGCCACGTTTTGACTTTTGCTTCTCTATGGTCTTGGAATTTTTGAATCAGCAAGGCCAACGCCTGCGGGCTGGGCGCAACTGGCCCCACGCGATCGTTGCTTCGCGC
>JBBSJE010000151.1:0-15438 GCA_038257535.1 Polyangia bacterium
ACTGGATTGCCCGCTGAAATCGCCAGCCTGGCAGACTTGAATCTGATGGTGCCCGGCACCGGCCTGGTGGAAAGCCTCAACGTGAGCGCCGCCACGGCCGTGGTTCTGGCCGAGCTGTGGCGACAGAGCCAGGGCGCTAGTTCTGGCTAACTTTACTGCCCTTGATGACCACGTCGCTCGACGCTTTCACATTGATTTTGCCCGAACCATTGAGCTTGATGTCCTTGCCATCAAGCGTGATGGTGCCGTCCTTCTTCATGGTTAAAGAAGCCTTTCCCACCTTGATGGTAAGTTGATCACCAACGGTGATCGTCATCTTCTTGCCAACGTCGATGACACCATCTTTTTTTATTTTGATGTCTTGCTTGCCGTCAACCGTGCGGTTTTCGTCTTTGGCGATAGACACCGTGTAGTTGGCCCCCACGGTGAGTGACGCGGCGTCGCCCACGCTCTCCGCTCGCTTCTTGCCCACATTGATGTTGCGACCGCCGTCTACTGAAACAGATTCATCGCCGCCCACCATGGTGCTGTTGTTGCCGCCAACGCTGGCGCTGTTGTTGGCGCCAACGCTCACCGTCTGATTGCTGCCTACAGTGGTGGTTTGATCGGCGCCTACGCTTTCGGTGCGGTTTTCGCCAATCGTGATGGTTTCATTCTTGCCCACTGAGGCGCTGCGGTTGTTGCCCACCTGGCAGGTTTCGTCATTGCCAACGGTCTTGCTGCGGCTATTTTGCACAGTGCGCGTTTCATTGTGCTTCACCAGCGCTTCTAGGTCTTTTTCAGCCTGCACAAACACGAGTTCGCTGCCAGCTTTGTCCTCAAAGCGGATCTCGTTGCAGTTGTCGGCGGCGCCGCCCTTGCTGCTGCGCGATTTGATACCGCTTTGGGTCTTGTTGTCGGGCAGCTTGTAGGGCGGCATGTTGTCGGCGTTGTAAACGCGCCCCGTAACCAAGGGACGGTCGGGGTCGCCTTCCAAAAACTCCACCACCACTTCTTGCCCCAACCGCGGCAACATCACGGCGCCAAAGCCTGCGCCCGCCCACGCCTGAGACACCCGCACCCAACACGAACTGTTTTCATTCCGGCCGCTCACGCGGTCCCAGTGAAAATGCACCTTGATGCGACCAAACTCGTCCACCCAAACGTCTTCGCCCGAAGGGCCCACCACCACCGCGGTTTGGGGGCCCCGGATCAAAGGCTTGGGCGTTACGGCCGGGGTGCGGTACTGGCGCTTGGAATCGATGGCGGCAAACGACCAAACAAAATCCTCCGCCAACCCGTCTCCCGATTCATATCCGTTGACGGTCACGGTGTAGCGCGCGGAGACCACCATATACTCTTTGTTGTGCGCGTCGTTGGGGTGATTGGCGAGTTTGAACAATTGCCCCACGCCCACGCCCACCACGTTGCCAGAGCCCTCAAAACGTTCAAAACCTGCATGCAACTCCTCCAGCTTGCGTTTGGCGTAAGCTTTGCCGGCGTTGGTGTCGGTATATTCACCAGGATAATCGTAAACCTCAAATCCGGCGTTGGCGTGCGCGTTGGGGTCGCTTACGCTGGTGAGCAGACTTACCTTGGGGCGCTTGAAATCGAAGTCATTAAGCGCGTACGCGCCCGATTGGATCTTGCGCACGCTGTGAAAGCTGCTGATGTGCTCTTCTTCGCGGCGTTCACTGGGCGAAGGCGGGAAAAATGCGATGGTTTCGTAGCCATCCGCGGGCTCATGCGAACTTGGCGAATCGGCAAACACCAAATGATGGCGCTGTGATTCGTGGCGAAAATAATAATAAATGCCCTCTTGCTCCAACAGCCGGCTGGCAAACCGAAACGCGGACTCGCGATACTGAACCATGTACTCCCATTCGGGATAGGTTTCGTACAGGCGCTCCTCGAAATCCGAAAACCCTTGGTCACGAAACGTGGCCTTCACAATTTCGGGGACCAGCTTCGCCTGAAACATGCGGCAATCGGCGGTGAGATCCAGCAAAGCCAACCATGGCTCCAGCACAGCGTGAAACTTCGCATACCTACCCAACGCGCCGGCTTCGGCAAACGCGGTGACCACCCCACAGAAGTGCCGTTTGCTACCATCGGGAAGCAACGCCTCCACGGTCAACGGCTCACCCATCAGCTTGTCGGGGTTAATGTTCGCGGTTTCCGACAAAAGTTCAAGCTCGTAGCGATAGGGTCGCCCCAGCGTTTCGTGCCCGTTCATGCTCTTGAGCAGCAGCACATCTTCCCCCAAGGGGGAGATCACCGTGTAGCGTCGGTCCATGGCCATGGGCGCATATTAAGCCGCTTCCTGAGCGCAGAAAATGTTTAAGCCGCTAAAACGCCTGCGTGAAACCCGCCGTGAACCGGCCCGGAAAACCGGCGGTGGGGCCCTGGGTGGCAACCGCCCAATCGATGCGAATCACCGTGGGCTGCAGCTGGGGGATCAGCACGCGAAGCCCAGCGCCCAGATTGTGATGCAAAACCAACTCGGAAAATCGCGGAGCCGCGTGGCCAAAATCCCAGAACCCGGCCACCCCCAAGCGAGTAAAGGCAACCTTTAAACCGGCGCTGCGCAGCTCCACGTTTCCGCGCGCCAATGATTGGCCTATGAACGCCCCAATCGGATACCCGCGTAAGCCGTTGTCGCCACCCACGTCCAAGTTGCGAATGGCTTGGTTCTTGATCAAACCATCAACGCCAAGGCGGACCACCAAGCGTGCAACGCCCCACAGCTTGGGACTGGCGAAGAAGCTCGAGGCCCAATAGCGCTGATCCACGACATCGAGTCGAGTGAGCCGCGCCGCCACGCCCGTGGACAAACGCAGCAACCCGCGGCGACCGATCTCCGCGTCGAACCCCAAAGTCCCGGACAAACCCACAAACTTCGACTCAGATCCAAATGCGGCCGATGCCCACGAAGCCGAAACCGTCAGATCTGGCCCCAGCGACACGTCCTCGGGCAGGTCGAACGTATCGACGTCGTGAAAGGTGACAAAACGTGGCGTGAACACTTGATAGCTCACGAAGGGCGCGGAAACTCTTTCCGAACGCGGAAGCACATCCCGCACAAATGCCACCTGCAGATCGGGCATGCCCGCAAAGTTCTCCTCGAACACTGAAGGGCGGCGCAGGTTGAAGCTGTAACCGCCGCCAAAACGTTGGATCACCGCCTGGCCCCGCTGGTGCGTGACGGCCGCGTTTCCGCTGAAGCTGCGGTAGCGATACGTCCATGGCACCTGCTCCACCACCGCCGAGTTGGGATCGTCATAAGGGCGCAGATTCGTGCCCAAAAATCGGCGGATCGTACCTTCAAAATGCCCTAAGGAGAACGAAGCGCCCCAACGACGCGAATACGCCCACAACGGATGATCAACCGTTAGGCCACCTTCGCTGCCTTCGAGCGATTCGCTGTCACGCCCGATCAAGGCGCGCGCGGCGGTGGTGAGCCGCCAACGCGAACCCCCGATGTTGCTGTCGTAGTACGAGGGCCCTACACTGAACCGCCCTTGGTCCATATCCAAAACCGCTGACAGGCGTTTGCGGCGGCCCAGAAAATTGTTTTCCGCGGGTTCGATGTGTAGCCGCGAGAACACGCCCGCCTGGTATTCAAAGTCAGTGTTCAGACGCAAGCTAAAGATGTCGCGGGTCACGACCAACACGTGCACTTCGTTGGCTTTGTGCGAACGCACAGGCACCACAGCCACGAAGCTTGTGAACAATGGATCCGCCAGCCGACGACGGGTTTCCTCGGCTATCACCCAATCCCAAACATCTCCCGGTTTCAGCAGCACCTCGCGCGCGATGATGTTTTCACGCGTGGTCATATGAAAGATGTTCGTCCATGCGATGAGGGCGCCATCGTGTTCATCGAAGACGTCGTAGTTCTTCACGATGATTCGCCCCACCTGTTTGCCTTCAGGTTGCAGATCCAGTTGCAGCCCGCGCGCCTGCAACGTCCTTTGCACCGCCTCACGTTGATAGGGCCCCAACGCGGCGATGCCTATGGCGGCAGCGGGGGCGGCTATGCCCCCGGATGTGGTGGCATCTGGGTTTGGCGCCTCTGCACGCACGGCGCCCCCCGCCCAAAGCAGGGAAAAAAGCAGGGCCAAAGGCAAAATCATACGCATGCCGGGCCGCTTCAGACTAACCGCAAAAGCTTGCGTTTGCGTCCAGAAGCTCACGGGGTGCACAGCCAAGCGCCGCTTGCATCATCGCCGTTTCCTTGATAGCGGCCAGGCGTGGCCGCATCTTCTCCCAGCGCTTCGTTCACGGCATTTGTGGCCGAGCCCGAATTCGAGGATGCGCTGGAAGCAGAGTTGGGCCTGCCGGGCGCCAAGGCGGTGCGGTCCCCGCGATGGCCGGGGCTACTCACGCGCCCCCTGTTGCACCCAACGCCGGCAGATCCCGTGTTCGCGCGGCAGATTTTGCCGGAGGCTCAGTTGGTAAAGGTTTCAGCGCCAGCGCAATTGTTGCCTGCGGTTGTTGAAGCGATCCGGGGGCGGCTTGATCCGGGCAGGATGGTGGCAGGCTTGTTCGTTTTCACACCTCATCCGCAAAGATATCGCAGCTTAAGCGCGCACCTTGTGCCGTTGGAGGCGGGCGTGAAGGCTGCTTTGCGGGCGCAGGGAACGTCGACGCTTCCCTCGCAAACGCCACCGGCGCTTGGCCGCGCGTGGGCGCAGGGCGCGGCGGTGGTGCAGGTGGCGCTGGTGGGCCACAGCTCGGCGGTGGTTTCTTGCGGGCCCCCGCCAGCGTTGGCAGAGGGCGGCTTCGCGGTGGCGCCTTGGCCGGCGGGATTGGCGCCCCTGAAGCAAGATCGACAGGCCCCGTCTCGTGCGTACCGCAAACTCGAAGAGGCCTTCGCTTGGCTAGGTCGCGCCCCTGCCGAAGGCGAAACCGTGGTGGATCTCGGAGGTGCGCCTGGGGGTTGGGCTTGGACCGCCCTCAAGCGCGGCGCCCACGTCACAGCGGTTGACCGCGCGCCATTGGCTGCCCCCGCCGCCGGCCACCCGGCGCTGACGCAAATTCAAGGCGACGCCTTCGCGTTCACCCCGCCGCAACCGGTGAACTGGCTGCTTTGCGACGTGATTTGCGCCCCGCCCCGCTCAATCGAGTTGATTGAACGCTGGGCCAGCCAAGGTCTCTGCGAACATTTGGTGGTGACCGTGAAATTCAAGGGGCCCATCAACAACCACGGCTTGGTGCATCCCCTCGCGGCACGGCTGCATGGCTTTGGCTTCGCTTTGGCGCGCACCAAACATTTGCACAACAATCACAATGAAGTCGAGGTGTTCGCTTCACGCCTCGGCACGTCATGGCAAAAGCCTGTACGGACCCTTGACGGCGTTTGATCAAATTTGAATAATGCCGCCCGCAAGGCGTCCCGCGTGGCGCGCCAGGCAGCCTGCACACAATCGATTTGGCCGGCATCTCACCCGGTATCCACGACGCGTTTGGCCCCCTGGGTCGAAGATCACTCCCAAGCTGACTTATGAACCAGAATTCTCGCCTTGTTGAATCGCTGTTGCAGCTGCCCATCTTCGAGTCGGAATGGGTGCTGTACCTCCTGCTGTTTTTGTCGGTGGCGTCCATCGCCGTCATGGTGGAACGGTTTGCCTTTTACCGCCGCCGACGGGTGGACACCGACGACTTGCGGCTGCAGCTTTCTGCGCGCCTGGGCAAAGGTGATTTCGCGGGCGCGGCCGCTTTGATGGAAAAGCACGACAGCTTAGAAACCAACGTGGTTTTGGTGGGCTTGCAGGCGGCGGACAAAGGCCCTGAATCGGTGGAAGATTTGATTTCGGGCGCGCTGGGGCGAGAGAAGGCTCGCTATGAAAAGCGCTTGAGCTTTCTGGCCACCTTGGCCAGCAACGCGCCTTACATTGGTTTGTTTGGCACCGTGCTGGGCATCGTGCGGTCGTTCCGCGATTTGGCCGCGAACATGGCCGACGCCAGCACCGCGGTGATGGCAGGCATCGCCGAGGCGTTGATTGCCACGGCTGTGGGTTTGCTGGTCGCAATTCCCGCGGTCATTGCATACAACGTGTTCAAAGGCCGCGTTAAGCAAGCGGTTACCGATTGCCAGATGTTGTCCCGGGTGGTGTTGGCGCAACTCAAAGCCACTGATGGCAGCGGCAAAATCGAATCAAGGTGAGACACGCGCATGGCCTCGTTAGATACCACCGAAGATGACGAAGGACCGTTGGCGTCCATCAACATCATTCCCTTCGTAGACATCGTGCTGGTGTTGCTGGTGATCTTCATGCTCACCTCCGCCACCATCGTGCGCGCCAGCTTGAAGGTGGAATTGCCCAAAGCCGCCTCGGGTGGCAGCCGCGTGGAATCAACCCTGAATGTGGTGGTGCCGCGCACGGGGCCGTTGATGATCAATGGTGAGCCGGTGGCGAATCTGCAAGAGGCGGCACGTTTGGTGCGAGCCGCCGCGCAAGCCGACGCAAAAACACAGGCCGTCATCGCCGGCGACAAGGGTGTTGAATACGGTCGGGTGGTTGAAATGATCGACCTGGTGAAACAAAACGGCATCAAGGCCTTTGCTTTGGACATCGAGCGCGGCAATCCCCCGGTGGTGCCCGCTGATGGGCAACCTTCGCCGTAGGCAAGCTGTTCGCTATGGAACCCACCAGCGCACAAACCCAACGTGGCCGGGAAACATCCCCACGCTTGGCGTTGTCTGCGCGTAAGGCGCAAGCGCGACGGGCGGCGCGCGCGCGCATCGCCCACGCCACCACCGCGCCGCTCACCCCGCAGCAAAAAGCGCTCGATCCGCTCAATCACAAAAGCCGCACGGGGGCGCAAGCCGCCAATGTGATGGCGTGGCTGCTGGCAGCCTTGCTGTTGCATGCCGCCGTTGTGGGCATGGGCGTTCTGTTGGGTCGCACCAGTCACAAGGCGGAAAGACAAGAGCAGGACATCGCCATCGAAGTGCGCGAGCCACCGCCACCACCGCCTCCGCCCGAGCCGGAGCCCGCGCCTGAAGCCGAAGTTGCTGCCGAGCCTGAGCCCACGCCACCCAAGCCAGAGCGGCCCCCACCCAAGCCAGAACGGCTGCCACCTGCGCCGCCCCCGAAAGCGGAGCCTCCGCCGCCCGAGAGCAAGCCTCCGCCGCGCGTGGTGGGCTTGAGTTTGGATTCTACCGTTGAAGGTGGCGAAGGGCCCGCGTTTGCGGTGGGCAACACGCGCGAAGGGCGCACCGCCGACAAAGCGGCCGATCCTAACAAAGTGGCCGCCGTGGGCACGGGACCCATCGTGGAAAATCCAAGTGAAGCGCCCAATCGCGCCGCCACCCGCATTCCCACTGTTGGACTGGTGTTCACGCCCGCCAAGCGCAAAAAGCCAGGCGACGCGCCCTACCCCGAAACGCTCCAAAGCCAGGGCATTGAAGCCGAGGTGACGGTGATGGTGTCGATCAACACCGAAGGCAAAGTGACCGCGGTGAAGGTGGTCAAAGCGGCTCCGTACCCGGAATTTAACGAAGTTGCCAAACAAACGGCGCTGTCTGAAGCGTATGAACCCGCAAAGAAAAACGGTGTTGCCGTGAACACAACGATAACCTTTACCTACCGCTGGCGACTTGAAGAACCATGAACCGCAAGCTTGTTACCCTGAGCGCCTGCGCGGGCGCGCTTGTTTTCGGCGTGCTTAGTTGTACGGAAGATTATCCGCCGTTCGCCCGCCTTGAAGCGCTGCGCGTGTTGGCCATTCAAAGCAACCCTGTCATACCCGGGGCTGGGGAAACCACGACCCTCACGCCGCTGGTGTACACGCCCGGGGGGCAAGCCGTCACCTACGCATGGTCTTGGTGCCCGCTAGCGGGCGCGGCCAACGATGGCTACCCATGCCTGCTGCCCCAAGAACAATTGGCTGCGTTGCTGGGTCCCGCGGCTCAAGCCGTTCCGGCGTACGATTTGGGCACAGGCCCCACCGCAAGTTTCACGGTGGGCTTTGATCCGGCTTTGCTCAAACCATTTTGCCGAACCGACCAGCCCGCGGGCGCAGCTTCAGATGCGGGCGCAGCTCCGGATGCGGGCGCAGCTTCGGATGCGGGCGCAGCTGCAGACGCGGGCGCAGCTTCGGATGCGGGCGCAGCTGCAGACGCCGGGGCACCGCCCGCCATCATCGACTGCACGCTTGGCTTTCCGGTTCAGGTAAGGCTGGTTGTAAATGCGGCGGGTGATGAGGTTGTTTCGGTGCGCACGCTGCACCTGCGGCTGGACGCACAAGCCCCCGCCAACACCAACCCACAAATCGTTGGGCTCGCCGCCACCTTCAAGCTGAACGAAGACAACGATGAGACCTTCGACGTGGCTTTTGACAGCACGAACAGCGTGATGCTGCCGCGACAGAAAGCCACCTCTCTCAAAGCCGTGGTCACCCCCGAACAATCCGAGCCCTACACCGATAAAGACGAAATGGGCCAGCCGCTGGCGGCCAAGGAACGACTGTTCCTGACGTGGTTTGTGGAATCGGGACGCACTTCGCCTGAGCGCACAAGCTTCATTGATGGCGTGGTGCTGCTTGCGGACGCAAGCAAGAGCAAGTGGACGCCTGGTAGCATGGAAGATTATCCCGCCGCCACAGCGCGCCTGTTTGTGATCATACGCGACAACCGCGGCGGCGTTAGCTGGGCAAGTGGACTTGCAAACTTGGTGGTGCCGGAATGAGTTTGCGCCATATTCATCGATGTTGCTTGCATGGGGCCATAGCGCTGGCGATCTGCCACTCGGCAGCAGCCCATGCGCAGGGCCCTGAAACTGGGGGCGCCCGCCTGCCTGTGCCGCAAGAGTCCGAGGACCAACGCGACGCTTTGGATGTGTCCAAGCTCAGCAAGCTTCCGAAACAAACCAAGTTTGTGGAAGCTGAATACCCCGCCGCGGCCAACGAGCAAGGCATCGAGGGCGAGGTTACACTGCTGCTCGACATCAACGACAAGGGCTTGGTGGATTCTGTGAGCGTGGCCGAAGCCACTCCGCCGGACGTGGGCTTCGAGGAAGCGGCCATGGTGGCGGCGCAAAGTTTTGAATTTGAGCCGGCCGAAGTTGATGGCAAGCCCATCGCCGTTCAACTGGGGTACAAGTACCGATTCACGCTTAAACCAAAGGTGGAAACGCCCGCGACGCCCCCAGTCGATGTGCCGGGCGAACCTGCGCCCGCGGCCACGCCAGCGCCGCCGCAAGAGCGCGATGTGAACTTCTCGGGTGTGCTGCTTGAGCGTGGCACGCGCGTGCCCATGCCCGGTGTGCTGGTTACGGTGTTTCGCGACGACGTTGATCCCCCGGTGGGGTACGAAGCCACCACCGACGAGCAGGGCAACTTCGTATTTTACGAACTTCCCGAGGGCCCGTGGAAGGTTTTGATTGAAGTGCCGGGCTACTACCCGTTTCGAACGACCGAGGACATCGCGCCCCAAGAGGTCGTGCGCGTCACCTACTACGGCGAACGCGCGTCTTATAACCCTTACGACGTCACCGTGACCGCCAGCCGGCCGCGCAAAGAAGTGAGCCGCACCGTGATCTCTGCCAAGGAGATCGACAAGATCCCCGGAACCGCCGGGGATCCCTTGGCCGTGATTCAAAACTTTGCCGGCGTGGCGCGCACTCCGGCGTTCAGCGGCCAAATTATTGTGCGCGGCTCAGCCCCTGAAGACACGCGCGTGTTCGTGGATGGGGTTGAAGTGCCCATCATCTATCACTTTGGTGGACTGCGCAGCGTGCTGCCCATCGGCATGTTGGACGGCATCGACTTTTACCCTGGCAACTTTGCGCCGCAATACGGCCGTGCCACAGGCGGCGTGATCGACGTGCGCACCAAGAAAACCACCAAGAAGCAGCTCAACGGTTATGCCGACGTCAGCATCTTGGACACCGGTGTGTATCTGGAGGTTCCGCTGGGCGACAAAGGCAGCATCGCCGTAGCCGGGCGCCGCAGTTACATTGACTTCATCATCAACGCGGTGGTGCCTGACGACGCCTCCGTGAATGTTGTGGCGGCGCCCCGCTATTACGATTACCAACTGCTGGCCAACTACCGGCCAGCGCCAGCGCATGACATTCGATTTTTCTTTTTTGGCTCGGATGACAAGCTGCGCTTGTTGTTCAACAACCCGGCGGATCTGGACACCGCCGTCACCGACAACAACTTGTCCGCCACCACAACGTTTTACCGTTCAGCCACCACGTGGCGTTATGTGCCCAACCCGAACTTCTCGAATACCTTCCGCATCTCGCAGGGGCGCAACTGGTTCAATTTCAACGTTGGCAATCTGATCTTTGATCTCAATGTCTACGTGAGCCAAATCCGCAACACCATCGAGCAGAAGATCAGCGATCGTTTGGCGCTGCGCTACGGTGCTGACTTCTTGTTTAGCCGCGCCACAGGTTTCATTCGCTTGCCTTTGCCACCCAAAGAGGGCGAACCTATAGGGAACTTCGATCTGTCGAACACGCGAACCGCCGATTTTCGCAACAACGACTTTTACGAGCCCGCCGTGTTTGCGGAAGCGGAGGTGCGCGTGACCGACAAGCTACTTCTGCTTCCGGGCGTCCGAGCCGATCACTTCTCGCAGGTCAAGGAATCGATATTTCAGCCGCGTGCCACGGCCCGCTACAGCGTCACAGATCTGGTTACGCTCAAGGGGGGCGTGGGGTTGTTCGCGCAAGCCCCCCAGCCTGACGAAACCTCGGTGGATTTTGGCAACCCCAATCTCAAAGCGGAACGCGCAGCCCACTACTCGGCAGGTGTTGAAGTGCGGCCGCAGCCGCACCTGACCTTCGACATCACGGGTTTTTACAAAGACCTGTACAGCCAAGTGAGCCGCACCGACGAAGTGGTGGGCGAAGGCGAGGCGCGTCGCGGGTTGGTTTATGACAACAAAGGTGAAGGCCGCGTGTACGGTATGGAAGCCGTGATTCGGCATGAATTCACCAACAACTTTTCAGGCTGGTTGGCCTACACGCTGTCGCGCGCCGAGCGAACGGATTCAGGCGCCAATGCCGCCCGCAGATTCGATTTTGATCAACCCCACATCCTCACTGTCATTGGGTCGTACCTTCTGCCGCGAAATTGGCAAATCGGAAGCCGCTTTAGGCTTGTGAGCGGCAACCCCCGCACACCCATCCAGGGCGCCGTCTTCAATGCCAGCAGCGACCGTTACGACCCCATTTTTGGCGCAACAAACTCAAGCCGGTTGGGTGCGTTTCATCAGCTCGACCTTCGACTCGACAAGCGTTGGGTTTACGACAGGTGGATGCTGAACGTGTACCTCGACATTCAAAACACCTACAATCGCTCCAATCCAGAGGGCCAGCAGTACAACTACAACTACCGCCTGTCTCGCCCGCAACAAGGACTGCCGCTGCTGACCATCGTGGGCATTCGCGCCGAGTTCTAGGGAACACGTCATGACACGCACCAACCTGCGCACGTTGCTCCTGGCCTTGATTGTGGCGACATCGGCCTTCGCTTCCATTCGCCACGCAGCCGCGAGTGAACTGGAACAACCTTCACCGCGACAGGGATATTATGTTTCGCTAAGTCCGCACATAAGCGCCCTTATGGTATGGGACCGAGGCAAAGCCCAAGATGTTCGCCCCGCCGCGGGTTTGGGTCTGCGTTTAGGACAAATGCTAAACTCGCGTTTTGGTTTTGGCATGATGTTGTTAGAGGGCAGCCGCAGCTCCAACTCGAAAGACTCAGTCATCTTCGGTGGTTTGTTCGTGCTCGAAGGTCAGCTTCGCGTCTGGAAAACCTTGGCCGTTTCCGCCGGCACAGGTTTAGGAATCGTGCGGGTCACTGAAAAAGATCCCATCAACCCCGACGACAAAACCGATGGGGCCTACGGCGCCTACACAACGCTGGGTCTTGCTTATGATTTTTTCCCCTACCGCAAACCGCTGTCTGGCGGCTTTGCCATTAGCCCGGCGTTGCGGTTTCGCTTCCTGCCCGGCTCGCCACTGGACGCCCTGGGCGTTTTTGTGGGCGTTGAATTCACGTGGTGGACAGGCCTGCCCAAAAACCAGCTTGATTTGCCGCCCGACCGCGCCTTCTGACAACGTCCTTGCGGCTGCTATTCTGCGCTGCCCAAAGTTTGCGGCGCTTTCCTTTTTTGAGGCCTTCGTATGACGTCTTTGTCCCCTCAGGCCGCAGTGCCTTCGTTGCTAAAATCGCTTTTGAGCCTGGCGTGGCCCATCGTTTTGGCGCGCTCGGCCCAGTCGGTGATTGGATTCTCCGATGCACTGATGACGGCACCCTTGGGCGAATCGCCCTTGGCCGCTGTGACCACGGGGTCGCTAAACTTTTTCGCCATGGTGATCTTCCCCATGGGCCTGGCTTACATCGTGCAAAGCTTTGCCTCGCAATTTCAAGGCCGCGGCGACAAAGCCGCTGCACGCCGCTACGGCTACTACGGCTTGGTTTTGTCTGTGCTGTTTTTTGTTCTTGGCTTTGGCGCCATGTTGGGTGTGGACAAGTTTTTGTCCTGGTTCCCTTACGCCCCCGAAGTTCGTGAGCCCATGCGTGCGTACCTGGCGATCCGGTTCACATCGCTGGGCGCGGTGGTGGCCACGGAAGTTTTGGGCAATTGGTTTGGTGGTCTTGGCAACACCCAGCTACAAATGCGCGCTGGGATCATCGCGATGATCTTCAACGTGCTTTTGAATTACCTGCTGATCGGCGGCAACTTGGGTGCCCCCGCTTTGGGCGTGGTGGGTGCAGCGTGGGCCAGCGTGATCGCCACCTGGATGGGCTTGGCACTTCTGCTGTGGGCATTCTTCACGCACAAAGTGTTGGGCAAAGTGCCAGGTCCGCTCAACCTTCGCGTCTCCGAGTTTCTGCGCATGTTGCGCTTTGGCGTTCCGCACGGGTTCAATTGGTTTTTGGAGTTCTCGGCGTTTTGGATCTTCATCACTGTGATCGTGGCCGACTTGGGCACCACGGTGTTGGCCGCATTTATGGTTGTGATGCAAATCAATTCAGTGTCCTTCATGCCCGCGTTTGGCCTGAGTTCGGCGGGCGCGATTTTGGCCGGGCAAGCGATAGGCGAAGGCCACAAGCACAAAGTTCCTTTGGTGCTCAAACGCACGTTGACGATTGCGGCCATTTGGCAAGGTGGGGTTGGCATCCTCTACTTGGCGTTTCCTTCGAAGCTTATGGGTGTGTTTGCGCCCGGACAGGGCGACCCAACAAACCTACTGGCTGTGGGTGGCACCATGCTGGCGCTTTCCGCTTGTTGGCAGCTGTTCGACGCTGTGGTCATCAGCATCAGCGAAACGTTGCGCGCGGCTGGTGACACCACGTGGTGCTTGTGGGCGCGTTTCGTCTTGGCTTGGCTTGTGTTTATGCCCATCGCCTACTTTGTGGTCGCGGTTCGCCACCACGGCCACGTGGGCGCGCTGCTTTGCATGCTGGGCTACCTGGGCTTGTTGGCCTTGATATTCTGGTACCGCTTTCATTCCGGCGCTTGGAAGAAGATCGATCTGACAGGGCTTGAGGCCGCGCCCGTGCCTTGATTCTCGTCTACGGCAGCCACAATTGCCGCGGCGACAACCGTCGTCGCCAAAAGCGAACGTTGTCCAAATGGCCGCTCTGCCATGCCGAAAACCCCAATCGCTCGACCATATACACGTGCGCCGCGCTGGTGCTTGGCGTCCAGGCCCCCACGTTGCGAGAGCCCGCCACAAAGCCATTGGCGAAGATGGCCAGCTCGGTGCCGTCATAGGTGCAGGCCAGCGATTTCCACGTGAGGCCGGCTGGTGACGGTGTGGCGCTAACCTTGGAGCCCATGGCGCCGCCCAGTTGGCAAACAACGAGCCCGCTTGGCTCCACCCACAGCGATACAATGTCCGTAGCCTGAAACAACAGCGCCGGTCCCTGGGTGGATGCCACCGCGCCTCGAAGCCAAGCCTCCACTGTAAAGCGAGACACCACAAACGCCGCGGAATCGCCGCTGGCAAGCAATTCCGACGCCCCGAGGTCAAGCGCACGACCATTGGCGCCGTCCACAAATTGCGCCAGGCCTTGCACCGTGTGCGGTTTGCCTGACTGATCTGCAAGATTGTCCTCGAAGCGCAGGCACAACAGCAGGTCTGGATCGGCGGGATCGCAGCCCTGCAACATCAAGCTCACCGCCCCCGCGTCCTGCATTACATCGGGCGAGACGAAAACGTCTGCGGGGGGGATCTCCGCATCAAAGCCGGGTGGCCGCGCGTCCTCCTGCTCCACGATCGGGGCGTCGGCCAAATCGACATCGTCCGCGTCCCGTCCGGAAATGTTGTAGGCCGGATTCGTCACCTGGCACGCCACCAAGGCAGCCAACCAGACGGCGTACAAGGTGGCGCAGGCCTTCCGGGCTAGGCTTGGGCAGAGGGTGTGAAAAAGCTGATTCACCGGGGCATTTCAGGATACCGCTTTAGGGTGTTGGGTGTTGCAGGTTTCGTTCGAGGCGTTTTTGCACGCAACCGGCACCTGGGGTGAAACCGCTTTACACTCAATCTATGAGCACCGCGCGCCGGACCCCGTGGCACAGACCTTGGTTTTGGGCGGGCCTCGTCATGGCGGCTGCGGGCCTTCCCAGCGCGGGGTTGGGCCAAACCATCGTGCGCACCTTGGGTGCCAGCGACGACCGCGGGGTGCCGGCGATGGTGGGCTTGTCAGGGGATTGGCAAGCGGCCATTCCCCCTTTGATGGAAGGCGCCGCCATTGAGGTTGCGAAGGGAGCACACTGCTATGCGGGCGCGCATCCTTTTACCCTGGCCAAAGGCGCGCCCGAAAACGCCCCCCGATGGCACAACGAGACGCAGCCTCACAACCATCCCGAATCGCCGCTGGACCTCAGGCTTTTTGGTTTCGACAATCGTTGTTACCACTTCACCGGCGATCCCAGCGATTTCGGGCAGTTTCAAGATCTGTACGCGTTTTCGGGCATGCACCCGTTCCCCGCTGCCAAAGGCGGTGGCTGGTGTTATCAGGAGGGCGCTCACAACCACGCGTTTCGGATGCCCTCGCCCTACATGCAGCGCATCGCCAACCGCTACTATTGGGGCGGCGGTTTCGATGCCGAGTTTCGGGTCTATTACCCCTATTTCGTGCACTTTTTCCGCGAGCATTACCCGCTTCATTACGCCCGCGGCCGGTATGCGGCCTCGCGAAGGGTGGCCCCTGCCATCAAACACGTTCCGTTGCCGGCCGAGATGCTGAGTTGGGGGCCCGCGCCCGAACCTGAGCCCGAACGTCGCTCCGCACCCCCGCCCGAGCCTGCGGCGGCGGCAGGGACCACAGTGATTGTGCAACAACCAGCCCTAGGGTACGGCGTGGGTTACAACCAACTGTGGGGGGCGCCCTTTGTTCCAGGCGGAGCTTTCCACGGCCCGCCGTTGCGTCGAAACCAAGCGGCGCCGCAACATCCCAACGTTCACCCGAACTCGAACCCGG
>JBBSJE010000152.1:0-15386 GCA_038257535.1 Polyangia bacterium
CGCGGTTGAATACCAAATCTTCAAAATGGTCCCGAGCAGCAGCAGAGTCGCGCTCAGAAATCCTCAGCCACTTCTGAACAAAACGAGAAATTGACTTCCGAGCCTCCACATTCTTTAGCAGGTCATGTGTTTCAACCACCGCGGCGGGTTGCTCAAAAATCTCTGCAACAAGATGAGTGTCCAAATGCAAAGCCTGATAGGGGCTTGCCGCAAACGCGTAGGACAGCCGATTCGCGTAAGCCTCGCGCGGCCAAGGCGAAAACTGGTTCGTAAAATCCATGCGCAAAAAGAATTGCGGCGACATCAGGGCGGCCTCCAACATCCATAGGTTGCCTTCGTCGCGCCCTCCCAAAGCGTAGCCTTCCTGGTAAAGCGCCAGAAGCGCACTCTGCTCGGATTCCAAAACCGGACGCCGCCACACATCCCGAATGAGACCGAGAATCGCCCCCGTGCAGTGTTCGCGTATCGCGCAGTCAGTGACATTTTCACTGTCACCAAGTGCTTGTGCAGCCACAGCGCGGGCGGTTTTGAGCAGCCATCGCATATGAGCACCCGGCAAAAAGATCCGCTCTGGGGCCTCTAGATCTGGGAGTTTTATAGGCAGTGCCCGCTCATATGTATTGCGCAGCTCAGTGACAGTGAGAAAGCGAGGCGCCCCCTCTGCCGCCTCCGGGAATTTTAGCGCAACGGTTGTACATGACGGCGTTGCGGGCTCCAAACGAGCTTCAGGGTCATCTGTAGGCAACACAGCTGTTGCATCCGCTGCCCCTGCGTCTTGAGTACCTTTCACATCGACCTGATGGCCTACGTGAATGACGTCACTACATGAGGCAACAAAGATCGGAAGCCACAAGCCTAAGCACAAACAGAAGCGGTTGGGTATTTGATTCATGTCTTTCTCCTGAAGGCATTTGTGCTTGCCGTGATCCTCACCTGACGGAAAACGCAATTCCAAGATTAAGTTGCAGCTCCCAAGGCGACAGTGCTTTGCGATCGACGTGACTTGGATCCGTACTTGTCACCTCAAAGGTCCTTGTTCCGGGCCAAACCAAACCCCGAAGCTCCAGCCACGCGTTTGCGGTGGACAGGGGGGTGCCGACACGCAATGCGGAACTGCCACCTGGAGCCACAGAGAAGTTCCTCTGATTTAGGGCAAAACCGTCGCCGCGCGCCAACCAGAGCGAAAGCGCCAACATCGCATCCCAGACCAGAGTTGTTTGTCTTGAAGGATTGAAGCTGACGGCTGGACCCAACATAGTAGACAGGCGATTCCAGCGAACGTCCCCTTGGCCAACCCGCACGCTTCGCGGGGCCGTGGCTTCCAACGCCACCGCCATTCCCAAGTTCCCGGCAAGTCGGTGCCAAACAACATCTGTGCGGCCTCCCCAACCCAACTGATCGCCGTCCGCGACAGCCATGGCTGCAAGAGAAAGACTCATGGGTGACTCCGGCGCAGTGGGTACAGTAGCGGACGCGCCAGGGAGCAGGACGTTTGCGTGATCATCGGCAGACAAATCCGCAGGAAGGGCAGGAGTTGACCACAGCGCCGTCAACACAATGGCCACCGCCTGCGCGCGTTCACGGCAGTCCTCAAGCTGCGGCAGCACCCGCTTTTGTGCGTCCTCGCCACTGGCGTCTTCCCAGACCAGCGTCACCTCTTCTTCACTTTCCAAGATTCGCAGCATGCCGTGGCGCAACGGAACGCCTAAAGCAACGAGTGCCTCTTGAACGTCCACTTGCTGCGGGCATTCGCCGCCTTGCATACGAAAGCCGTCAGACGCTTGAGCCAAAGGACCAAACAAGAGGCAGATCAGCAGTGGGCAAATCCTTGCGTCAGATGCGTGACTCAACAGCCGCTGTCTGATCATTTGCGGGCGCTCCGCGTGGTGATGGCAGCACGCGCTGCGCGCACGTGCGGTCCCTCGGGGAACCGGACCAGGTACTCTAAGAAGTCCTTATGTGCCTGCTCATCGTGGCCATCGGTGCGCCAGCAGGAAGCACGGCCAATGAGCGCCCGTTGACGAAGTGTGGCCGACCCGCTGGTTTCATACACCCTTGTAAAATCCGCGCGTGCGCTGCCGCAGTCACTCAGCTCGGCCATCAACTCCGCGCGCAGTAGGCGTTGCTCGGCACGCAACGAAGTTTCAAGAATCGTCTGGAGCGTCTGTAAGGCCTTTCGCTTGTTGTCGATCAGCATGTACGCTTGAACCTGAGCCGCTGAAATCTCCTCATCAAAAGCGCCCGTCGGAAATGCAGCTGCATGCGATTCGATCAGCCGGAGGGCTTTGTTCGCATCGCCCGGCAGCTTTAGCGCAGCATAGATGTTTTGAATGCTCTGCAGTTCGGCATTTGGCTGGGGTGTGGCAGGAGCTGCGAGGTCAACCACTTTCGGCTCTTCTCGCGCACCAAACGACGTCCGATGTCGATCAGGCTTGGGCGTCCTGGGCGAGATCTTCGCCGCAGGCTGATCCAGGGGGGGGGCAACAACAATAGCTATCTCACTTTTGCCTTTAGGCGCTCGCTTGGTCAATGCGGCATTCGACGGTGCCGTTGTCGGCTTTATGGTCGACGCGGCATTGGGGGTCTTCTGCCAGCCGCTCAACGCTGCGCCCACAACGCCTCCGCTCACAAAAAGCAACAAAGCGCACAACACGGGGACCAGCTTCCTCATTCGCGGTGCCGGAGCGGGCGCCGAGAGCGCTTTGCGGCGGAGCAAGGCAATTTCAGGGGCAGTAAACCGGTCCAGGGGCATCGCCGCCCTGATGAAGCGAGGTGCCAGCGCTGTTGCTTCTTTGCCCTCATCACGCATATCTTTTAGCCGTTGCGGCTGCTTTGAAATGTTCATGATTTTGTTCCCTTAGGGGCCGAACTTTGCGCCCGAAACTGGGTTTTGAAGGCCAGACCGTTAAGGGCCTTTTCGAGCAAGGCACGTCCTCGGTGAAGCCTCGCCCAGACAGCCGCCACGGTGATTTCGGTCAATGCGGCAATCTCTTCGCCCCGAAGGCCATCAAGCTCATAAAGTGTAAGAACGGTTCTGTACTTTTGAGGAATCCGCTCCAAAGCGGCATACAGAATTGCGGTGTCTTCTTTCCTTTCAAGTTCTGCGGAAGGTGCTGGCAAATGTTCAGCGATGGGCGGTTCGTGCAACAAGAGCCGTGAAACGAATCGCCGGCGCCGCTCCTTTTTCAACCGACGGTAAACAACCCTTTCGGTGATCACGAAGAGCCAGGTTCCCAATTTGGCTTCCCCGCGAAATCGAGGCAACTGATGAAAGGCTTGCACAAAGACTTCGTGAACCATGTCTTCCTCGTCGTCGCGTGGCCCCCCTATCCTTCGAACCCAGCGCTCAACCGCTTCTAAGTATTCATCGTAAAGCCGGCCCTTGGACATGGGTTCGGTCGTGCACTGATCCAACGGTGGCGTGAGGGTGACGGTCATTTTCGGCACTGTTCCTCACCCATTGGTGCGGAAGCTAACAACCGCCTGACAAAATTTTCGGTCACCCTGAAAAAAAACTCGAGACCTGCGGAACGCGGCTGCGTGAGCCGGGTTCGCAACGCGGCGTGGCACAAGGTAGATACACTACGTCGATCGTCGGCCCCAGATGCTTCTAGCGCCACAACAGGTGCGCGCTCACACCGCAGACGGATTTCGTTCGCGAAAATCGTCTTGATGCCAGTAGGGATAGGGCTTTGGGCGTTGGCTTGCGTTGTCCAGCAGGCTGATTTGTTGCGGCGACAACTTCCAACCCACGGCGCCCAGATTGTCGCGCAATTGCGCTTCGTTGCGTGCGCCGATCACCACCGTGGCCACGCTGGGGCGCTGCAAAAGCCAATTCAACGAGATCTGAGGAATGGTTTTCCCTGTTTCGGCGGCCACGACGTCAAGCGCATCAACCACGCGGTACACATACTCATCATCCACTTGAGGGCCGCGGTCCCGCGCAAGTTGGCTTTGTAAACGTGAATTTGACGGCAAAGGTTGGCCGCGACGCATGCGACCCGTTAAACGTCCCCATCCCAGCGGACTCCACACCACACAGCCCACGCCTTCAGACAAGCCTAGCGGCATCAATTCGTGTTCGTAATCGCGGCCAATCAGCGAATAGTAGGCCTGATGGGCCACATAGCGAGCCCAGCCGTAGCGCTGGGAGACCGCCAACGACTTCATCAAATGCCAGCCTGAAAAGTTTGAGCATCCGATGTAGCGAAGTTTGCCTGCACGAACCAGATCATCGAGCGTGCTCAGCGTTTCTTCAACCGGCGTGCACGCATCGAAGCCATGCAGTTGAAACAGATCGATGTGGTCAGTTCCCAGGCGGCGAAGGCTGCCCTCAACGGCCTCGACAAGATGCATTCGCGATGACCCCACGTCATTTGGGCCCGATCCCAATCGAAAGGTGGCTTTAGTTGAGAGCAACACGCTGTTGCGACGGCCTTTGATGGCTTGGCCCAATATCTCTTCAGACAGCCCGCTGGAGTAAATGTCAGCGGTGTCGAACATGTTCACGCCCGCTTCAAGGCAAACGTCCAGCAGGTGACGCGCTTCGGCCACGTCGGTGGCCCCCCAGGCGCGAAAGAATTCACCACCGCCGCCAAACGTTCCTGTGCCCAAGCTCAACGCCGGCACCTTTAAACCCGAAGCGCCTAGAAGTCTGTGGTCCATGTTCGTCCTTTGCGGTGAGCAACGTTGTGCAGGGCCCGTGGTGGCTGAGAGAGCGGCAGTTTATCAACCGTGACCTCTACGTGCTATCTTGCACGTGCGATTATTCGGGATACCTTGTGCATTCGCAGAGGGATCAAGGCTCAGCAAGCGGTGGCCGCAAGTTCCAATGGGTTTGTCACAAAGGAAACAAGTTCGTGGCAGAGCTTATCGGCAAACACCTCGCCGCAAGCGAAGCTCCTTAGCGGGCGGACGGGTTAGGAACATTCAGTTCCTGTGAAGGATCACCGTGCCGAGCGAGCCTTCCTCGAAGACGGCATCCCGCTGAACCTGCGTCGAGTGGTGGTCTATGATGCCCTGCTCGCTGAGGCTCTCGTTGACCTTCAAGGTCATCTCGTTTTCGAGCGCGTCTTTTGTGGCAAACAGATCCCAAGCGTGGGCCGCCTTGGCGTCGGCTGCCACCGTCCAGCCACTTGCCGTCGCCATCCGGTTCACCCAATCAATGCGCTTGGTGGGCGGCGGATGGCTGTCGTAGGGAGAGCCTGGGTCGTTCAGTGCTTGTTCGAGCGCAGCTTCAATGGACGGCGCTTGCTCATTGCGGGCTTCAATTGATTGCGCGTGTACAGTTTCGGCTGTGGCGTAGAGGTTTGCGATGGGTCGTCGGGTGCGTTCGGCGTCGGTGACGAGCTGGTTGGTGTTGTGCGAAAACTCAAGCGATCTGCGAATTGCGTGCACCAAGCCTTCGGAAAAGCCTGGAGCGCCGTAGGCCATGGCAGCAAAACGATCCGCCATAACCTCTTGCAGGCGGCTGGCGCCGTGAGTGATGCGCAGGAACAAGCCGTGAAAGCCGTTGATGAAGATCCACGCTGGGTTGATCCAGGACGCGCCGCCGCCTTGCGCGATGCCCACGGCCGATCTGTAAAGCGAGGCCTGAACGATCAAGGCTACGTCGCCCCGCGCGGTGTCGCGGTTGGAAAAATGGCCGTATTCGTGCGCGAGAATTGCTGCCAATTGCGCTTGAGTCATCCCCGGCAAAACGCCCAAACCCAAGATCAGCGACCGCATCCCCTGATCGCGCAACCGCTTAACCATGCTGCCCGTCTCTGTCACCGCCAAATCAGTTCCTGCCGTCAAGTAAACGGCGTCAACGGGGCGCGTGTTCACGCGCGCTGCCACTTCACGCAAAAGCTGCCACAGAGCCGGCGCCTCATTCTCAGTCAGCAAACGCCCAGGGGCTTCATCGGGCCCTCGTTTGACGAATAGCGACCGGAGCATCGACCAAACGCTCACAAGCGCCCCGAAGCCGAGAACAAGTACAAGCTTGATAGGGATGCGACCGATTGCGAAGAATGCCATCACCACCCCCACCACTAACAGCACAACCACCGCAAGCACGATCGGGATGGAGATAAAGTAGTAGGCCGCACCCACGCCGATGAGGTACCCGTACGCGCGGCGAAATCCACGCGTTTTCAGCTCCAACAGTCTGGCGTCGCCCGCCGCCGCTTCAACAGCGCGCAACGCTGAGTTGCTCAACACACATCCTGCCACGAATAACAGGGCAAGGCCCAAGAGCCACGCGGCCAAGATGGCCAAACCCCAGCGTACTTGGCGCCAGCGATTGAGGTGCGCGGTGATGCCGGAGCTGGCCTCAAATTCACGAGCGACATCGGCTGGAAATCCAAGCGAAACCGCGCGCTCAATCGCAGAATGTGCCTCATCAAGCTCGTCGCGATCGGCGTGGAAAATGGCCAAAAAATAATGGGTTTGCGGATGCTCCGGTGCCTGGCTTTGCAGCCGCCTCACGGCGCTGTTGAGCTTGCTGCGGTCACCCATTTGCAATGCCAAGGTTACTGCGAGCGCGCTGCTCTCGGCGCTTTCGTGCTCTGCCAACAGTTCAGCAACGAGCCGTTGCGCTTGGGCGAGTTCCAACGGCTCGGCGGGCGGCATCATGAGCGCTTCAACCAGGCTGTGCTTGGCTTGCCACACCGCTTGTGCGGAAAGGGCGCGCCGGGCGTAAGCAAGGGCATCTGCTTTGTTTTCGTCTCTTCGCGCGATCCCAGAGAGGCGCCACAGAGTTGGTGCATGCTCCGGGGCCTGCGCCAGGACCGTCTCGTAAGCGGCCTTTGCTTCGGCAAGCTTGCCTTCGTCCAAAAGGCCAGTCGCGAGGGAAAATTGCGCGGGCAATCCTGGATCAATGGGCGCGAGCGGTTCCGCTAACTTTTGCTCGACCGCAAGGTCTCGGCCTTCGCCGGCGGCCCAGGTGGTCGTTTGCAGTCCCAGGGATGTAAGCAACACAACCACCAGGCTGCGTCCCCACGGTTTCCTCCGTTCAAGCATCATGCGTATTTATCGGCCGCAGGATTGGAAAGTTGCTTCCCCTTTTTCCCTGGGCGCCGCGGGACGCACGGGCAAACGTCCGGCAGTGGGACAAACTGGTCATGATCGGGATGGTGGCCATCCTGGCACACCCCCTGCAAACTCCCTTTCCATGGCAACCGAAACCCCCGTTCACGAAACCCTGCATGTCGAAGGCGGCCGTCCAATCAAAGCTTGGACCGTGGGTGTGCCTTTCGAGCTTGGCGCCCGCGCGCAGCTTGAGAATGTGGCGCGCTTGCCCTTCATTCATCATCACGTGGCCGTGATGCCCGACGTGCACCAAGGGATCGGTGCCACGGTGGGAAGCGTGGTGGCCACGCACAAGGCGATCATTCCCGCCGCCGTGGGGGTAGACATTGGCTGCGGCATGATGGCGGTTCAAACCAGTTTAAGCGCCAATGACCTGCCCGAAAATCTCCGGGGCGTTCGCACGGCGATCGAAAAGGCGGTGCCGCACGGACGCACCGACAACGGTGGCCGCAATGACCGCGGTGCATGGCGACATCTGCCCGAAGCGGTGACCCAGGCCTGGCGTCACCTGCAAGGGGGCTACGCCCAGATTGTGAGCAAATACCCCAAGCTTGACCGCGGCAACGACGTAAACCACCTGGCCACGCTGGGCACGGGAAACCACTTCATCGAGCTGTGCCTGGACGAAACGGATCAGGTTTGGATCATGCTGCACAGCGGGTCGCGTGGGGTGGGAAACCGCATCGGCACTTACTTCATCGAGCTGGCGAAGCAGGATATGCGCAAGCATTTCATCAATCTGCCGGACAAAGACCTTTCATACCTGGTGGAAGGAAGCACTCACTTCAACGACTACGTTCATGCCGTGCATTGGGCGCAAGATTATGCGGCGACCAATCGCAGGGTGATGATGGCGCACGTGGTGGAAGCGCTTAGGGCAAGCCAGCTTTTTCCGCAATTTAAAGCCGAGATCCAGGCGGTGAACTGCCACCACAATTACGTCGCTAGGGAACACCACTTCGGTGAAAACGTGCTTGTGACCCGCAAGGGGGCGGTGCGCGCGCGCACGGGGGATCTGGGAATTATCCCGGGAAGCATGGGGGCGCGTTCGTACATCGTGAGGGGCCTGGGAAATCCGCTTAGTTTTCATAGTTGCAGCCATGGCGCCGGGCGTGTGATGTCGCGAACAGAAGCCAAACGCCGGTTCACTGTGGCCGATCAGGAAGCGGCGACGGCCGGAGTGGAATGTCGCAAAGACAAAGACGTGATCGATGAGATCCCCATGGCCTACAAGCCCATCGAAGCCGTGATGCATGCGCAGCGCGATCTCGTGGAGATTGCGCATACGCTCAAACAAGTCGTTTGTGTAAAAGGCTGATCATGTTGTGCTTGGATGGTTCGCAGGGCGAAGGCGGAGGGCAGATTTTGCGCACGGCGCTTGGGCTTTCTCTTGTCACGGGTACACCGTTTCGCATCGACAACATCCGTGCCGGCAGAGCGCGGCCGGGCTTGATGCGGCAACATCTCACGGCGCTGGAAGCGGCGGCGTGCATTGGCAAGGCTGAGGTCAGTGGCGCCGAGATCGGTTCGCGCACGGTGCAATTCACGCCGCGCGGCCTGCGCACGGGTGCGCACCAATTCAGTGTGGGCACGGCCGGCAGTACAACATTGGTGTTGCAAACGATCCTGCCGGCGCTGCTGTGCGCCGCTGAGCCGTCACAAATCACACTCGAAGGCGGCACACACAATTCGGCATCCCCGCCCTTCGATTTTCTTTCGCACGCCTACCTGCCGCTTGTGCGCCGCATGGGTGTGACGGTGCAAGCCGCGATCGAGCGACCCGGGTTCTATCCGGCAGGCGGCGGGCGTTTCACAGTGAACGTTGCGCCAGCCCACCGCTTGTCCGCGTTTGATCTCGACACGCGCGGGCCCATCTTGCGCACCCAGGCGCGGGTTCTGGTGGCCAACTTGCCGCGCGCCATCGGCGAGCGAGAGCTTGCGCGGCTGGCCGAGCGGCTTCATTGGGAATCAAAGGATCTGGTTATCGAGCCGTGTGCAAAGGCGCTAGGTCCCGGCAACGTGGTGATGCTCGAGATCGAAAGCGCCTCAGTGACGGAAGTGTTCACGGGCTTCGGGGAAAAGGGCGTGCCCGCAGAAACCGTGGCCGATCGCGCAGCCGATGAAGCCCTGGCGTATCTGGCCAACAATGTCCCTGTGGGGCCGCATCTGTGCGATCAGCTCATCTTGTTGTTGGCGCTTGCACGTGCGGGAAGCTTTCACACGTGCCCACCCACGCCACACGCCCATACGCAGTTGTCGGTCATCGGAGCCTTCTTGGGGAACGTGGTGCGGGGCCAGGAGGTCAGCGGGGGGCGCTGGCGTTTTTCGGCGAATTGATCGAAAGCTACGCAAACCTAGCCTCCAGCCGCTCTCAAATGCGCTAGCTATGCGCGCATGACATCCTTCGCCGATTTGGGGCTGATTGAGCCGCTGGCCAAAGCCACTGAGGTTTTGGGCTTCGAGAGTATGACGCCCGTGCAGGCCCACAGCTTGCCCGTGATGCTGGCCGGCAAGGATGTGATTGCGCAGGCGAAAACGGGTAGCGGCAAGACCGTGGCGTTTGGCTTGGCGTTGCTGTCGCGTTTGCGGCCTGAGTTGCCGCAGGTACAAGCCCTGGTGTTGTGCCCCACGCGTGAGTTGGCCGATCAGGTGAGCGGTGAGTTGCGACGCTTGGCAAGGTTCATACCGAATGTGAAGCTTGTGACCCTATGCGGAGGTGTTCCGGTGCGCACGCAAACGCCATCTTTGGCGCAGACGCCACACGTTCTGGTGGGCACCCCGGGTCGGATCCTCGATCATCTACGGCGCGACACCATCAACCTTTCAAAGTTGGACGTGTTGGTGCTCGATGAAGCGGATCGCATGCTGGACATGGGTTTTTTGGATGCCATCGAAGAGGTGGTGAAAACAACCCCGAAAGGTAGGCAGACGATGCTGTTTTCGGCCACCTACACTGATGACGTCCGCAACGTCAGTCGCCAATTTCAATCCCACCCCGCCCAGATCACTTTGTCGGAAAACGAAGCCGAGGTGGCAGTTGAGCAAGTGTTCTACGAAGTGGCGTCCCAGCAGCGCTTCGCAGCTTTGCGTGCGTTGTTGCTGGCACATCAAGATGATTCTGCGTTGGTGTTTTGCCACACCCGCAAAGACACACGCGATGTAGCGGCCTTGCTTAACGCCGATGGATTCTCTGCATTGGCCCTGCATGGTGAGCTTGAGCAGCGAGAACGCGATGAAGTTCTGCTTCGTTTTACCCACAAAAGCTGCACCATCTTGGTGGCCACCGACGTGGCCGCGCGCGGGCTTGACATTAAGGCGCTGCCGCTGGTGATTTCCTGGGAACTGCCAACGGATCCCAACATTCACATTCACCGCATCGGCCGCACGGGGCGGGCCGGGCTTATGGGCCGGGCATTGGCATTGTGTGCGCCCAGTGAGCGAGACCGCGCCGCCGGCATTGCCGCGCAGCAAAAACACCCGCTTCGCTGGGACGCCTTGCCGGCCAACTCTGACGGCATGTCACCGCATGCGGCACCCATGGTCACGTGGGTGATTGAGGGCGGGCGGCAAGACAAGCTGCGCCCCGGAGATCTGTTGGGGGCGTTTACCGCGGAATTCGGGCTTGAGGGCGACGCGGTGGGAAAGATCGATGTGGGCAAAGAGCGCGCCTACCTGTCCATCAAGCACGCGCTCAACGCAGAGCTTAAGCGCAAACTGCAGGCAAGCCATGGCAAGGTAAAGGTGAAGGGCAAGCAGTTCCGTATGTCGCAGCTGGCAGGCAAGTCCTAGATGGTGTCCGCCAATTTGCGCTGCACAGGTTGTGCCCGATAAAGTGGCGACATGACATTATCGCCAGCCTTCCCGCGCGTGGTTTCCGCGTGCGCGTTCGGCGCTTTCTGCCTCATGTTGGCGGCCTGCCGAAGCGCAACGCCGCCTCGCTTGGTCGCAAAGCCCGCGCAATACATCCTTGTGGGTTGTGATGAAAAAGCAATTCACCATCCCGAGACGGGGCTCACAGCGATAGCGCCGCAGCCAAACGCCGACAAACTGCTGGTTTTTGATGTTCGTTCGCCCGAGCGGCCCCGTTTGTTTGGAAGTTTGTCGCTGCCCAATGCCGTTTGGGGGCCCCCCACCAACTTGGCGTTGGCGCCCAATGCGAAGTTCGCCCTGGTGGCGGACTCAATGGTGAACGAACAAAATGGTGAGGCCTGGATGGCCAGTCCCAACAATCAAGTTCACGTGGTGGCTTTGGGCGCTTCGAAGCTTGAACGGACCAGCTCTGTCACGGTGGGCCGCCAGCCCTCTGGCATTGACATTCACCCTCAGGGGCATATGGCCTTGGTTGCCAATCGAGCGGATAAGAACGTTACCGTTTTGAAGCTGAGCGGCAACCCGGTGCGCGCTCAAGTGGTGCGCCATGTCGATGTGGCGGGCCAAGCCTCTGATGTGAAGTTCACGCCCGATGGCACCCGCGCGCTGGTGAGCTTGTTCTCGGAAGCCACTGTGATTGTTCTGCGGGTCGAGGGCAACGACGTTCAGCTCGAACATCGAATTGATGTGCCGTCAAATCCCTATCCTGTGGTGGTGGCACCCAGCGGGCGCTATGCGCTTGTGAGCAGCATGGGCGCCCAATCGCCTGCATCCGATGGTGAGCCCGACCCTGTGGCCATCATCGATCTTCAAGCCGATTCGCCCCGTGTGGTGAGCAAAGCCTTGGTGGGCGACACGCCTGAGGGTTTGGCCATGGATCCCATGGGGCGCTACGTCGCCACCGTGAACATCTCCGGCAGCAGCTTGCCCGAGGACGCAGCCGCCTATCACAAGAACGCTTCCGTAACATTGCTGGCCTTTTCCGAAGGCGCGGAACCAGCTTTAACGGTTTTGCACACGCTCGAAGTGGGATCGCTTGCCGAAGGCATCGTGTTTGACCGCAGTGGAAATTACCTCTACGTGGGCAACTTTAGAGATCGCAGCTTGACGGTTTTGCAAATCAGCGCCAACAAACTGCAAACGGTGGGGGCTCCCATCGCGTTGGGCTGCCAGCCGGGTTCAGTGCAATAAGCGTCCCGCAGGTTTCCAATAGGTTGCGAGCCCAGATCCAAATGCGGGGATCGTGCGGCAAATGTGCAACCCGGGGGGCTCAAAGTGCTAGGTTTGGACCATGCGCATTCGAATCGGCTACGAGCTGCTTTATTCCTTCCCGCAACCCACGCCGATGATCTTAACGCTGAATGTGCATCATTCGCGGGTGTCAGACCTTGTGGCGCCCGACCTCATGATGACCACGCCAGCGCTTAACGTGCGCGGCTATCGTGATTCTTTTGGCAATTGGTGCAGCCGCATCGTGGCGCCCGCGGGCAAACTGCGCATCAGCGCGGATGCGCTGATCAACGACAACGGTCAGCCCGACCTTGTGGTGCCCGGCGCGCAACAACACGCGGTTGAGGCCTTGCCGGAAGAAACCTTGCTGTTTTTGTTGGGCAGTCGTTATTGCGAAACGGATCGCTTGTCCGAGGTTGCGTGGCAATTGTTCTCAAAGGTGCCCGCAGGCTGGACGCGCGTGCAGGCGATTTGTGATTATGTGAATTCGCACATCACCTTCGGCTACGAACACGCGAGCCCATTCAAAACTGCCTTCGAGGTGTGGAACGATCGCCAAGGTGTCTGCCGCGACTTTGCCCACTTGGCGCTTACGTTTTGCCGATGCATGAACATTCCCGCGCGTTATTGTACGGGGTATCTGGGAGACATTGGTTTACCTCCACCCTATGCCCCTATGGATTTTGCCGGGTGGTTTGAGGCTTACCTGGGCGGCCAGTGGTACACCTTTGACCCTCGCAACAACACACCTCGCATCGGGCGGGTCTTGATCGCACGCGGTCGCGACGCGGCCGATGTGGCCATCAACAGCACCTTCGGCCCCAACACACTTGAAAGTTTCAAAGTGTGGACAGATGAAGTGCCTTCGTAGGCGCGACCGCTTACGTCAACTAGTGACGGACCCGCACCTCAGCGGCCACTGCCGCACCAGCGCCCACCAGATGTGGTGTGGGTTGTTCGTTGCGGAAGGCATCAAGCTCAACCGCATCATGGGCGCAAAACACCCTGACGCTTCGAGATTGTTCGCGTACAAGGTTTCTTAACCGGGCTTGGTTGGCAAGCCGCAAGTCGTGATGGGTGTCCATCAGCCGCTGGTAGGCTCTTAGCCCAGGCGTACAACGCGGCCGCTTGGGATCCATTTCGCCGCGGAAAAAATAGGCGTCGCCCGCATGCAACAGCCAATGCCCATCGTGCTCAACCGCCACGCCCGCGTGGCCGTGCGTGTGTCCGGCCAAAGGCACCAGAAGAATTTCCGGAGGCAAGCCTTGCAACCCTCGCACCGCCTTGAAATCCAGCCATGGCTCGCCCTGCACGTCGTACATTCGCCAGCGGGAACGATCGCCCCACTGAGCGGGCCGGTACCGAATGCGCTCCAGCTTTCCTTCGCGCGCTTGTGCGGCTTCCGCTTCCTTGCGCATCATGTGCACGGTTGCGTTAGGAAAGTCATCAAGACCCCCGGCATGATCGAAATCCAGATGGGTCAAAACAATGTGCCGAACGTCCGCCCTCGAAAATCCCATGGCCTCGATCTGACGCGCGGCGGTTTGTTCCGGCCGGAGCTGTACGTTCATGAACAGTCGAAAGCGATGCGGCAGCCGCTGTTCGGGATCTTCCACATCTTTTAGCCCAATGCCGGTGTCTACCAACACCAGGCCCTCCGACGTTTCAATCAGTAGGCAATGACATACCAGGATTGAGCGGCCGAACCCCCGCGTTCGACCGTCAACCAAGCTGCCACCAGGCGGGCACATGGTGCCGCAACTCAGATGATGGATGCGCATGTTGAAATCCTTACCGCAGCGAGATGCCGCGATAGGCTCGATAATTGGTGAACAGGGAAGCCACGATGGTGGTCAATCCCACCCCCACCTGTAACCACGTGGCGGCGCGACTCCGTCTTCCGTAACCCAAAGCGAAGGGAGCCACCAAGGCTGACAGACCACCCACGTAGTCAGTCACTTCGTGAGCCTCGATGGGCACAACTTTGGCTAGGCTCAGGCGATAATCAGTGAGGGCGGATACGCCAATCAAAGCGGATCCCAAGCTGATCCCCGCCCACTTCGCAGCGGGGCGGTTGGCCAGCGCGGCCGAGGCGAACAGGGCCAGTCCGCTTGAGTAGTCCAGCAGAGAATGTACATCCTGCGAAATCACGCGGCGCAGTGGTAACCCGAATAGCGGCCTTGAAGGTCGGCCCTTGAGAGCCTTGTGTTTGCTGTCATCGAAAACGAGGTCGGTAACCTTTGGGTTTTTGACTCCAAGAGCTTCTGCAAGCGGTACGGTAAGGTGATTTGTGTCATTCATTTGCGTCTCTCCCGGACAACATGACCGCAAGGATCATGCCAGGCGCTGGGGGCGGTGGGCGGGCGGGGCGCTTGCTACAATGCGCATCCAACCGAGAAGGGGTCGAAAATGGGATTGCACATTGGAAGCACAGCGCCGGACTTTGAGCAGGACAGCACCGAGGGCAAAATCAAGTTTCATGAATTCATCGGCAGCAATTGGTGCGTTTTGTTTTCGCACCCCGCCGATTACACGCCGGTATGCACCACCGAACTAGGGCATGTGGCGAAAATCAAGTCGGAGTTCGATCGCCGCAATTGCAAGGTGATTGCTTTGAGCGTTGATCCTGTCGATTCGCACAAGGGATGGATCAAAGACATTGAAGACACCCAGGGCGCGCAGATCAACTATCCGATTCTTGCGGACGCCGATCGCAAAGTCTCGAAGCTTTACGACATGATTCATGAAGAGGCGAACGACACCCTTACCGTGCGTTCCGTCTACATCATCGATCCCAAGAAGAAGATCCGGCTCATCATCACTTACCCGGCTTCCACGGGCCGCAATTTCGTTGAGATCTTGCGCGTGATCGATTCCTTGCAGCTTACCGACAACCACAGTGTGGCCACCCCCGCCAATTGGCAGGACGGCGCTGACTGCGTGATTGTGCCTTCACTGAAGGATCCCGAAGTGCTCAAGCAAAAGTTTCCCAAAGGCTGGAACGAGATTCGCCCGTACCTGCGCATGACGCCTCAGCCTAACAAGTAGCGCTTCACCACGGCCGGCGCCCCGGGGGTGCCGGCCGTGAGGGGTCCCGATCACATCAAGTTGGGATCCAAATACCGCACCTGGCCCGTGTGCAAATCATAGACCGCGCCCACAACCTGCAACTTGCCCGCAGCGATGGCGTTGTGAATGTCCGGAACTTTCGCAAG
>JBBSJE010000153.1:0-15141 GCA_038257535.1 Polyangia bacterium
CCAACGGCTTTCGCCTAGATGTTGGTGCCTCAATCCGTCCTTGGTTCCGTTTCCAGCCCCCGCCCGGTCGGACGTAGCGTGCGGATTTCCCGCACTACGCGCACCTACCCACTTCGCACCATCGGTTATGTGACAGTTCACGCAGGAACGACTTTCTTCGCTCCGTACTTGACCTTGTAGTTGTCAAACAACCCCAATGTCTCGTACAGAAACGCTTTACTCCATCGTTTCCATCCGAATCCCGAACGCTTGCAGGCCCTCGCCAAGTGGCGACGTACTTTCTTCTCTACCCAATCGCGTACGTATTGGAAGCAACGGCTTGAGTTTCCGATCGCAAAGTAGTTCACCCATCCTCTCAGGATTGGGTTGATGACCTCGATCACCCTAGCCACTGGCTGTGATTCAAAACGACCAAACTGTTCCTTGAGTTTTTGAAGCAACGCTGTTCTCTTTTTCAGTGCAGGTGTCTTCAGCGGCATCCATCTATCCGCACGGGTGCGGGTACGACGAAAGTCAAACCCAAGAAAGCAAAATGTCTCGTCATCCTTCAGATTCACAACTCGGCTTTTGTCTTCGTTTACGTCCACTTTGAGCTGGCCGATTTCTTCGCGAAGCCGCTTTTCTACCTTCCTCCACAATTCGTGGTTGCGCCAATGCGGATCAACCACGACAACCATATCATCGGCAAAACGCGCGTATTCCATCGCGTCCCATCCCTCTCTTCGCGTCACCTCTTTTGCCTTCTCCAGCATCTTATACACCTCGTTGATGTAGATGTTGCTGAGCAGCGGCGAGATCACGCCCCCTTGTGGTACGCCTCGTTTTTCCGTTGATTTCAGGATCATTTTCAACAGCGCCATAACTTGATGATCATCGATGCGCGTTGCGACTTTCTTCAACAGAATGTCATGATGGACATTGTCAAAGTAGGCTCGCAAGTCCAGATCGATAACCATGGTTTTGTTCATAACGATTCCCTGGCTGATACGCTCAACAGCATCAGCTGCTGACTTGTGGGGTCGATATCCAAACGACCCTGGTTGAAAATCTGCCTCGAAGATTGGTTCCAGGATGAGCTTACACGCTCCCTGGACCACTCTGTCCCGGATGGTTGGTATCGACAGTCGGCGGGTTTTATCTGAACCCTCCTTCGGTATTTCAACCACCCGAACCTGCTGTGGTCTATACGTTCGTTCAACAAGCTCATGTTGGATCTGCTCAACAAAAGACTGCACACCGCTTGCCTCAATTGCCTCGAAGGTTTCCCCGTCTATCCCTGGCGCACCCTTGTTCTTCTTGGCTTCGTTGTAAGCAGTCCGCAGCGTTTCAGTCTTGCATATGTGAACGTATAAACCCCAAAAGCGCCAAGACGTTTCCGCCTTCGCTTTGGTGTAGATCCTTCTTCTCAGGTCTTGCAAACTAATGGGCGTCTTTGTCATCTCACCCTTGCCTTCCGTTTGTCGAAGAATTGTGAGCAGCAGGGCCCCTTTGCTCCATGGGCATTACCCCATTTCATAGCTACTACGAGCCCGGCCGTCGCCGTTTCGCCTTCAGCCGATTTCCCGTTGGAACGGTTATACGGCCTACCTTCTTCCGAAGATTTCGCTCCGGGGCGAAGACGGTTTCTCCAGTTGCTTTCGCATGTCCTTGTCACCGTGCTGCTTCTGCTACCCCGCCGAAGTGGTGTGGCCTTCCATCCAGCACTTGATCCACACCATGTTGCCTTCGCCTGACAGTATTAGGCTCGGCCTTCGGGGTATATCTTGTCGAGGCAACTTCTGAATTCACTTTCGTTGCGGCCCGGCGACTCGCTCACCCTTCCTAGAAGGGCTTGGTCAATCGGCTTCAGTGCATTTGATTTCTCTCCTGTCTGCGATTCAAGCTACGGGGTCGCTAGCTTTTTCCCCGGCGGGTCTGTCTCCCGCTGAACATGCCAGCCTTCGCTGGACGCACTACTGTCCAGAAACCCATCGCGGGAATTTTCACATGATTCCGCGCCGATTCGTAGGCTTGAAAAGCTTGCCGATGAGCTGCTTGAGGCGGCCACCGGCAAGAAGCGCATAGCGTTCACAGCAAGCCAGCGCCGCCGCTTGGCCTTGAAAGGCAAGGAGCTAACCGCGAAAGAGCGGGCTGCTTGTTGCCAAGTCGTTCGCCCGGAAACGATCTTGGCTTGGTATCGGCAATTGGGTGCACGCAAGTACGATGGCTCGAAGGCGCGCGGTTGTGGGCGCCCACGCAAGGCTGGTGAGATTCGCAATATGGTGTTGCGCATGGCCAGCGACAACTTGGGTTGGGGCTACACCAAGATTCGTGATGCTTTACGTGGTCTTAAGCTTGAGATCGGCCGCACCACTGTGGCCAACATCTTGGCGGAAGCAGGCTTTGAGCCAGCGCCAGAACGAAAACGAAAACAGACATGGGCGAAGTTTCTGAAGAGCCATTGGGAGACGCTTTACTCGTGCGACTTCCTAGAGATCCCATCGGTTTTCCCAGCATCCACCAAATGGCCGAAGCCGCTTGGTCGATAGACACGCGTGTTCCGCCCCGATAGCCTTGACCGATGCAAATTCGGCGCGTTCAGGTGTTTTTTCAACCGGTCGCAAGGCTCGGGATGGTCGCGATGGTCCTAGCAGCTTGCACAACGGCGACGCCTGTCGTTGAAGATGAAGGCGATGGCGGCGATGGCGGCGATGGTGGCGATGGTGACAACGCAGGCGGTATGGCTGGTTCGGCTTCCCAAGGTGGTGAGGGCGGTGATGGCGGCAGTGACGACGCAGGAGGCGGCTCTAGCGGCGCGGGGGGGACAAGCGACATGGCCGGCAACGGTGGCAATATGGCCGGGAGCATGGCAGGGGCCGCTGGAGCTACACCAGCAGGCGGATCGGCGGGAACCACCATGACGCCTCCTGCTTACGTGATCCGCGATCCTGGTGACATGAAGATTGACCTCAAAGCCTGCGAGCCGGGCGGCAACTGCGCCCAGAACTGCCCCGCCCGTCCTTCGCGCCCGAATCCTGGCGACGATCCCGCGAAATTCAAAGCCAGCGATTTTCCAGGGCCCATCTTTGTCCCCAATGACAAGCGGGTCATTGTGGTGGAAGCCGAAGACCTTCCCTTGAGCGGCAATTGGGCCTTCATGGGCAACAAACCCAACACCACCGATGGCAGCACCTTTACGGGTCGAGGCTGGGTGCGTTGGACAGGGGCCGGCTCGTGCTGCGCCGACGAAGACACAGAACGCAAGTTTCAAGGCAGCCGTTGTGATTGGTTGGTGGTGAAGTTCTTCATTCCCCCGGGCAAGGAGGGCTACTATCAATTCGAGGCCCGCGGCTACAACAGCACCGACGACGGCGACAACGACTACTGGGTGGGCCACATCGATCGAGCTCTGCCCATTCACAAGGCCGGCCACCTGCCAGTGAACGCCCGAAAGTTCAACTTCGGATCATGGATTGTCCTACCGCCTCACAAGTTGCAGGCAGGACTTCATGCCTTCTTTTTTATGGGCCGATCGGTGGGCTTTGGGTTTGACCGCATTGTTGTGTACCAACTGGAGGACAGGGAACAACGAATGGCTGCCAAGGACATCAAGCTTCCCGCGAGCAAGCCCTATCCCGCGGGCTGGTTCGATGATTTCCTCAAAAAGCAAACCAACTAAATGGCGCTCACCCGGGGGCGTTGTGGTGTTCTGCCTCAACGCCCTTGGTGCCAAAACCGACGCATAATCAAAGGCAACGGCGGCCTGCCGTCCCATTCGCGCGCCCGGAGTTTTTTCCATGCGCCCCGATCTGGGGTTGAATGCGATGACAACGCCATGACCACGGGGCCTGAAAAGGGATCATAAGTGAGCGAGCGCGCGAACATGGACGATGGCAGCCGTCGCTGCGCGTCCCGCTGGCTCAACAAATTGGCCTTTACAGGCGCGGAGATGAAGGGCCACGCCTGATCTTGCATACTCAACACGCGAACCACCAAGGGCGCCGAGAAACTGGTTCCAGAAAGCGGTATCAACCAGTTTCCCGTGATGGGCGCAACCACCCCTACGCCCGGCGCAAAAACGTCTACGCAATCTCCCACATTGGTAAATTCCGCCTTCTTCATCGACTTGTCGTAGCTGCCAACGAACACAGTTTGCTCAGCAACGCCACAAATGGGCAGATCCTCGGCGCCGTCGATTTGGCTGGCTGAATTGCCAACGGCTTTCACCACCAGCACATCCGTCCCAGGATGGGATTTCCTCCATGCCGAATCAAGTTCAGCTATCAGCGCGAACATGCGTTTTAGATCCACAGGTTCGCAATCCTTGCTGGCCTGCAGTTCCTCCAGCGCCTGGCGCGGAAGCGCACCGAAGCTTTCGTTGACGATCTGCACCTTGTGTTTCAGCATCAGCGCCTCCATTTCCTCGGCAACTTTCGGTCGCGGGAACGTGGTGTACGCCTGCTTGATCTCGGGGTCTTCCAACAGTTGCACGTCGCGGTCAATTTCAGCTTGCTCTAGGCAAACAAAATCTTCCTCAATGTTTTGCCCCGAACCCAAAGGTCGCTCAACGAGAACCAGGCGAACACCTGGATTGTCTCGGGCGATAACCCCTGCCGTTGCGCTGCCATGAAACTCCGTTCCGGCCAGCGTCTCATCAAACCGTTCGGTTAGCTGGCGGTACTCGGTTTCAGTGAACCGTGCGCTTGCGTAGGTTTGCGTTTCGATGGTGCCGTTCCATTGCTCTTGGAAGTCCTCCTGAATGTCAGCCAGCAGATCCGGCTTTTCAGAGATCCCTTGCTTCAAGGTGCAAGACGTATCTTTGGTTTTGAGGAAGTTGAGATACTGCTGCTTGGCCGCCGCCAGGTCTGTCGGGGCCTCCGAGGGAGCTTGATCGCTCTTGCAAGAAAATGTACGGGCCTCAAGCACCTTTCCTTTGAACGCCGAAAGCGAAAGATCGAATCCGTCATCCACCACGAGCACCACCGACTTGGCCGGAGCCGTCCCTTCGTCACCTCCGCAGGCCACAACAAAAAACGCCGCGCAGACAGACCAAATGCCCAACAAGATACGCAAGGAAACACGCATAGCGCCACGAAGATAGCACAGCCGGCCTAACGCGCCATTCCTCCCAATTTCCTACGAGGAGGCCGTTTACAAGACCCGGCTTCAGGCTGGGACGTTTACCAAGGCTTCCAGCGTGGCCTGCATGCGCTGCACCACGCGGGGCAAGTCGTCGGGAGCCTTCACCGGCTCAAAGCGGCTGCTTGCGGGATCCGCGCGCGGCACTTCCACGAACATCACTGGCAACAAAGGCTTGCCATCTTGCACAAGACTGCTGGCTTCGGCCGTTACCTGTTCAAGCTGCAAAACCGTTTGGCCCTCAACCGACTTGCGCACCACGCGGTAAGGCAGCGGCACCGGCTTTTGCAACAGCGGTTCAAGATCGAAGGTGATGTTGTTGGTTGAGATGGTGGCATGCGCTTCGGGATCCACCTTTTCCACCAGTTGCAGTTGACCGAAAATGCGCATCGGTGCCGCGCCCGCGTCCATGGCACCGCCGGCCGGGTTGCGGCGGGGGGTTACCTCAACCGTCATGCGCTTGCCCAGCATGATGTGCAGCCCGATGATGGCTGGATCCAAAGTGGCCGCCAGGTTGTCTACATTCGAGAAGTAAAGCCACTTCACACCCAGAGCGCGCAGCTTGGGCCCCGCGTCTTGGCGCAAGGCTCGGAAAAAATCGCCGTGGCCTGAGGGCGCCAACGAAAGCGCGCCTGAAGCATCGCGGAAAAGTTCGTGGTCGGGCGTCAGCCGCGGCAACATGCGTTGTTTGAACAAAAGGATGTTAGGCATGTTGTTGCCTTTGAGGCTTTCGCCGATGCCCTCATGGGTGAGCGCCGAAGTCATCAGCGCCACCGGAACCGGTTTTCCGTAGCGCGCACTCACGCGGGACGCATCCGCCAATTTCAAATCCAAGAAGGTTTTGTCACGGTAAACGGGAACCAAACCTTTCACGGCGCCACCGAAGCGTGTGCCCGCGCCGCCGGCCACAATCACACTGGCCACCTGCCCTTGTGCAAATGCCTCTTCGCCCAGCTTCAAACACGCTGCGTATCGTTCCGTGCCCGGCGCCGGTAGCTTCTGAATGTCGTCAGGCAAAAGTGGGGTAACCGCATCGGCGGGAGGGGCACTGGCCTCGGATAACTCACCCGCTTGCAGCTGCGCCACCAGCGCTCGAAACTCATCGGGATCCACGTCTTCTAGCGGAGGCAACGAGAGGGCTTTGCGGTCGGTGGTCTGCATGATGCACAAAGCATGGCAACCCCAACGGGAGCCCACAAGGGGTCAAGGTCGACTTGCCAGCGCGGTCACCCTGCCGTAACCCGCCGCTAGACCAACACGGCCTTTTTCAGGCTGCTTTCGTCTATGGCGAGCCCCAGGCCCGGTGCGCTTGGAATCTTAAGCGCCCCGTTGTGAAGCTGCAGGTCCGGTGCATACCATGGCGCTTGGCCCACTCTGCGAACATGAAATTCCTGGAACGCGCCCATGTTGGGTGTAAACGACGCCAAGTGAAGCGTGTAGAGCATGGTGCTAAATTGCGGGCAATGTGGGCTGATTGGCAGCTTGGCCCGCGCCGCCAAGCGCGCCACCCGCACGGTGCGCACAAAGCCGCCGTTGTAGCTTAGGTCAGGCTGCACCATGTCCAAGACGCGGTTCTTCACAACCTCCTGGAAGCGGTACCAGCTGTGGTCCTGCTCGCCGCCCGCCACCATCACTTTCTTCAGCGCGCGGGTCACCTTTTGAGTCGAGGCGTAGTCCTCGAAAGGGCAAGGCTCTTCGTAGATAGCCACGCC
This sequence comes from Polyangia bacterium, assembly GCA_038257535.1. GTDB lineage: Bacteria > Myxococcota_A > Polyangia > Fen-1088 > Fen-1088 > JAGTJU01. The sequence continues at coordinate 6,831 of JBBSJE010000153.1, forward strand.
ATGCGCTTCAAGCTGTCGCCCCACCTCAATGCCTTTGCGCGCGTCGAAAGAGCCGTTGGCGTCGGCGTAGTACGTGATTTTGTCGCCAAGACGTTTGCGAATCAGCGCGATGAGCGTTTCTGATCGTCCTGCTGAAGCGTCCGCGTTGCCGCTCATGCGTCCACCCACTTTGTACTTCACCGCCTTCACGCCGGTTTTTTCCAATGCGGACTCGAACAGGGCCACCTCCTCTTCAGGCGTTGATTCGCGATCAGTGCTGGACAAATACATGGGCACTTCGGTGCGCAGGGGCTTGCCGCCCAAGAGCACGCCCACCGGCATCGAAGCGATGCGTCCCAACATGTCCAACACGGCGAACTCAGCGTAACTGATGCAACACCACAGCGGCAGACCCGCGAGCTTGTAGTTGCTGCTGTGGACATACGCCCCATCAATGAGCGCCTCTATGTCGCGCGCGTCGCGGCCCAAAAACGCGGGCACCACGCGCTGATGAAACAGCGGCGGTAGGTAGCCAGCATGTTGGTTCGTAACCGCATAGCCAATCGCGCCCGAGGTGGAGGTGGCACGAACCACGTGCTCTTCCCCCAGCCGCAGCATCTGCAGAGATTTGATGCGCACCGGCTCTTTGATGATTGCCTGCAGATTGAACAACGGTTCGGAGGCAACCTCGGCGGGGGCGCTACGAGCCGCCTTGGCCAAACAGGCAAGGCCTACACCTGCTGTTGTTTTCAAGAGGCCGCGGCGGGATTGGCTGTGCATCTGGAGAACTTAACACGCGCTTCAACAATGCATCGCAGCAGTCCCGCGAACACATCCGCCATTGCACGCTCTTGCGGGGCGTAGCGCAGGGTCCCGCGCACCGTGGGCAATGTGCGCTTCGACAAGCTGGCGGTTTATGCGGGCTTAAGGGTGCACAAAGCCCCGGGGCAATAAGCGCAATGAACCGATCCGCCGGTCGGCGTAACGGTGTGGCCCCGCTTCGTTAGCCGCACGTGGGACCAGCTTGATTTTGGCGCCATTTGCGTTCACCGTAGGGAGCATGATTGCAACAGAGTTCAAGCAGATTCGTGTGCTTTTGGTCTTGGCCCTGGGCATCGGGGCTTGTGGGCCTTCGGTGAACGCGGCTTCCAAGCGCGACATCGATCGCCAAGTGGCGTCGCTACAAACCTCTCCTGCCCAGTTCGGAGTCCCCACCGACTTTTCGCCGATGCCTATAGCTGTAGGCCAGTGGGCCCGCTACAAGATGATCGACAGTGATGGGCAGCCCGGGTTTAACCTTATGAAGGTTGTGGGCCAGGATGGTGATGCCTACTGGTTTGAAATGGAAAGCCAGATGTACACAGGAAAAACGGCTTTCATCTATCTAATGACCTTTGGCGATCGCACCAACGTGGACACCATGGACATTCGCGCCGCCCGCATGATGGATGACAAAGGCACTGTGCAAGAGTATCCGCCCAACATGATCGGAATGATGTCGTCGATGCTGAAAAAGAACCTCGGCCTTTTGGTCATTTCATGGCAAAACCAGCCGCAAGAGAGCGCTACGGTGCCCGCCGGAACGTTTGCCGCTTGCTACAAGGTTCGCTCGGACGTTTCGTTTTTGGGAATGAACTCGGCCACGATGACCTGGGCGCACCCTGACGTGCCCATCTCTGGCACCGTGAAATCCGAGGGCATCGACGACAAGCACAGTATGGCGCTGGTGGACTTTGGCGTTTCTGGCGCGAAGAGCGTCTTTCCAGGCATGTAAACTGTCAGCGGTGCATAGGCACTTTGGGGCTGATCTGCGCTGACAATTTGGCCTTCGACGTTAAGCCCCTCGGCTGCGTAGCGCCGAAGTGTATCCGGGATGGCGCCTGAGATCTCTTTTGGGCCCCGTGGCAACGCTTGTACTTTTTGCCGCTGCCACACGGGCATGTTGTGTTGCGGCCGGGTTTGAGGGCTTGGCGGAGGGGTGAAGCTTTTTCTGCGGGTTCCGCTTGCAGGTAGTGCCAGCGGTTCTCGTGTCTGCAGAACGAAGAACGCTCATGATGCTCTTTGACTTGCCCGCCTGAGGCGAAGCGAGCCACGAATTCAACAATGCCTTCTGTGTCGTCCGTGGCGCCCGCATGTGTGGCCAATACCGTCAATCCCAACCATTGCGATTGCACCGCCCATGCCTTCGCGCTTTGTCGTGAGCTGGGATCGCGCGTCCGGGGATGAGTGGTGTTCATGATGTAGTCGATGTTGTGCTTGGCATAGGCGCTGTAGCGAGAGCGCATAAGCGCCAACGCCGTGGGGGCAGGCAGCCCGTCGTGGTAAGGCTGGCAGCATTGCGCGTAGGGCACGCCGCTGTGGCATGGGCAAGAATGGTCCGCGGTCACGCCTCGCATTTTACCTTGGTCACAAGCCAAAGAGGTGAAGGCAGCCGTGCCGGCTTTTGGTGGGCCCCGCCTCACTCGCGAGTGGAAGGTGGGTCTTCCGTTCGCGCCGCGCGATTCTTTTTGTAGCGAATGGTATGTGAGAACCTCCGCAGATGGTGGGTAAAGCTCGTCACCATTCGTCGCGGCGAAGCAGGCTTCCCGGTGACTGCTAGATAAAACGTGACCGCTCCCACAAACACACCAAGCCCTACCACCAACAAAACTAGGATAAACATCTTAAAAGCCTTTCCCTACAACGCACCGCCTACCGGCGAACACTCGCCCGTAGAGCCAACATCCGGGTCAAAGTGCGGAATCTTAGCAAGTCTTTGATAGGCAATCTGAAAAGGCAGGCAGAATTGCGAACCGCGGGCGTTAAGCCCAAGTGACCAAACGGGCGCTTAACCTAGCGCGTATACCTTGTCGCCCGCCACGCACAAAGCCCCACCCAAAGGTCAGGCAAGGCCGACTGATAACTCGTCGCGCTATAGCGATCAGCACGATGGATGAGATTCGAGGCCCTGAAGACACCGTTTGCCGTTGTGGTGGATCACAAATTCACCAGGCACCGCAGCGTCCCGCCAGACACTGTCTGGCGTAAAAGACACTCGCTGTTGGGGATCGCCGACAGCACACACAGCTCTCTTCGTTGCGAGCGGCCTTCACAGGGCGCCCTGGGTAAGGCGCAGAGATTGCATTGTCTTGCGGAGTGCAGGTTCTGGGACTTCGCCGCGTGTGCTTCCGTGCTTTGATAGGCATTGGGGCGGGGGTGTTTTTGCTTGGCGCCGCTTGCACCGAGAGTCCCGAAAAAACCTTGGTGGGATGCTGGAAGGAAGTCGACGCCCGGTACGAAAAGCTTCCTAAAGATGGGCGGGTAAATCGTTTGTGGAGCGACGGCGTTCGGGTTCGCGATTATCCCACCCGCGACATTCTTCGGCACGAGTCCGAGGCCTGGGAATTTCGGCCCGGCGGCGAGGTTCAGATTCTCGGACGCAACGGCAAAGCCACGAAGGGGCGTTGGCGATTGAAGGGCCGAGGGCATGTGATGACGGTGCGGTTTCCGGCCACCCAGGCTTTCGAGGTTTACGACATCAAAGAGCTGGACCAGGACCGATTGGTGCTGCACTACGATTCGGGAATGGAAGTGCGGGGTGTGGCGCGGCTTGAATTTCAGCGCCAGCCGAGCCCCGAGGCCAAGGTCGGCAGCTGTGTAACGCTGAAACCTGTGGCAAGCCGGTCGTCGTCAGCACACAAAGCCCACAACAACTTAGGAGACGCTTCGTGATTGTTTTGGCACCGTCTAACAAGCGACAACAACACCACGATTACTGGTTGGGTGGTTCCACTGCCTTGGTGGCAGGCATCGTCAACGTTTGCAGCGTGATTGCCTTCTTCGCGTTTGCATCCAACGTGACAGGCCACGTGGCTGTGTTCGCGGAGGAAATCGTCAAGGGCCATTGGCATCAGATCAATGTGGTGCTGACCTGGCTGGGCTGCTTTGTGGGTGGGGCGTTCTTGGCCAATTTCTTGGTGACCTTTGTGGGCGCTCGCGCGCCGCGCACAGGACGCGGGTTGGCGCTGGGGTTAGAGATCTTGACCTTGGTTTTGGTTGGTCACTACGGCCAACATTATTACGGCGAGACATTGCAAGAAACGGAATACCTCGTGGGTTTGTTGTTGCTGGCCATGGGGCTGCAAAACGGACTTGTGGCCACGGTGTCCAACGGCATTGTGAAGACAACACACGTCACCGGCTTGCTGACAGATCTCGGCATGGAACTGTCGATGATTTGGCAAAAGCAGTTCCAAGGCGATGGCGCCTTGCGCTTCAAGCTGAAGCTTCACGCGTTGATTTTGGGCGGCTACGTGGGCGGTGGGTTGCTTGGCGGTGCACTGTTTCTGCGTTTTGGCTTTCTGACTTTCTACCTTGGAAGTGCCATCTTGGGATCGATCCTGGTCTTGGACGTGCTCGCCGCGCGTGCCTTGACGGCACGACGGGATGAGCCCACGCGCTTTCCCGCAAACGCGGAACGCGACGGCGCCCTCCCCAGTGGCGCGCCCTGAATTTCCAGGTTTGCTTTGGCCGCTAACTGCGAAACTGCGCCGCTGAAATGTCGTGGCGTCGCAGCAGATCATGAAAATCAGTGCGATTTCGACCCGCCAGCTTCGCGGCGGCGCTCACATTGCCGCCTGAGCGCCTGAGCGCCTCTTCAAGGTAAGCGCGGTCAAACGCCTCGCGCGCTTCGCGCAGCAAGGGAAGCGACCTGCCGCTGTCCAATAGTTCAAGCGCCATGGCGTTGGGCGCGTTGGGCGCCGCGGTCGGTGTGGACGCTGTCTCAACAGGGGATGGGGGCTTGGACAACACCGCCAACACATGCGCGGGGCGTAGGATGCCGTCGGGACTTAGCAGCACGGCACCTTCCACCACATTCGCCAGCTCGCGCACGTTGCCGGGCCAGGTATGCGCCATCAGCTCATGGAGCGCTTCGTGGCTTAGGTGCGCGTCTGAATGCCCCTGCTGGGCGGCCGCGCGGGTCAAGAACAGCTCGGCCAAAAGCGGAATGTCCTCTCGGCGTTCACGCAACGGGGGCATGACAATGGGCACCACGTGCAAGCGGTAGAACAAGTCCTCACGAAACCGGCCCGCCTCAACCTCTGCACGCAAGTTCTTGTTTGTTGCGGCCAGCACGCGCACATCCGCCGTGCGAGATTCGGTTGATCCCACAGGATGGTAGGCGCGTTCTTGCAAGACCCGCAGCAACTTCACCTGAACTGACAACGGCGCATCGCCTATTTCATCCAGGAAAAGCGTTCCGCTTTCGGCGGCGGCAAACAACCCGTCCTTGTCGCGCAAAGCCCCTGTGAAAGCGCCTCGCTTGTAGCCGAACAGCTCACTTTCCAGCAAGTCGGCTGGCAGAGCACCGCAATTCAGCGCGACGAAGGGGCCCTCTTTGCGCGGCGAAAGCGCGTGCAAGGTGCGCGCCGCCACCTCTTTCCCTGCGCCCGATTCGCCCTGAATCAACACCGTGGCATCAGAAGGGGCGACGCGCGCGATCAGATCCCGCACAAGCGCAATCACAGCGCTTGTGCCAATCAAACGCTCGCCGCTGCCAGGTTCGCCAAAAATTCTGCGAAGGTTCGCAACCTCTCGACGCAAGCGAACGCGCTCCACCGCGTGATTGAGCTTTTGAACCAACTCATGATCGTCGAACGGCTTGGTCAAAAAGCCATAGGCTCCGCGTTCAATGGCCTCGACCGCTGTTTCGATGGTGCCATGTGCGGTGAGAATGATCACCGGCAGATCCAACGAGCGTTTTTGGATGTCCGCCAGCAGATCCATCCCGTTTTCATTTTCCAGTTGAAGGTCCAAGATGAGAGCATCGGCAACTTCGCGCTCCAGCACTTCGAGGCCTCCGCGAGACGTCTGTTCGCAGGTCACGCGAAAACCGTGATGTTCAAGCCGCAGCGCAATCAATTCGCAAAGATCCTCTTCGTCGTCGATCACCAAAACATGGGGCCGGGAAACGGATGCGGATGCTTGGGTCATGAAATCCTCTTCGCGTCTAGAGTCTCTTTATTAACCGAAACGGTAGGCGCTTGCGCGTCCTCGGCGTACGCCACAGGCAGCCACAGGTGAAATGTAGCGCCCGTCTTCACAGTTTGGTCAAGTTCCAAATCTCCGCCGTGCGCACGCGCGATCTCGCGCGCCAGCGCCAACCCTAGGCCGATTCCCAACGACTTTCCAACTTTCGGGACCGAGTGGGTCACAAATGCATCGAACATGATGCTTCGAATGGCCTCAGGAACCCCCGGACCTTCATCCGCCACACTCACATGAATGCGTTGCACCTCGGCAGGACCAGTTTCAGGCGTTAGCCACCGGCGCACGCGCACACTCTGATTTTTGTGGGACACCGAAACCGCGTTGCGAATCAGATTCGCGATGGCACGCTCCAGCAGCACGGAATCGAGACGACACAGCAGAACATCCCCTGTGGTTTCCACCTCAATCTTCACGCTCTTTGCGTCCGCCTCGGCTTTTTCGTCCTCAACGGCGGCTTGTACGATGCCGTCGATCGATGTGCCTTCGCGTGGCCGCAGCGGGCTGCCCGATCGCAGGCGTGACAGATCGAGCAACGTCGACACCATTCGAATCTCACGTTCACAGGCCTGGCGCGCAATGCGCACCACCCGCTCCTGTCGCGGATCCATGGCACCTACCACGCCATCTTGCAGCAACGCCAAAGCTTCGCGAATTTTTGAAAGCGGGGTGCGCAGCTCGTGCGACACCGAGGCCAAGAAACCTTGCTTGAGCGAGTCAAGCTGGGCCAAGCGTTGGCGCATACCTTCGAGATCCGAGGCCAGCGCGCGGATTTCAGGCGGGCCCTCAACCGCCACAGGGGTCTCGAAATCACCCAAACCCACGCGCCCTGCCATCTGTGAAAGGTTCATTAGTGGCTTGCTCAAATAGAGCGCAATGCGACGGGCCACTACCAGAGCCAGCACGATGGAGGCCAGGGTGAGGCTTAGCCCCAGCCACGCCGCGGACACGCCAATCTTGCGCGCGCGCTCCTCTTTCTCATTCACCGCGGCGTGCAGCACCTCAAGTCGCTCAACCCAAAGATCGGTTAGTTGCTCGTCAAGCTGCTCGCGCCGCTCGTGCAGGCTTGTTCTCACCAGAACTTCACAGGCGGGCCCCTGGATCACCTCCTTGCCCAGGGCGATGTACTTCTGGGCCAAGGGCAGCATCTTCGTGCCCACGGGCGCAAGGTGCATGACGGCTTTAAGGTCTTCCGATTCTTCGCTGATGCGATCACGGGCCGATGTCGTCGCCAAGCCCCGACCGCAGTCATCGTGTGCGTGCCGCATGGCCACGTCCAAGCCCCACATCGCTCTATGCAGGGCGCCTTCTTCACGTAGCGTTTCCAACTCGAATTTGTTCAACGCCGACAGCACAACCGACATTTGCACCAGCGCAGCCAGCAGCAACGCCAAAGCGGAAGCCACAAGCAAAACAGGGATGGAGTGGGACAGGGATAGTCGTGTCAGAAGGCGCATGGGTCGCCCAGCGTGAGTCCAATCATCACTCTACCCAATCTAGAGCTTCCGTGTACGTTGCGTTGAGATCTCATTTCGCCCCCCTACCTGTCGGAATTTGTTGACAGGGGGTCCTTGGAACCTGACAGGTGTCTCCGCCGGCAGACGCCCTTGGGGCTCAAATCGACGAAGTTCGGCGGTACCAGTTTGTGGCACGGGACGTGAAACAGCCATTGCTGTGGAACGTCGCTCCCCAACACATCTGACTTCAGGGCAACAAGCAAGGGCCGAACGTCCGGGGGTCGACGACAGGGGTGGCGACGGCTGGCCCGCCTTGCTGAGCCTGGGGTTCTTCGTGGCTTCCGCCGTGGCTTTTCAAGAGGGCGTGTTTTCGGGCGAAGGCTACGCCTACTTCGTCATTGGGTTTGTTTGCCTGATATGTGCGATCTGTTCACCATCTCTGCTTAACGCGTGGGCGAGTGGGCAACGGCTGGTCCGGCCCCAGCGCCAGCGGCCCGCAGCACGGCCCAATGGGCAGCCGCTTTCCCCTGATCCGACAGTGTCGAATTAGCGGAGCCGGCGGCGGTAGGCGCGCAGGGGCCCGGTTAAGGCCAAGCCCGCCACCACCCATGTCAGAAGCAAGGTGAGGCGTTCGCCATGCGAGGCCCCTGCCAAACCAAATCCCAGCAGCCCTAAGGAAGGACCTGCGAAGTACCCAAGGCCCACGAGACCTTCAAAGGTGCCACCGGCATCTACCTGGGCGCCACCTACGGCAAGCCCATAGTAAAGCGACTGGTAATAAACAACGGCCATGCCAGCGCCAAATGTGGCGAGCCCTAAAGCCAAGAGGCCAAGCGTTGGCGCCATCA
>JBBSJE010000154.1:0-15082 GCA_038257535.1 Polyangia bacterium
AAAGCCCAGCGCCTCCTCACCTTCCGCCTTGATCGGGGCCTCTTCCGCAAGACGGTGCTGCCTCTGCGCTTCGTCGACGCCCGATAAGGGCGCAATCAGTGAACGCCGTTAACTAGGGCGTCACAGTCACGGCGAAAAGGAAGGTTGGTGTTCCCGTCTCCGCGGCTGCGGGCCCTATGCGGCACTGGGTGGTGCCCGGTGCCACTCCTGTCACGATCCAGAAGTTTCGATTGTGGCGGGTAACCATCTTTGCGCTCAGAAACTTCGGTTCGTCGCAGAACCACCCCATCGCGCGCCCCACGCCACGCTCGACAGTCTCGCCGACCGTCAACTCAAGCGGTATGGCGTGCTCCTTCGGCAACGCCGGCTCTGACGGCAAGGCGGTCAAAGCCCCAGCGACCGTGACGAGGGCAAAGGTAAGCATCAAACCATTTTAGCAGTCTCGTGTCGCTCAAGCTTTGAGCACATCCGCTAGCGGCTCGAACCTGCCAAGGTCGCTCTCGCTTAGACCGCGCCCCGTGGCCAAACCCATGTAGGTGGCCGCTTGTGACAGCACATGCCCCACCGACTTTTTGCTTACGCTGATGGCTTTGCCTGTGGTGGCGAACGTGTCACTGGCGCCGATGAGATTGACGACCAGCCCACCCCCCGTGTTGTGCGGGTCGGACGTTGCACCATAAGGGCTAAACTCCGTGCAGATGTAAACGAGCGTGCTGTCCAAAAGCGACTGACCCGACATGTCTTTCGTGGTGGCGAGGCGGTTGACGAAGTAGCCGATGTCTTTGAAGAGTTCCGTTTGCATGCGCGTCACCTTGCCGAGTTCACCGGTCGTGCCGTTGCTCAGATTGTGAACCTCGCCGTGATAACCACCAAAGCCCGGCACGGAGAAGCTGTCTCCCGAAGCCGTACCCTGTTGGAACGTGGCCACGCGCCGCGTGCCGCCCTGGAATGAGGCCACGATGAGGTCCGCCATGTAATTCGACCGCAGGTAAAAATCGTCGGTGCCCGCGGAGTAACACCCTTCGCTGGTGCCTCCACCAGAAGACACCGGCTGTGGTGCCACAGGCGTTGTGTTGGCCGCTTTCGCCTGAACCTGCAGATCGCTTATCGCATCAAGCTGGTCGTCGAGGGTGCTGCGCGACCAGCTGGGAAGACTTGCCTTCAACGCCTTTAGATCGGCGGCGACCACGTCGAGCACATTCGTCGAAGCTCCTGCCCCGCCTCCCTCCGTTGGCACCTGCAACCCTCCTTCGCTCGTGCACGTGCCCGCCGCCGGGTCACGGCCAAACACGCGCTTGAAGCCTTCGTTCGGTTCGTTGACCGGCCTCACGGCGCCCGCACGATTGGGCGCCGACCACGACACCAGGTGCCGCACACCAGAAGACACCTTTTGCCCCAGCACCAGCGGCTCCTGGCCGAGATGGCGTGCGATGAGCCAGTCGGCCGAAGGGGAGTACGGAATGTAGAAGCCGTCTTCTTTAAGGTTGCTGCCCCTACCCGTAAGCGCGGCCGTGTTGCCACCTTGGTGGCCATAACCCTTTTCAAGCCCCGATCCAAGCCCGCCCACGATCAGCATGCGGTTCTTCACGGCCTGCAAAGGCCCAAGCACGCCCGACACAGAGGCCAGCGCGCCTTCGCCTGGCCAAAAGCCGGAGGTGTTCGGCGTGCCATGGGGAAAGAAAACGAAAGCGACGCGGCGCTGGGCCTGCTGGGTGGCGGCCAAGGCGTGCATCTGCCGAAAAAACGGTGCCAGCAGCCCCGTTGCTGAAAGGTGGAGGAAGCGACGACGTGTTTTGAGAAGGCTTTGCATCGACATTTTCCCCTTGGTTAGTTCAGGTCCGTCACGCGGTAGGCGAAAGCGTCTGACGTCACCAACTCGAGTGCCAAAACTTTCAAATCGCCGTTGGCAGCCATGAAGCGCTGATGAATGTCACGTACGTGGCAATAGTCCCCCTTGGATTCGAGGCGGCCCGCGACGAAACGAAAGCCGTTGAGAGCGAAGCATTCCGTCACTTGATCCAACGTCGCCATCTGCGTGGCCAGGTCGGCCAGGTTCTTGAAGCTCAGATCGCCTTCGCGCGTCTCGGGCACCGAACCAGAAAGGTCCAGTGGCTCGCCGCCATCGTTTTCGCGGTAACGGCCAAGCTCATCGAACGCCTCGAACGCATAACCCAAGGGGTTGAACAACCTGTGACAGCCGATGCATTCTGCGCGGTTGGTGGTGGCTTCGTACGCTTGTCGGTTCGTGAGGATGTTGCCCTCGCGCGGGGCGATCTCTTGCTTTATATTGGGTGGGGGCGGCGGTATGGGTGAGCACAAGAAGTGTTCCCTCACCATGACGCCGCGTTTGATGGGCGAGGGGTGTGAGGTGCCGGCGTTGGCAAAGCTAACGGCGCCCAAGCTAAGAACCCCGGCAACTTTGGCTGGCAGCACAAGTGTCTTCATGTCTGTCGCGGCAGCCAGATTGCGAAACGCCGCCGCAGTGGCCGACGTTGGCACCTGCGTCTGCGTGAGCAATGCTTTTAACGTGCCTTCGCCTCGCACCACACCGCCTACGTATGCGGCCAGCTCGTCCTGCAAGAGCGCAATTACCTGATTCGCGTCCTTCACCTCATCCGAGCCCTCGCGTGAGGCCATGCGCGAACCTTTGGTGAGGTCTGCCACCATGGCCGTGTAAAATCGCAAGAAGCGCGGATCGTTGACGAGGCGTTCGGCTTGCACCCGCAGGCCACGCACGTCGTTCAGGGCTCCGTCTGCGGCAGCCTGTCGCAGCTGTGCATCCGGGGCGGTCTGCCAGAACGTATAGGCAAGCGCCGACGCCAGCTCGTCTTGCGTGAGGCGCACAAGCCCCGGCCGGCTCTTGACCGGCTGGCCAAGCTCGCTGCGGTAGAGGAAAAATGGCGACTGCAGCATGGCGACAACCAGGGCGGACTTGGCGGCGTCGCCATCGTTGTCCGTTGCCGCCAGCGTTTTGCCGTAGAGAGCTTCGTAGCGCTCACTTTCCGCGCTGGTGAGAGGCCGACGGAACAGCCGCGGTGCCAGGAAGCTCACCATGGGCTTGGCGCACGCTGCCGACTTGGCGTCAGGGCAGACCTCAGCCAAGGCCGGCAGGGCGGTGGCTGAAAGCGCGGTGGCCGAGAGCGCCCACGAGGCGGCGTCAGCTTTGCGCAAGGACAAGGCGTCAGCCTCGTTGTCGAACACCAACCCGCGGCTGTCGTTGAACGCCGCCAACTGGCTGTCGCTCGCCTCGATGTCGAGGGCGTCCTTCAAAGTGTTGCGGATTTGCGGGGCCGTGAGGCGCCAAATGCGCGCCCGGCCTACGCCCGCCTTGTCGCACAGCTCGTCCAGGGTTGTGCCGCCGAGGTCGGCAACTTCGCCAGGATCGATGGCTTGGCTGGCGTCGTCGTCCAGAATCACGTCAGGGGGATCGTCTACGTCGATGGCCGGCGGCTTGCCGGGCCCGTTTCCGTCACCGTCGCTTGGGGAAATGGACCCGGAACAGGCGAACAGCCCCAAGCTCAAAGCCCACGTGAACCGCCGCATAGTCCATTGGAGGGGCCCAACCCTAAAACGGCTCGGTTGCATGCTTGTTTAGTGGCGTCGGGTGCCGTTCGCGTTTCAGCCAAGTTCCAATAGTTCTCCGAAAGATCGCCACGAGCGTGATGCGCGACTCGCCCGGCACGCTTACACCCCACCCCACCCTACCCGACTTGCGCCGACCAGGGCACCGCGTCACCAGCCCGAGAACGTGATTGCCAACCGGCGGCTCAAGCCGCGCGAGGGACGTAGCCGTCTTTTCGGGCTTCAAGGTTTTCACAGCACTGGGACATCCACCGGCACAATGACATCCTCAGTCGTCAGTGTGAACGGCACCTGCTTCTGGGACGTCGGTTCGCATTCATCCCAGCAGCGGGTGTCGCCGTTGGCCTCGATCTGACAGGTGGCTCCTGATGGCTTGGCAGGTAACCAGCGCAAGGTGGCCACATAGTTGCCGGGTTTAACCGGCCTCGTTTCATTGCGCAAAGGCACACATTTGTCTCCTGTGCTGACTGTGAAGAACTCGCGGCCGTCCCACTTCAAAGGCAAACGCGCACCAGCCTCCACCTTCCGGTAGACGGCAACTTGAACGCTAAGTCCACAGTTGCAACACGTGATTCCCAATGGATCCGTGTGCACCTTGTCGCCTGCGCTGGTGGCGACCTCAAGCGCCGGACACATGGATCCGTCGATTCGGATCCATATCGGCGGCCCGTTGCCGATGTCGAAAGTGATCGTGCCGGCACCTGCGCCGTTGTGTTCGTCACCCCCACATGCAGTGAAAACAAGTGCCGCCAACACCGCCGTCGCATACATCGCTCCGCTCCGAAAGCTGATAGCCATTGCGAAACAGTTTATCACTGTTCTATGGGGAACCTCCGCAGACCCCAGCGTTGCACTTCGGGATGAGCCCGGCTGTACATGTGGCGCACTCATTCTCGCAGTCTTCAAGGCCTTGGCTTAGCCGTTGCCATTGCGTAGTGGCAGCGGCCAAGCGATTGAGCGGCGCCTGAGCGCATCGCCCGTTCGCGAACGTGTGGCATCCGGTCGAGACGACGACGCAGTCTTCATTGGTTTGGCAGCTACGATTTTCTTCCAAGAACACCCGTGCCGCCTCAACCTCTTTCGTGCAGTCGCCGCAGGCAACGAAGCTTAGGCCGAGCGAAACCGCGGCCGCAGGCAATGCCGTAGACCATTTCACGGTAAGTTCCATTTCTGAAGATTAGCTGGCTATGACATTGATGTCTCGGGATGGGCTCGGCTGTGGTACGCGCCACGCCTTGGAGCTGTCTTCGCAGGCTAGGCCTTTGCGGTTTTTTCATCCGCCTGCCACTGTACGTGGATCATGTCCATCCTACGGCGTCACGTTTTGCAGCTTTCTCTAAACGCGGGCCTTATCGGCCTGTCTGCCGCGACTGCAGCCAAAGCCCTGGCGGCCAGCCCCGGTGGCGCACCCGTAGGCAAACCGCGCGGCGCAAAGAAGAACAAGCAGGAGCAAGGCAAAGTGATCAAGAACGGCAGGCTGAAGCAATCCGTATCGCAATGGTGTTTCGACAAGCTTCCCCTTGAAGACCTGTGTCGGGCTGCCGCTGACATGGGCCTTTCAGCAATCGATTTGCTTGATGAAAAAGATTGGGGGACGCCGCGCAAGTTTGGGCTTGTGTGCTCGATGGGTTGTGCTGATGCAGGCCGAATCCCCGATGGCCTCAACGTTAAAGCGCATCACGATGCCATCGTGAAGGGCCTGTCACAAAAGATCCCGCGCGCGGCCAAGGCGGGCGTTCCCAACGTCATTACGTTTTTCGGCAACCGTCGAGGCATGAAGGACGCCGAAGCCATCGACAATTGCGTGATGGGGCTCAATCGAATCAAGTCGGTGGCCGAAGGTGAAGGCGTCACCGTCTGCGTTGAGTTGCTCAACAGCAAAATCGATCACGCGGACTATCACGGCGACCATACAGACTTCGGTGTTGAGGTGGTAAAGCGCGTGAACTCGCCGCGGGTGAAGCTGCTCTACGACATTTATCACATGCAGATCATGGAGGGCGACGTCATCCGCACCATTCGTGATAACAAGCAATGGATCGGCCATTACCATACGGCGGGCGTACCCGGTCGACATGAGCTCGACAACACGCAAGAGCTCAACTGGCCGGCCATCTGCCAAGCGATTGTGGACACCGGATTCACGGGTTACCTCGCCCACGAGTTTGTGCCTCGCAATAAGCAGAAGCCACTTGATTCACTGCGCGCAGCGGCCGCGCTTTGCGATGTATGAGCCCGCAATGTTGGAAAATTGTGACACTTTTTAGGTCCCGAAGCGCCCTATGTTACGTTGATGGCCCCGGGGTTTTGGCACGTGGGTAAGCACCTCCCGCGTTTCCTCGACGCGTGCCCAAGGCCCGTCCTCACCTCAACCACGTCTCGAAAGGACACAACGTGAACACTCCCAAAAACGCATCCCTTACTCTGATTGGCACGGCCATGCTTCTGTCTTCGTCGGTCGCGCTCGCGCAGGACGATTTCGGAACCGCTCCGCCTCCTCCCGTGGCCTCCTCGGCGGGCGGCGACAACAGCATTCAGACCGGCGTGTGGTCCCTGTCGTTTCAGGTTCCAGGCGGTGGCAACCGCACGGCGCCGGGCGCTGCGGGCATCTGGTACGTACTCAGCCCCAGTCTGAACTTGGGCGCCAATTTGGGTCTGGGCATGGACACCGGCGGTGAAGAAACCGCTTGGGACATCCTGCTGGCGCCCGAGATTCGTTATTACCTCACGACTTCGGGTTCGGTGCTGCCATTCGTCAGTGGCGTTCTCAAGTTCCAAATGTTCGACCCCGGTGCCGGCGATTCCGACACGGCGGTCGGTCTTGGCGGCGGCATCGGTGTCGAGTGGTTCATCACACGGGCCTTCAGCCTGGCCGGCCACACGGGCCTTGGCGTCGATCTCGTGCGCCCGGGCGACGGCATTGGCATCGGCACCCTTACCTCGGCTTTGAGTGTGCAGATGTACTTCGGCGGACAGGGGTCGTGATGAAGAACCTCAAGAGCCTTTGCATGGCCTTGTTGCTGGCGTGCACGGCTTGCGGTTCCCCCGTTGAGGATCAGGCACCGCAAGCGCAGCGCATACCGGGGGGGCCCCAGTCGGGCAATGATGGGCAGGGGGCTCACGGGCGCCTATCGGGCAGTGTCGACCCGGCCCGGTCGTTTTCGGCTAGCACGCTGCAGATGCTGAGGTTTTCAGCCGGCACCGTGCCCGGCGAGCGCCGGTCCGCCTCCGTCGGCCCTGCCCGGTCGTTTTCCGCCTCGACGACCGGGGGCGGCGGTGGCCCCGGTGGCGCATGTGACCTACTCGCGTTCTGCGACACGCTGCGAGCGTTATGTCCGCCCCCTGAGGCCGATTGCCTGGAATCCGCACGGGAATGTCGGCAGGCCGCCGAAGCGGTGGCCCAGGATCCCGCGGCGCAAGCGGAAGTTTGTGCGGAAATTGAGTGCTTCGTGGGATGTGGACAAGACATCGCCTGTTTGGCGGATTGCGAATGACCTGACCTGATGCGCACCGTCCCCCGCGGTTTGCTTACCGCGGGGACGGCGCATCTACAACGGGGCTGATCAACGCCACTCTTAGAGGACCAGCCACGTCGCCAGCCCCAACAGCAGCCCCATGCTCACAACATCGGTTGCGGTTGACAAGAATATGCTGGAAGCGGTGGCGGGATCGGCGCCCATGCGGCGCAATGTCAACGGAACGATCACGCCCGACACGCCGCTGACTGTGCAGCTTACAACCATGGCCAAAAACACCACAGCGGCAAGGCGGAGCGAGGCTGCGTTGCCCTGATTGCGCGCAAAAAAATACATACCTGCACTTGCGGTCAAGCCTACCAAGATGCCGTTGAGGAAACCTAACAAGGCTTCTTTCTTGAGCATGGAAGCGATGCGATCAGACTGCATTTCACCAAGCGTTAAGCCGCGCAAAGAAACCGCCAAAGCCTGGCAACCGGTGTTGCCCGACTGGCCAGCCAAGACCGGCAGAAACACCGCCAGGATCACCAGTTTGTTCAGGGTGTCCTGAAATGCACCAACCACGGCGGCGGCTACAAATGCCGTCAGCAAATTTAGCTGCAACCAGGGATGGCGGAAGCGCAGGCTGCGCGTCCAGGGGGTGTTCAAGCGTTCCTCTTTTTCAACGCCCACCATGGCGCCAGCCTGAGCGGACAACTCGAATGCTTGGTACTCAAACAGGTTCTGACCCCGCAAGATCCCCACCAGCCGCTTTGAAGCGTCGCACACGGGATACACGGGAAGGTGCCACTTCAATGCCGCGCGCATCGCCTCGGTTGTTGTTTGTTTGGGATCCAACGAAAACGGATCCCGCACCATGATTTCTTCCAAGGTTTGGGCTTTGTCAGCGTAAACCAGTTCGCGAAACACAAGCACGCCCGCCAACTTGCCAAGCTCATCCACCACCCACGCATAGGTCACCAACGCCTGTTTGACGATCGGACGCAATCGTTCTATGGCCTCGGCTACGGTTTGGTTGAGTTTGAGCACCGCCAGCGGAGGATCCATGAGGCGCCCCACGGAATCTTCTGGGTAGCTGTGGTTGATCGTCCACTGGTTGCGCTGCTCTTCAGGCGTGGCCGCCAGTACCAGCGCGCGGCGGTCGGCGGGAAAGCGCCACAGCAACTCGTCGGCAACAGCAGGATTTTCTCGGGCCAGGACGGCTGCAATGGTGGCATCAGATTCGGCCTGCAGTCGTTTGGCCGCTTGGTACGAATCCAGCCGACGCAGGGCCTCGTCCAACGTTTGCAAGTTGGCCTGCAAGCCGGCTTGATCGAATTGCGGTTGCGCCATGGCGCCCGCAGCTTACAGCGACGAGGCATTCTCGTCCAAGGCGGCACCCGGCCTCCCAAGGCAAGGGGGCGCCTGTGGTTCCTGGCGCTGGCCGTGCGAAGTCGAGCTATCCTTCCGGTGTGGCAAAGGACGAGGAAGAGCTGGTCATCGAGGGCCAGCGGGTTAGGATCAGTCATCCAGATAAGCCGTACTTCTCGAAGGAAACGCGGCTGTCGAAGTTCGACATCGTTCGATATTTCTTGTCGGTGGCCCCAGGAGCCTTGGCTGGCATTCGCGATCGGCCGATTGTTCTCAAACGTTTCGTCGATGGCGCCGAAGCGGAGCCCTTCTATCAAAAGCGGGCGCCGCAAACCCGTCCAGCCTTTGTACGCACCGTAACGCTTCGTTTTCCTTCGGGGCGAACGGCGGAAGAAGTGGTGGTGGACGATGCGGCGGGTTTGGCGTGGGTTGTGAACCTGGGTTGCATGGAGCTGCACCCGCACCCCGTCAGAGCAGCAAACCTTGAACATCCAGACGAGTTGCGTGTCGATCTCGATCCCACCACCAACGTGCCGTGGTCCGACGTGCGGCGTGTGGCGCTCGAGGTCAAAGGCCTGCTTGGTGAGATGAACTTGCAAGGATGGCCAAAAACCAGCGGTTCTCGCGGCATTCATATCAACGTGCGCATTCATCCGAAGTGGGATTTTACGCAGGTGCGGCGGGCGGCCTTGGCCTTGTCGCGCGAGATTGAACGCCGGCTGCCTAAGCTGGCCACGTCGAAGTGGTGGAAGGATGAACGCCAAGGCGTGTTCTTGGACTACAACCAAAACGCCAAAGATCGCACCACGTGCTCGGCTTATTCTGTGCGTCCTTTGCCCGACGCCCGTGTCTCTGCGCCTTTGACGTGGGAGGAAGTGCCCGATTGCGATGCGGCAGATTTCACCGTGCACACGATGCCCGCGCGATTCGCGGCCGTGGGCGATCCACACGCTGGCATGGACGCCACCACGGGCTCGCTTGAACCTTTGCTCGAATTGGCCGATCGAGATGAAGCCGCAGGATTGGGGGATGCACCATGGCCGCCACATTTTCGCAAGATGGAAGGCGAGCCGGCTCGTGTGTCACGCAGCAGGGCTGCCAAACCATCACCCGCCCCAAAGAAGGCGCCGCGGGTGCGTGCGCCTTTGGTGGTGGTTGCCAAATCTCAGGACAAGGACGCTGCGCTGGCGGGGCTTGCGCGGTGGAAGGATCGCCATAAAGAGGTGGCCGTACACGTGCGGGACGAAGACGTGCTCATCGACCGCATGCGCGGCCGTTCCACTGTGTGGACACGCATCCGCATCAACCTTAAAAACGTCCCCGCCGCCTTACGCCCGCCGCCGGAGGATCCGGATCCCAATGACGATCCCATAGTGGCATCCGGCCGAAAGGACTAGAGCGCCAACCGAATGGTTCGACAAGGTCGGCTACAGCGCCGACGTCAATCGCAGGGAATGCAGAACTCGCCCAAAGCTTCCCCAAAAACCGCCTGAAAGCCGACTGTGGTCGGGCCTTGTTCCGAACCAACCACGGCCGCTTGGCAGCCGCCATAAACCAAGGCGGGCGCGCCAGGTTGTGGTGTGGCCGCCCACGCAAAGGAATCGCCTGGGCCCTTGAACACAACTGCTGGCACGTCTTTGGCAGCTGTGATTCGCACGTTGCGCACCGAAATGTTTTGCCTTTCCATCAAGGGAGCTTTCTGCAGACCTACGTCAAAACTGCGCAACGCCAGATTCCCGGTGGGCAAAACGTCTTGATCTATACCCTTGAGCAACCCATGGCCCACAGGCTCGTAGGTTCTAAGTTCGGCGAAGAACGTGCCGGGAATCAACCGATACGACACACGCGCCGGCCCTTGTGGATCAATCGGCGCCACGCCCACCCACGTCTGGTCGGCAGCCGCAAGCTGCACGAAGCCGCGCGCCCCCAGGCGGCCATTTTTCAGCATGGTGGCGCCGTTAACGTCAATCTCGATGGTCGCTTCCCGGGTGGGAACAATCCCTTGCCAACTCAGGTCCGCCTCGGCCACCACAAACGGCTCGTTGAAACTCCAAAGTCCCGACAGTGCGGGGCCTTGTGCAACGAGGTCCACGTCGTAGGTGCCGTAGGGTAGCGCCGGTAGATCGAAACGCAGATTCGCTGCAAAGTCGATCGCGACCTCCGGCACGGCCCATGGCTCGCCGCGCGGCCGAAAGCGCAGGCGGACTGTTGCGCTGCTCGGCGTATCGATTAAAGGCGTTTCGGCGCCATCGACGAACGTGATCTCCCCCCGAACATGTGCGGTGGATGATCGCGGCGGCGCTGACATTGCGTTTGATATTGGAAGTTCGCAGCCACCAGACGCGCAGGCGGCAAATTCAAGTGCAGCTGTGCGCCCTTGCAGCACAACGGACCCCAGAGGGATCGAATCGCTTTCATCCTGACCGTGAAGCGTTGCCTGGTAAGCCCCCGGGGGCACCTCGCCCGCAAACCGGCCAGCCATCTCCATCCACAGGTCGTAGGCCACGCCGCTGCGCTGGGCGATAAACCGCAGCTTCGTGGCGTTCGTGGAAATCATGCCTTCAACCGAAACCAATTGCTGGGGAAGTGTGACGGAAAACGGCTTGGCGGTGGACCCCGCTTGTGGGCAGGCGCGCCCCATAGGTTCCTCAATGGAAGCTTCGCCATCCATGAACGGCGGCGAGGGTTGGCAAGCAAAGGCCATGAGCAGAAGGAAGTTAAGTGCAGGCACAAAGCGAAGCGGCGACGGAACCATGGCTTCATCTTGTACCAACTGCAGTGGAAGGTGGGCTTAGCTCCGCCTTAGCTCTTTGAATTGGGCCGCAGCAGCAAGGTGGTTCCAAGGTTTTGGAGCCTGGCATTCCCATGTAAGCTGCGCGCCGTGCTTTGCCGCCATGCCACCTGGATCAACCCGCTTTCGCCCTTGGTGGGGCGAAGCCTCGATTTGGCGGTGGTCCAAAGCGCCGTGGCCCACGAACGACTGGTGACCCTCACCGGCCTTCCTGGGGTGGGCAAGTCGCGATTGGCTGCGGCGGCTTTTGCTGCAAACGAGGGATGGCTGGCCCTTGATTTGACGAATATTGACGACCGGGGACTGGACAAAGCCTTGGCGGAAGCCGGATCCGCAGCAGGCTTGTTCCTGGACAACGCAGACAAGTTCGCCCGCAACCTGGCATCGGCTTTGAAGGATGCCTTTCACCGGCATCCTCATCTGCGGGTGCTGCTTGCCTCAAGGTTGCGGACCGGCCTTGCCGGTGAATGGGTTTATGAGCTTTGTCCGCTGCCGCCCGCAGACGGTTGTGATCTGTTGCACCGCCTCGCCGAAAGCGCAAATCCCAGATTGCGGTCGGCGCCATGGGATGGGGCGAAGCTGGTGGCGCGCGTGGGTGGTCTTCCTTTGGCCATCGAGCGCCTGGCGCAAACGCTGCGAGCCCATGATCCACAACAACTCATCCACGTAGAAAGATTGCTTCCGTACCTAACATCGACAGACCCCTCGGTTTTGGCGCGCCACCGGTCGATTGTGGACGTCTTCGAAGACGCCCTCAGTGATGTAAGTACAAACGCGCGGCATGCGTTGCAGGCACTTTCGAGCTTCGCAGATGTGTTCACACCAGAGATGGCCGCGGAGCTTTTGGGCGTTGCGAACGATCAGCCCCTGCTTGCTCTGGCTGAACTCATCGATGCGTCGCTGGTAACAAGGGCCCGAGTGGGCAACACGTTTGGCTTCACCATTAACGCCCTTGTGCGAGAACATATGTTGATGACCTGCGAAGCACATCTGACACAGGAACATCAAAACCGCTTGAGGTACTGGGCACGTAAGTTTGTGGACACGCGCGTGCGAACGCTACCGTCCCACCAGTTGCTTGCACATCTGACGCTTCAAGAGGCCAACCTTGTGCAGGCGGTGTTGACCTCCAACTGCCTTGACGGCCTGGCTTGGGAACGCGACGATACGTTGGTGGGCGAACAGCTCTTGCGGATGCTGGGCCATCGCGGCGAGCTGCAGCGAGCGCATGAGCTTGCCAACCACCTCCTTCGCTGTGCACAGGATGACGATTGCCGTGCCCGACTGCTTCGCGAACGCGCCAAGATTGCGATAAAAGCAGGCGATTTGCACGCTGCCGCGGCAGATGTGGCGCAAGCAGCTGCTGCCAACCCTGAGCCCAAGGCACCTCTGCTTGAGTTGGAGGCTCTGCTCGCGCGCCGTCGCGGAGACGCGCAAGCGGCAGATGCGCTTTACGCCCAAGCGGTCGCGTTGGCATCAGCTGGAGGCGATCGACTTATGGCGGCGGCCGTCACATCAGAGCGCGCGTCGTTGGCTTTCGAGACGATTCAGCACGCGCGCGCCAAAGCACTGTTTCAATCGGCGCAAGACTTAATGCGTGAGGCGGGAAGCGAACCGGATCCGGTCTTGCTCACAAACTTGGCGTTGCTGCATCAGGAAGACGGTGAACTTCTGCAAGCCGAAGAGACCTTGCAGAAGGCGCTGGCTCTGCACGAGAAAAACGGCAATAAACGCTTCTATGCCATCACTCTTTCCGATCTCGCCGGACTGGCTTTTGAGCGGGGATGTGGCGCGAAGGCGGCCGAGCTCTATCACAGCGCCGAGGGCGCACGCGCTGACACATGGGATACCGAGCAAGTTGCTCTGGTGGCGGCGGCTCGCAGCGCCAGCCTGGCCACGTTGCACGACCCCAAAACCAAAAATGCGATCCATCTGGACTCTGTCGAAGCAAGCATAAAGCCTGCCGTGTCGGCCTACCTGGCCCTGGAACGCTTCCTGTTAAGCCTGAAGAATCAGGATGCGTTTGATAAAGCTGAACAAGGGCTTCGCCAGGATCTGGAGTCCATCGCGGGTCACCCCTGGGCGGGCATGCGAGATGAGATCAGACTGGCGTTGCGTATCGCCCGGCGCTACTTGGAAGGTCACACGCTATTGGTTCGCGCCGACGGCTCGGGGTTTCGCACGCAGCAAGGCGCATGGGTAGACCTGCGCCGCCGCTCACTGCTGGGGCGGCTGCTGCATGCCCTGGCCACCAACCGCTTGCAAGAAGCAACCGCAGGCCTGCGAGCCTCTGAGCTTATCGAACGAGGATGGCCTGGCGAACAGATGCGTGAAGACGCCGCGTCCAACCGTTTGTACGTTGCGCTTTCCGAATTAAGAAAGCTTGGTCTTGGCCCGCATCTTCCCAACACGCGCGAGCGCTACCGCCTAAGTGACCAGACAATGGTGTTGCTGTGTCCACCGTCGCCTGCGGCTTGACCAAGGCTGTGGACTACAAAACGCCCAGCGCGCTCGTTCGCAGGGTGCTCGAAGGGCTGACACCGGATCACGTCAAGCAACTACACGATCACCTGGCCGACATGCACGCTGACGACTTCTCAAAGCTCTCCCGTAGCTTTTTCTCCCCAGAGCGCTTCCAGATACCATGGTCGGCCCTCGCGCCAGCATCATTGCGGCCACCAAGGGTA
Organism: Polyangia bacterium; assembly: GCA_038257535.1. GTDB lineage: Bacteria > Myxococcota_A > Polyangia > Fen-1088 > Fen-1088 > JAGTJU01. The sequence goes on from JBBSJE010000154.1 coordinate 13,887, forward strand.
TGAGCTTTACGAAGGTGCGCTGGGTGCAGTAGTGGGGAAGGCTCGCTACCCAAAGATGCATTGCGACCGGCTTCCACGCCATGCAAGTATCAACATGTGGCGCGGGCGCCGCTCGCTCTACCTAGAACTCCTCTCAGGACGTCGAGATGAATGAACAAGTCGAAATTTCCCATGAACGCACTAGCGCAGCCATCGTTTGCCAATTTGTGCCAGGGCCGGTACGTGCGGTTTTGCGAAGCGCCTGTTTCGCATCGTGGCTCCTCGCCAGCTTTACGCTGACCCTTGGCTGTGACGACAATGCGGGCCCCGGGACCGACGCTGGGGTGCCGCTTGAAGCAGGCACCTTCGACGCGCTGGACGCACCCAGCGGCGTGGACACACGCACGACGATGCCGGTGTGGCCTGAAGACGCCACCGTCCTTGATGCCACTGAGGGCTTGGGCTATGGGCCCGGGCCGTCGCCCGCCTGCGAAGCGCCCAACCGCTACACATACACACGCACAACCCGTATGTTCACCTGGGATCGCTGTATTACACCCGTGGACGCCGCCCGCATGCAGGGCGCGCGCACTTTGCCTGCCGCGCAGGAGGCGAGCTTGATGGCCGCCCTTGCCGGCGTGACCATCGCTCCGACAGGGACATGTGGCGCCGACAAAGGGCTCCTGCAATTTTCGGTTACGACGCCCAAACAGCAGCAGCACTACGTCGATAGCTTCTACCGGTGCAGCGGAGACCCAGGAGTCATTTACGTCGATGGCATCAACGAGCTCTTCCGGGTTTTGGAAGGCTTTGCAATGCCGGTGTCCAACCCCGACGGAGGGTCGGACGCAGGGGCTGTCGATGCCCAACAATCGGATGCGTAGCCGGCACCCATGGGTGATTTGCTTCCGTGCGCAGCTTCGTATTCAGCACTATAATAAAATAGTTCACGTTCGACCAAAATACTATAGTATTTTGGAGTGCAGCGCTTTGGTAGTACCTTTCTAGCTTCTTGGCGGACCAGCGCCTCTCGCAAGCCGTTGGTCCTCAGAGGCGCACGCCAGACAGGCAAGACCGTAACCGTTCACCCCTAAAAAAAGCTGGATCTTTTCGCGCCCTTACAGCGCAAAGAAAAATAGGGGATCGACATGAGATCTCGAATGTGATCTATCTTGGGCGTTGGATCCCCAGGTACGCATAGCCGAGCTGGAAGCCGA
>JBBSJE010000155.1:0-15072 GCA_038257535.1 Polyangia bacterium
GCGCCGAAAAGCAAATTGGTGCCCATGCTGTTGGTGCTCAACACCTTGTTGGTGGTTGGCGTGCTGGCGTTTACGCTGCTGAAAAAGCCGGCCGCACCAGCCGCCGCCAAAGAAACCACCGAAGCGCACGGTGAAGAAAAGGAAGGCGCCGCAGAGCACGGCAAAGAGCCCAGTGGTCCCAAACCGGGCGCCTTGGGTCCGATCGTGGCGATGGAAAACTTCATCGTGCAGCTGCGTGCCGTTGACGCCGAGAAATACGCGCACATCACCATAGAGATGGAGCTAAGCGACCAAGGCGACAAGGACATCGTATCGAACTACATGCCCCGCATTCGTGACACCATCATCGCCTACCTAGCCGATCGAACGGCGGATGAGCTGCGCGGCAGCGAGGGCCTGCGCGCTGTGAAAGAAGAGGTTTTGTTGCGGCTTCGCGAAGCCGTTCCCGGCCGTCGCGTGCGCAACGTTTACCTCACCAGCTTCATCGTTCAGTAGCCGCCATGTCATCGCGTCTGGATCAAAGCGAAGTTGATGCCCTGATGCAGGCGATCCAGGAGGGCCGTGTGTCCTCCGAAACCGGCATGGGTGGTGCCGCGCCGGTCATGAGCTATGACCTGACGAACCAAGACCGCATCATCCGCGGTCAAATGCCCACGCTCGACTCCATCGACGACCGAACCGCATCGTTGTTTGGCGGCGCTCTGGCGGCACGCATTCGTTTGGACATTCGGGTGGTGGCCACGCCCGCCACGCTGTTGAAGTTTGTCGATGTCTCTGCGCTGCTGACCCCACCAGCCACCGTGGGTATGATGACTTTGGGACCGGGACACGGTTTGGCGGTGGCCACGCTTGAACACTCTTTGGCACGCGCGTTGGTGGCCGGGGCTTTGGGCGATCGCAAGGCACGCGCAGACGCTTCCGAGCCTCCCGATGGCAAGAGCGATCTCACCAACGTTGAACGCTTGGTGCTTCGCCATGTGTTGTCGTTATTTTGCGATGCCATGAGCCAGTCGTGGACGGAGATCCTTCCCATTTCCCCAGAGCTTTTGCGTTTCGAAACTGATCCGCGCATGGCCATGATCGCGGCGCCGAGCGATCTGGCGCTGTTGTGTGGCTACGAACTTTCGGGCGCGGCGAACGGCCGCTTGCAGGTGATCATTCCCTACGCCACCGTTGAGCCTGTCAAGAAGGCCTTGTCTTCCCCGCCACGGCAAAGTGGCTCCATCGATCAACGCATGACCGCGCTTCTGGCGCGTGAGATCTCCCAGGTGGAAGTGGAACTGAAGGCAGAGCTTGGTCGCGCGCGCTTGCCGTTTTCACAACTGCTTGAGCTGCAGGTGGGCGATCTCATCACCTTGGATCAGAACGAAAGCGCCCCCATTCCCTTATTCATTCAAGGCAAGCGGAAGATGACCGGATGGCCGCGCGTTTCAAGCGGCAGCATGTCGGTGATGATTGAGCAATCGGTAAGTCCGCCAAGCAAAGCTGAAGCTACTGAGCCGGCGCGCACCAAGTCAACACCAGGCGTGCCGCTTAAACGCGATGGCACCACATCTGCATAGTTATCCCTCAAGACGCAAGTCTGACGCTGAAGGAGAGTCATGGAATCGAGCGAGAAACAAAAAGACGAGGTGGAAACGCGGCGCTTGGAGATGCTCCTGGACGTGCCGCTCGACATCTCGGTTGAGCTTGGACGCTCGCGCATGTCGATTCAGGAACTCCTGAACCTTGGTCCCGGGGCCGTTGTCGAACTGGACAAGGTTGCTGGCGAGCCACTGGACATTCTGGTGAATCAAAGGCTGGTGGCCCGCGGTGAAGCGGTGGTGGTGAACGACAAGTTTGGCGTTCGCATCACCGACATTGTGAGCCCCAGCGAACGCGTGGCGCGGTTGCGCTGAGGAGGATGCATGTCACCGCTGCTTGGTTTGCTCGCTCTTACCGCAGGCCCCGTGTTTGTGCAGTCTGCGCAAAGCCAAACGGGCGCGGGGCAATACACCTTGCATATCCAAGGCGAAGCGCCGCTTACACCCCAGCAGGTGTCCGGGCGCATCGAAGGCCGTCGGCTGACGGTGTATGTGCAAGGCGGCCGTGCGCGGTCTGAAAACCGCGCCTGGGGCGAGGGCGATAATCACGTGCGCGCGTTTCGCCACAAAGACCGGCTTGAGCTGCAAGCGCGTCTGCCCGATGCCAATTGCGGCGCCGGTGTCAATGTTGCGGCGGGGTCCAACGGCGGTGTGGTTGCCACTGTCAATTGTCCGTCAGCCGCGGCCGCCGCGCCTGCCACAAACCCGACACCAGTCACTGCGGCCCCAAAACCAACGACTCAGGCTGCAAAAGGTGATTTGCTGGCTGCTGTGGCGTTGCCGGTTGCGCCGGTGCCCACAGGCAAAGTGACCGCTGAACCCAAAGCAGAACCGGGCCCCGTTGCCGTTACCGCGCCCGACCCCGCGCCCCCAGTTGTGCAAGACGCCAAGTTTGCCAAACCAGCCACTTCCGTTGCCGCCAGCCCTAAGGAGCCCACGCCCGCCAACTTATGGTCGGTGGCGCTCAGGGCCCTGATGCCAATTTTGATTCTGGGCGCGCTGGGTGTGGTGGGGCTGAAATTTACGCGCAAACGTCGAGCTTTAGGACGCCACGTGCGCATCGTGGAAACCACGTCGCTTGGGCCCAAACGGTCGCTGATTGTTGCCAAGGTGGGCAACGAAACGTTGTTGCTTGGCTCCAGCGAGGCCGGGATCGCTTTGATTCAGGTGCGGCCCAACGAGCCTGCTGACGAAGACGAGTTCGAGCCCGCGGAGCCTTTGACGAAAGTGGAAAAGGGAGCGCCAGAAACCCTGTGGGTGGATTCGATTAGCCACGTGGTTTCTCACAAAGACGACGTTGCCGAAGCGGGGCAAGTGAAGTTGCTTTCGCGGCTGTTTCGCAAGCGTCGCCAAGACATTCCTGAAGCCTGGCCGTTTGCCAACGTGCTGGACGCCAGTCTGATGGAAGACTCAATGGAAGACCGCGACCTGCGCGAGAAGTTGGCGATGGGCATGGAGGCCCGCATTCCGTGAACCCGGCCACCCCCAGCACGCCGGGCATCTCCGGCTTTTTGGACACCGCCAACGCCTTGGGCGGCGCCGGTGGCTCAACAGCGGTGAAGCTGTTTTTGCTGCTGACGCTGTTGTCGTTCGCCACCGCCATCTTGACCTCCATCACTTGCTTCATTCGCATCGTGGTGGTGATGTCATTCTTGCGCCAGGCCTTAGGAACGCCGCAGCTTCCCCCCACGCAGGTGGTGATGGGATTGTCGTTGTTTCTGACCGTCTTCATCATGACGCCCACGGCGCGCGCGGTTAATGAGCAAGCGTTAGAGCCGCTGTTCGCGGATAAGATCACGCTCACCGAGGCGCTGGACCGAGCCGAAGGCCCCGTGCGCGCCTTCTTGATGAAACACACGCACAGCGAAGAGATTCGCTTGTTCTACGAAGTGTCTGGGCGAGAGCGCCCTGCACGCGGCGACGTGGTGCCCATGTCGGTTTTGATTCCGGCGTTCATGGTGTCTGAACTCACCACCGCCTTCAAGATGGGCTTGTTCATCTTCATCCCCATGCTGGTGATTGACGTTCTAATCGCCGCAATTTTGATGAGCTTGGGCATGATGATGGTGCCGCCGCAAATGGTTTCCCTGCCTTTGAAGGTGGGCGTCTTCTTGGTTGCAGGCGGTTGGCATTTGGTTGTGGCGTCTTTGGTCAGGAGCTTTGCATGAACGACGTTGCCGCCGTGGCGAATGAGGGTTTTGCGCTGCTGGGGGCCACTGGTGGTCCCTTGGTGTTGGGCCTGCTGGTGGTGGGCGTTTTGGTAGGCATTCTGCAGGCAACCACACAAATCAACGACCCGGCGGTGGCGTTTTTGCCGCGCCTGTTGGTTGCGATCGTGGGCTCCTACCTTATGGGCGGTTGGGTGCTAGAGCGCTGTGCAAAATATTTGGCATCCGCCATTGGTCGCATTGGCGGCGGGGCTTAACCATCGTGGAAGCCTGGCAACCTTGGCTGCTTGGTTACTGGCTGGTTTTTCTCCGCTGCGGCGGTTTGTTCTTCGGCGCCCCTGTGATTGGGGCGCAAACCATTCCTTCGTCCTTGCGCTTTACCGTGGCGCTGCCCGTGGCTTTTGCAGCCTATGCCGGCGCCGGTTTTCCACCCGACACATCATCCTCATTGTCGCAATTTGCCCTGCGCGCCGCCCTTGAAGCCATCTTGGGCATAGGCACGGGCATGTGCGCGCGTATGGTGCTGGCCGCCGCTCAGGGCGCAGGCCACTTGGCTGGCTTGGCCATGGGCATTGGCTTTGCGCAGGTGCTGGATCCCAATGAAGGCGGCGAATCGTCTCCCACGGCGCAGATCACTGGCACATTGGCGATGGTCATGTTTGTGGCTTTGGGTGGCCTGCAAACGCTGGTGATCTGGCTTGGTCGTTCGGTTGTGGCCATCCCGCCGGGAGGCGAATTTGATGTGCAACAGCTATCTTGGTCGGTGGTTGCCGCCGGACTGCATTCCATTGGCTTGGCGGTGAAGTTGGCGTACCCCGTACTTGCGGCGGTGCTCATTGGGCAGGTGGGCTTGGCCATCGTGGGACGTACAGCGCCGCAATTAAACATGTCGAGCGTGGGTTTCTCTGTGACGATTGTCGCTGGCGCCGCTGTGGCTGCTGCGGTCACACCGCAAATCACTGAGATTGCGGCTCGTGAGGCGATAGCCGCCATCACGCGCGGCCACTAAGGCTTGCTGTGTCCGAACAAGACGGGGACAAAACAGAAAAACCTTCAGGTCGGAAGCTGCAGCAGTCGGTTTCCGAAGGCCGCATGGCCATTTCCCGCGATGCGGCTCAGTGGATGGGCATGTTCATGGGCACGGTGGCGCTTTACACCTTGGGCGGTGCCTTCACCGAATCGCTTGTGCGGCTTCTGCGGGGCGCCAGCTTGATGATGGTTGATCCCGCGCCAGGTCGGCTCTTGCCCCTGTTGGCCGCCCCCATTCGCGTGACGCTTTTGATGTGCGGTTTGGCGACCGTGGCGGTGGTGGCGGGATACCTTTTTCAAACAGGAGGCCGCTTCTGGCCAAACCTTCTATTTAAAGGGTTTGGGGGATTGATGTCGCTGAGCAGCCTCACCCGCATGTTCAGCAAACGCATGTTGGCCGATCTGGGGCTTTCGATGCTGAAGACGGCGGCGGTGGTGTGGGTGTTCTGGAGCGCCGTCCGTGCCGACTTTCTGGCACTGCCTGACATCTCCTTGGCGCCCCCTGGCGAACAGTTTGGGCTGATGTTCAAGCCCCTGGGGCCGGCGGCCGTCAGAGTCCTGGCAGCCATGCTGATTTTGGTGGGTATTGATTTTGCAGTGACCCGCTATCGACATCTCGAAAGCTTGAAGATGACGAAGCAGGAGCTCAAACGTGAGGCCAAAGACGACGACGGCGATCCGCAGATTCGCGCCCGTCGCAAGGCCAAGCACCGTGAGCTGGCGCGAGGAAGAGCCGCCTTGGAAGTTCCACGCGCCGACGCCTTGATCGTGAACCCCACCCACATTGCCGTGGCCATTCGCTATCAGCCTGGCAAAGATCGTGCGCCCATCGTGACCGCCAAGGGCAAAGGTGAGATTGCCGAGTACATGCGCGAATTGGCGCGCAACCACAGCATTCCCATCTATCAGGACATCCCTTTGGCGCGGCTGCTTCATCGCAAGGTGAAAGTGGGCCGCGCGGTGCCCTCGGAAACCTACAAAGCCGTGGCTGCGGTTTTGGCCTTTGTTTATCGCGTGACCAAACGCCGTGCGCCCGTGGCCGCCTCCTCTGAGGTGCGGCTGTGAACAGCGAAGAAGAAAAGCGCATAAACACCAGCCAAGCGCTGATGGCGGCCACGGTGATCGGCGTCATGTCGATCTTGATCCTGCCGCTGCCGCCAGCGGTGATGGACGTCTTGCTGGCGTTCAATGTGGCCATCTCGATCCTGGTGCTGCTCATCTCGTTGGCCTTGAGACAGCCGCTTGATTTTTCGGTCTTCCCTGCGCTGTTGCTGATCACCACGCTGTTTCGCCTGGGCCTAAACGTGGCCACCACGCGTTTGATCTTGGGCAAAGGCGGCGAGGGCGCGGCGGCCGCTGGCGACATCATTGAAGCCTTTGGGCGCTTCGCTGTGGGCGGCAGCCTGATCGTGGGCTCTGTGGTGTTCACCATCTTGATGGTGGTGAACTTCGCCGTTATCACCAAGGGTTCGGGACGCATTGCTGAAGTGGCCGCCCGCTTTACCTTGGACGCCTTGCCCGGCAAGCAGATGGCCATTGATGCCGACCTGGCCGCCGGCAACATCACTGAGCTTGCGGCGCGCACCCGGCGCGAAAGCCTTCAACGCGAGGCCGAGTTCTTTGGCGCAATGGACGGCGCCAGCAAGTTCGTGCGCGGTGACGTTGTGGCCGGGTTGGTGATCACCATCATCAACATCATTGGTGGCTTGGTGGCGGGCATGGCGCGTGACGGCCTTTCGCTGGCAGACGCTTTTGAGACCTACACCGTTTTAACGATTGGCGATGGCCTAGTGTCGCAGGTTCCGGCGCTGCTGGTTTCAACCGCCGCCGGCATTGTGGTCACCCGCGCCGGCAGCGGCCAGCACTTGGGCCTTGAGGTGGCCACTCAGATCTTCGGCGAGCGCCGAACCATGGGCTTTACCTCGGTGATTTTGGCTGTGTTCGCGATATTGCCCGGCATGCCATTCGTGCCTTTCATAGGTCTCTCCTTGGGTGCGTTCGCGCTGTCGCGGCGCAAGCGCGCGCCCAACGAGGCCGAACGCACAAAGGCCGCCGCAGAGGAAAAGCCGTCGGGCGATAGGCTGCAGGATTTGATCGCGCTGGACGTCCTCGAGGTGGAAGTGGGCCATGGCCTGTTGCCGCTCATCGACCTGGAACGCGGGGGCGAACTGCCCGGCCGTGTCACCACCTTGCGCCGGCAGATCGCCACCGACTTCGGCGTGATGCTGCCGCCTGTGCATCTGCGCGACAATTTGCGCTTAGACCCCCATGAGTACCGCATCCGCTTGCGCGGGCTCGAGATTGGCAAGGGTGTGGCCTATTCCGATCGCTTGATGGCTTTGGATCCGGTGGGCGCACAACCACATCTTGAGGGGGTTGATGTGGTGCCGGCACAGGAGCCTGCCTTCGGGTTGCCAGCCGTATGGATTCCGCCGGAGAACCGTGCCCAAGCCGAAATGATGGGGCTCACCATTGTGGATCCTGCGTCTGTGCTCACCACGCACCTTTCAGAGGCGATCAAGAAGAACGCGCATGAACTGGTGGGGCGCCAAGAGGTTCAGGATCTCTTAACGGTGATCGCCAAAGATTCCCCCAAACTGGTTGAAGACGTGATTCCCAACACGGTGTCGTTGGGCGAGTTCGTGCGCGTGATTCGAGGCCTGTTGCGTGAAAGCTTGTCTGTTCGTGATCTGGGCAGCATTCTTGAGGCCGTCGCCGATGCGGCGCCGCGAAGCAAGGACACTGCGTTTTTGGTCGAACAAGTGCGACGGCGGCTGTTTCGCCAGATCACATCGCGCATTGCTGATGCTTCAAGCACCGTGGCCGCCATAACGTTGGATCGCGAAAGCGAAGATCTTCTGCGCCGCAGTTTGGGTGCAAGCGACGGCGAGGCCGTGCTGGCGCCTGACATCGACACCGCCCGCCGGCTGGTGGCCGAGCTTGAAAAAATGGCCGCTCGGATGGCTGCGGAGGGAAAATCAACCGTGGTGATCACATCACCCGATCTGCGCCGCCCGCTGTTTGATTTTGGATCGCGCTTCGTCAACGACTTGTTCGTGATTACGGCGCGAGAACTGACCCCGGGGACGTCCGTGCAGCCCGTGGGCACAATTGAACTTGGACCCCGCACGATAGGGAGAGCCGCGTGACCGCTCAAGCACACAAAGACAACTTCTCAGACACCCGCACCTTCAGGGCCGCGAACACCAAATCGGCGCTGGCGGCCATCAAGGCTGCGCTAGGTGCCGATGCGGTGATCTTAGACACCCGCGAGGTGGGGGGCTTGTTTGGCAAGCGCGAGATCGAAGTGACGGCGGCCAAAACCATCCCGCAGACCCCGATGGTGGCCGAGGCGCCCCGGGCCTCTGAGCGCGTGGGATCGGCCAGCGGATGGGACGAGATTCTGCGCGTGGCTCGCCGCATGGATCAGCAACTGGATCGCCTGCGCGAACCATCGGCCACCTCACCGGTTGGCTCAGGTGGCAATGCCACCGAGCGCGCCGCCGTTTACAGCCGGTTGGTGCGGCGCGGGGTGGATGAAGATTTGGCCTTCGAGTTTGTCCGTCAGGCCGAGCGTTTGGGGGCTGGCGCCCGCAAAGGTGATTACAACGAGGAAATCGGCAACATCATCCGCAAGCGCGTGTCTTGTGTGTCGGCGCCTTGGCGCACGCCAGAGCTGGGATGCGCGCCGCGCACACGTGTGGTGGCCCTGGTGGGGCCTACGGGCGTCGGCAAAACCACCACGATCGCCAAGATTGCGGCCCGAGCCTTGCTTGATTCGCACCTCAAGGTTGCCTTGATTACGGTCGATACTTACAGGTTGGGAGCCAGCGAACAGCTCGCCAGATACGGAAAAATTATGGGCGTGCCCACCCACCTTGCCAGCACCGAAAAGGCCCTTGAAGAAGCGGCCGACAAATGTCGCGCCTTCGACTTGGTGCTGATCGACACCGCGGGGCGCTCTGACGCAGAAGCGCGGCGGGCGCAAATGCGGTTGCTTCGCGCTGTGCCCGGCGTGGAGACGCACTTGGTGCTGTCAGCGGCCACGGGCGGTCGTGAAATCGCCGCGATGGCCGAGCGCTATAGTGAATGCGCGCCCGACGCCTTGATCTTCTCGAAGCTGGATGAAACCGAAGGGCCAGGCAGCATGCTGTCAGCGGTGACCCAGTTGCCGCGCCCGGTGAGCTGTTTGACCAACGGCCAACGTGTGCCCGAAGACATCGTGGTGGCTTCGTCAAAGGGCTTGGCTGGCATGGTTTTGGGCGTTTGAGTTTTTTGTTTATGCGTTTTGAATCTGTTTGGAGGACATGTGGATCAAGCTGATGGGCTTAGGCAGTTGGCGGCAAAAGGCCGCCTTGGGCGTTCGCCTCTGCGGGTGTTTGCTGTGACCAGCGGCAAGGGTGGGGTGGGAAAAACCAACGCCACCGCCAACCTCGCCACGTTGGCAGCCAAATCAGGAAAACGCGTGTTGATTCTGGACGCCGACCTGGGCCTGGCCAATGTGGAAATCTTGCTGGGCATCAAACCCAAGTATCACATCGGCGACCTGCTCCATAAGGGAATGTCGCTCGATGAAGTGATCGTGCAAGGCCCCCATGGCATCTCGCTTTTGCCCGCGGGCTCTGGCGTAAGATCGCTGACAGAGTTAAGCGACGCACAGAAGATGCAGCTCATCAGTAGCTTGGATGCGCTCGAAGACAAGTTCGATGTGGTGTTCATCGACACCGGCGCTGGCATTGGCGACAACGTTTGCTTCTTTGCAGGCGCCGCCCAAGAATCCATATTGGTTGTTAGCCCCGAACCCACCTCGCTGGTTGACGCTTACGCCGCGGTGAAGGTGCTGTCACAGGACGCCGGTGTGAGCCGGTTCGCGGTGTTGATCAACCCCGTGGTCGATGAGCTTCCGGCCCGCGACATTTTTCCCAAACTCACCGGCGTGGCGAGCCGTTTTCTAAAAGCAAAGCTGCGCCTGCTGGGCTACGTGCCACGTGACGAAAATGTGCACAAGGCGGTCATGCATCAGCGCACAGTGGTGGACATGTTTCCCGCCGCGCCAGCCGCACGCGCCTACGTGGCCGCCGGGCAGAAGCTGTTCGAGCAAGATGCCGACGCAAACCTGGAAAGCGGCTTGAAGTTTATGTGGCAACGTTTGCTTCGGGAGTCGCAGGCGGCGGCCGGATGAACACGCGAAAGCGTCTATGCATCGAGCTCTGGCCACATACGCGGCAAGCCGCAACAACGCCGCCGAAGATCTGCTGAAGCGCTACGGGACGCTGGTTGATCGCATCGCAAGGCGGATCTGCGCGCGCACCGGGCTGCCAGACGCCTACGACGATTTGTGGTCTGCGGGTGCCTTGGGATTGATCGAGGCCGAGCCGCGTTTTGACGCCAGCAAGGGCGCAAGTTTTGAGACCTTCGCCGGCCACCGAATTCGGGGCGCCATGCTCGATGAGCTTCGAAAACTCGATCATTTGCCCCGCCGCTTGCGGGCGCGTACCGACGAGGTAGACAAGGCCAAAAAAAAATTGGCGGATGAGCTTGGCCGTCAAGCCACGCAAGAAGAGATTGCCGACGAGCTTGATATGGAGATGGAAGACCTAGGGGGGCTTGAGGCCCTGCGCGAGCCGCAAGTTCCGCTCGAAAGTCTGTTGCCCACGTTGTCAGTCGAAAACGGCGTGGACGACGAGATCGATCGAACCAAAATCTTGGCGCAGCTAACCATGGCGGTGCAGGAGCTTCCCGAGCGGCTGCAAGTGCTGGTTTCCTTGCACTACGTCGAGGGGCTGTCCTATCGCGAAATCTCCCACATTCTGGGTGTGAGCGAGCCCCGTGTGTGCCAATTGCACGCCGACGCGATGAAGCGTCTACGGTCTCATCTGCAACCTGACGATGGTTAAAGGGTAGGGGGCCATGCGGTGAACTCCGTTTTAGAGGACCGGCTTGTGCGTTGTCGGACACTGCCGACGCTTCCCGCCGTGGCCTTGCACGTGGTTCAGCTTTGCGATCGGCCCGATTTTGCCATGCAGGACGTGGCTCGCGCTGTAAGCAGCGACCCTGTACTGGCCGCGAAGGTCCTACGCTTGGTTAACTCCTCCGCGTTTGGCATTCGTCGTGAGGTTTCCGCAATTCCGCAAGCTTTGATGTTTTTGGGCGCCAAGTCAGTGCGCAATGTGGCGTTGTCGTTCTGTTTGCTCAAAGATGGCCGCGAGGTAGAAAAAGCGGGTTTTGACTACGAAAGCCACTGGAAACGTTCTTTGGTGATGGCGGTGGCCTCGCGCGAAATTGCCAAATTGGTTGGTTTCGCTAGAGCAGAAGAAGCCTTCTTGGCGGGGCTCACCCAGGATCTGGGCATGCTGGCTTTGGCCCAGATTGAGCCCGGATATGGCGAGATGCTTTCGGCGCATACGGGCCCGCACGAAGCCTTGCTGGACAAGGAAAAGTCGCTGTACGGCGACAATCACGCCGCCGTGTCACGCTGGCTGCTGAAGCGTTGGCGCTTGCCAGACGAAATTCAAGCGCTGGCCGCGCAAGCGCACCCGGCTGACGCGCCGCCGCCTCGCAAAGGCGAAGAAAAGGCAGCCCGCGCAATGGCGCTGTCGGGGCCGCTTGCCGATGTGTGGTTGTCCTCAGACGCGGCCTTGGCTGCCAGAGCGTTTCGTGGCTTGGCTGAAGAAGTGTTGTCGCTGACGCCGGCGGTGCTCGAAACGCTATTCGATTCGGTTGCCACCTCGCTCATGGAGGCCGCGGGTTTGTTCGACATCTCCGTGGGCAGCAAAGAGCAGTTTGATGCCATTTTGGAGCGCGTGAAGCTGGGCTTGGGCCCGGACGACATTGATCCATTTGATCCAGTGGCGGCCGCGCACAAAGCCTCAGAAACCAGCGTCGATCCGGACGATCCCTTGGGGGAATCGCTGCGCCAGCAGTTGCTCGTTCATTACGACGAGCAACGCTTTGAAGCCGCTTTGTCGATCGTCTGTGAAGAAAGCGCGCGCGCCCATAAGGTTGTGAGCGTGGTTTTGGTTGATGTGGACGGGTTCATCCGTGTGAACAACCAGTTGGGGCGCGCCGCGGGCGATCGGCTTTTGCGGGTGCTTGGCCATTGGCTCAAGATGCGCTTGCGGGGGCGCGATGTAGCTGCGCGATTTGAGGGCGCGGCGTTTGCGCTGTTTTTGGTGGAAACGCCGCTGGCTGGGGCCGATTTGGTGGCCGAACGTTTGCGCAGGCAAGTTGCGGAGTCGGCGTTCGAGGTGGGATTGGGCCGCGCCGTCAACATCACCGCCACCTTCGGTTGCGCAGCGCTGGCCCCCGACGCCAGCACCGCGCGTTCCCTATCGTCAAAGGCCTTTCACGCCTTGCGCGTGGCGAAAGGCGAGCGTCGCGTGCGGCTTTCATCGATCCCCGGCGCCCCTCGTCGCACGCCGTTTTAAAAGCGCGTCAGCAACCCGTCGCACGTCGGCGAACCTGCCAAGTATGTGGCACTGATCAAGCGCTCGTACGCGGCGTCGCGGCCCCGTCGGCTTAAGTTTGCCCAAGATCTTACGAGGTTAGCAAAGCTAAGGTTCGCGGCAGGTGCACTCTGGTGTGCCAGTTGCATAAGAGGAGAAATCCACGTTGGCACCCACGAACGAAAAAGAGGCGAACATGCAGATGACACAGACCGACGCACGGCAACGGCTTGCGCCCATTGAAGCCCTGGCCCAGCAGGGCCGCATTGACGAAGCGTTGGTGCAGATTGAAACGCTGGTCAAGGACGCGCCCCAACTGGCGGATGCGCACAACGATATGGCGGTGCTTTACCATGCCAAAGGTCGCTACGAGGATGCCCTGGGCGCGATCTCCAAGGCCATGGCGTTGGCACCCACCGACGCCAGCGTGCAACGAAATCACGTGGCGATTCAAATCGCGCGTGGGCGCCCCGGTGAAGCCGCACGGGCCCTCGAACCGGTGCTGGTGAAGAACCCTCGTGATGGTGAAGCCTTGGCTCTGGCCGGGGACATTGCCATGGTGACCGGACGCTCCGATGATGCCGTTGCCTTCTATCAGGCGGCTTTGTCTGTGGAGCCCAGCTTGCCCCAGACCGTGCGCGAGAAACTGCACGCCGCCGAAAAATCGAAACAGTCCGCGCCCACACCCTAAGAGCCAAGCCGCGGCGCGCGATTTAGTTTTGGGCCGCTCCCAACGATTTGATGGGGTAGGGCGACGGGCCCTGCACCATGCAATCGGCGCAATTCGGTTTGGACCAAAGACCTCCTCCATCGGAACTAGTGATGGTGGGGGACGACCCTTTGCTGGCCTATCCCAAGGGGCGTCATCGAGCGTTGCGGGCGCTGCCCTTTACGGCCACCGTGTGTGTGCCGGTTTGGAATGAGGCCGCCGTTCTTGATCGCGCCTTGGCGTCGCTTGTGGCGCAATCTTGGCGCGACTTTGCCATTGTGATCGTGGACAACGCTTCATCGGACCACAGCCACAAGCTGGCGTGCGAGTTCGCGGATCGTCACGAAAACGCCATTGTCTACCAATGCCCGCAGAGTCTTGGGCGCAGCAGCTTGTGGAGCCGCTGCTTGGATCTTGCCTTCGGCGATTGCACAAAGCTGCTCGAAGCGTGTGACTACTTGATGCCCGCGTTCATGGGCATGGCGGTGGCGGCGCTGCAAGCGGATCCCGAAACGTCGCTTGTGCGCGTGGGCACGGCCGCACTTCGAGAGGGGCAATTGACGTCGCATCCGGCGTTCTCGGGGTCGCGGGCCATGACGGGGCCCAGCGCTTTGGTGCATGCCCTCACGTCAAGCAATTTCGTGGGGCCACCCAGTGCCCACTTGATGCGTCGAAGCGCGCTGCAGGTTCAAGGCTTGCGGTACCGAGGCGATTTGAGTTTCGGCGCGGCGATGGAACTGGCGCTGCGGCTGTTCGTGGCAGGGGATTTTGCCTATGTGCAAGATCCACTGGTGGTGTTTGATGAGGATGTAGAGCGCACGTTCAACCAGTGCGGCGCCCGCGGCTGCTTTCGCGACGAATGTGAAGCGCGACTTTCGGTGCTGCGGGATGGCGGCTTGCTGCTGCCGTCGCGCACGGTGATTCGAACGATCAACCGCATCGCTTCGCTCTTTGAACAATACGGCCCGCGGGCCGAAGAAGAAGGGCAGGGCCCGGAGATCGAACGCGACTATGCGGCGGCGCTCACCGACCTTTCGTCTCTGCTGCAGCGTGCAGTGCATACGGTGCCCAACGGCTTGGACCGTGGCGAAGTGGGACGCTTGTTGGACGCTGCGGAGCGCGAAGCGCGCGCGCAGCACTATGTGCAAGCGGAAGCGCAGTTGCGCGAGGTTCTGGCTGTGTCGCCCTGCGATTCGGTGGCCTTGGGCGACCTGGGGCGCCTGTGTTTTGCGAAATCCGATCTGCAGGGCGCGCGAAAATACTTCTTATCCGCCCTGGCTCTGGACCCGGCGCTCGAGTTGTGGCCAGCAGAAGTGCGCGTGCTAGACGCCTGAACGCCGCTTGCAGCTGAAGTTTAGTCGTTCTCTTTGTTGACGTCGTGCGAAGGCCCGTATACTGCGGCCACGACCATGTCCCAAAGCGATCCTTCGGCGTACAGCCCGCTCGAACAGATCTTGCTTCACCACTTTCGCGATCCCGCGCGGTGTGAACAAGCACTCACGCACAAGTCCTGGGTCAACGAGAACCAGGAGGTGGGGCGCGCCCACAACGAACGCTTCGAGTTTTTGGGCGACGCGGTTCTCGCTTTGGTCGTGAGCGATCTGTTGATGAAGCGCTACCCCGAGAGCCCCGAGGGGGATCTCTCGAAAACCCGGGCTGCCGTGGTCAACGAAGCGGGGCTGGCGCGCGTGGCTGAAGCTCTGGGATTGGGGCAATGGATTTTTTTGGGGCGTGGGGAGGAGCAGGCTGGCGGACGCTTGAAGCCGTCGATCTTGGCTGATAGCCTCGAGGCGCTGATCGGTGCCGTTTTTGTTGATGCGGGTTTTGAGGCCGCGTACCGCTCGGTGGAACACCTTTTTGTCGATCGTCTGGCGGAGGCGCAAAAGGTGGCCGGCCGGGATTATAAGTCGCGGCTGCAGGAGCTTTGCCAAGCAAACCTCAAGGTGGCGCCCGCTTACTCTGTGGTTGCGCAAACGGGCCCAGAGCACGAGACCACCTTCGAGGTGGCGGTGCTCATTCAAAATCGGGAATACGCCCGCGCCAGCGGTCGGTCGAAGAAGGCGGCACAGCAGGCGGCGGCGGCAAGGGCCCTGGATGTGCTTGAGGCCGAATTAAAATCAGAGAAAGCCTAACATCAC
>JBBSJE010000156.1:0-14987 GCA_038257535.1 Polyangia bacterium
TCGCCGGTTTTTGCGAGCGTTCACCGCACATTGTTGGATCTCGGAGGTCCAATCGAGGGCCAGAATCTAGCCTTGTTCCCTCAAACCCTTTACCCTAGAAGCCAAAAACCCCCTTCGAAACGACTATTGGCCGTGCTCTTGCAGTCTGGGTACTTCGCTGTGGCGCATGACTCTGCGTGGGAGCTGCCGTCGGGCTCCATCGATCTATGGGTCCGTATTCCATCTGGGCAAACAGGAACCATGTGGGGCTTGCTCAGCCGCGACGCTGAGAAGACGCTCTACGCTGGACACTTTTCGCTGCTGCTGGGAAACAGCAAGCAGGTGGTGGCAAGGATTCAGGGAAGCAAGACCGACGTGTTCTTGTGCTCCGATGGTGCGCTGCCCGAAGGCAAGTGGACGCATGTGGCGCTCAACTTCGGTCCACCCGAGGCCGAGCTGTTCGTGAACGGCGTTCTGCAGCAGGGAACGGCCTCCTCGTTTGCCGAACCATGTGGGCAGAACGCGGCTACGGGAATCGCAGGCAACGAAAACTCCTGGGCGATCGGTGCGAACACCTGGTATTCAGCGGAGGGCGCGCTTGATCCTAGTGACGTTTTTGTGGGCGGCGCGCTTGATCACCTTCGCATCACGGCGCAGCGCCAAGATTGGTCGCTGGTACGAACCTGCCTGACAAGGCCGTAAGAGCGGGTTTGGTACTGTTCATGCTTCGCCAGGGCGGCCGCCGGAAAAACGTAGGAGCCAGGTTGAGACGCGATGCATTTCCCCCCGACGTTGCAACAAGCGCTGTTTTTTGTTAGCCAGGGCCCATGGCAGATAGGGCCTCGGCGGGAAAACTGAAGGCGCAACCTCAAAAAGCGCGACAACTTTCGAAGCAGGGCATCGGCTTTCTGTGGCGCGACACCAAGAGTCTACCGGCTGCGGATGCTCAATCTGGATTTCGCGAGGGACTGTTCATCAAACGCAATTCCTGTGTGCATCACGAGCACCGGGCATTCGGCACATCCTTAAGCGGCTTAACACTGATGGACGATACAGTCGCGGTTTCGGTGAAAGCTAACTCCACCATATTGCACCGCTACGAAACCGGCCTTGAACCCAAAAACAATCGCGGTTTGATCAGCGTGGATGTTCGCTCAGGGGCGTTCATTGCCATGGATCCGCAGCACGATCCCGAAGTCAACGCTTGGCTGGCACAAAGCCTTGATGGCGAAATGCTTGATTGGCTTTACGAGGGTTGGTCTCAGTTAGTAGGAGTGCCAAGCCCCACAGTCGCGCCCGATGTCCGCAGGCTTGATTGGTCTTTAGGCCAGATGCTGCCGTTTGGCCAAGTTTTTATTTACGACCGCCAAGACTTCTACGTGGTGCGCGACAAGACGTACCTGGTCGAGGATCTGTATTGCATGAACCCCGAATGTTCCTGCGGTGACTACAAATTCGTGGCTTTTGCGTTGGACCCGAAAGGCACCACAGGAACGCAAGCTGTGTCTTTTGGCGCTAAACTCACCCATCTAGGCGTCTCCATCACTGACGTGCCCACCGCCGTTGAAGACGAACTGTTGGCTCATCGCCTGTGGCACCTCATAAACGCGCGCCACAACCTGCGCCAGCGTTTGTTCGACCGCCACGCGCGCCTGATGGACCTGCTGCCGCAGATCTTGTTGGCAGCGAAACCCGCAACCCCACCAAAGCCGGCCCCACCTGCGCGGCCAACGCTTGATTGGGCTTCGATTCCAAGAAACGCACCGTGCCCCTGCGGAAGCGGGAAGAAGTTTAAACGCTGCTGCATCACAGCCGGCAATGCGGTGCTAGGCAGGGCGTCATAGCCCTCCTATGTTATCGTTTGGCGCTGGGAACCGCAGGCACAATGGTTCGCGGGGACCCTCGGCAACACGGAACGACACCTCCGGACCATAGCCCTCCTATGTTACCGTTCGGTGCGTTTCCTGCCCGTCTACCCGCAGGCACTGCTCAAGCTCGGACGGTTTCGCGGCACGAAAATCACTGGCGACATCCTCGACAACAAACAAGAACATCTGCACGCCTTCGCGATGGTCCGTGAAGCCATCGCTTGGCTCGACCGTACCCTGCCGCTCTCAGCGCGGTTCCCGCGAAGGGCAGCATCCAGCGTGAAGACAGACTGCCAGTGCCCGCAGATGCGCTGCGCGAGGTGATCCTCAACGCGATCATCCACCGCGACTTCAGCCGTGCCAGCTCCTACGTTGCCATCGCGGTGTTCGACGATCGCATCGAGGTGCGTAGCGTGGGTGACTTTCCCTCCGGCATCCGTGCCGAGTTGCTCGCCAAGGAGCACCCGTCGATTCTGCGTAACCTGCTCATTGCTGGCGCGTTCCATCGGACCGGCGCAGTGGAAGTTTGGGGACGCGGGACGAACCGCGTGATCGAGGCCTGCCACGCCCACGGGATTGCCCCGCCGGAGTTCGGTGAGGAGGCAGGCGTGATCACAGTAACGTTCACCGTGAATGTCGTGCCGCAGGCGGTTCCCGTCCCAAGTCGGGACCAAGTCGGGACCAAGTCGGGACCAAGTTCAAGTGCTCGAAATTGCTACAGTTCCACAGTCTCTGCCCGAGTTGATGCTGCCTTCGGGCCGTACCAACAGGACTAAGTTCCGAGACCAAGTTCTGACGCCCCTCCTTGAGGCAGGCCTACTCGAAATGACAATCCCTGACAAGCCGCGAAGCTCGAAGCAGAAATATCGTACGACGGCGGCAGGACTCGAACGGCTCGAAAGCAAACCGTAAACGTGGAACAACCATGCCCATACCCGACTACCAATCGCTGATGCTCCCTGTGCTGATCTCGACCCGTGACGGCAACGAACATCCCATCGCCGAGATCCGCGATACCATCGCGCCGGCACTCGGTATCACAGAGGGCGATCGCGAGGAGTTCCTGCCAAGCGGCAAGATTCCAGTTTACAATAGCCGGATAGGTTGGGCGAAGACGTACCTCGACAAAGCAGGGTTGCTTCACACGGTCCGACGTGGCGTTTACCAAATTACCGAACGCGGCCAAGCCGTCTTGGCCGAAGGCCCAACACGCATTGACGTATGACTCTTGGTGAAGATGGGATACGGCGGCTCGCTCAAAGACGCTGGCAAGGCCATCGGGCGCAGCGGCGACGACGCGACGACGGACTCGACGGCGTCATCAAGGAAGATCACCTAGGCCTCGCCGCCATTTACGTGCAAGCCAAGCCGAGCGTTCTCGAATTCGTGCTCATGGTTGGCTTTCCTTAGAGGAGGCGGTCAATTCGAGAGCGCGGAAGACCGACCTGGCAATCATGACTTCTTCGTCAGTGCGAATGACCCGAACCGCAACACGACTCGCGTCTGAGGAAACCACCTCGCCAGACTCCGCGTTTCGTGACTCGTCGAGCTCAATCCCAAGGAAGCCGAGCCCATCACAGATGCGTGCACGGATCGCTGGGGCGTTCTCGCCGATGCCACCCGCGAACACCAACGTGTCGAGGCCGCCAAGAACGGCGGCATAGGACCCCAACCACTTTTTCGCCTGTTGGCAAAACAGCGCAACGGCGTCCCTCGCTCGAACATCTTCGGATTCTCGGTCGAGCAATTCCTGCATATCCGAACTGGTTTCCGATATGCCGAGTAGCCCTGACTCATGGTTCATCATGTGATCGAATTCCGAAGAGGTCATGCGTTCGCTGCGCGCGAAGAACGAAGCTAACCCTGGGTCCACGTCTCCGGATCGGGTGCCCATCACAAGCCCGGCGGCGGGCGTCAGCGCCATGGTTGTGTCCACGGGGCGCCCGTCGCGAACGGCGGCCATGCTCGCGCCGCTTCCTAGGTGCGCGAGGACAACGCGCCCGCTTGCTCCACTTGCCCCAAGACGCGCGAGCTCCTGCATCAGGTAAGCATAGGAAAGCCCGTGAAAGCCGTAGCGTCGAATGCCTTGCGTTTCGTAGCGCCGTGGAATCGGCAAAAGACGCGCCACGCGTGGCATGTCGTGGTGAAATGCTGTGTCGAAGCAGGCGATTTGGGTCACGCCTGGAAAATCACGGAAGATATCCTCGATCAGAAGAAGCTCCACGGGAAGGTGTTCGGGATCGAATGCAATGAGCCCGCGCAGGTCTTCGATGACCGGCGCTGAGAGTCGCTGTGGCTCAAAGTACTTCGGCCCACCATGTACGACCCGGTGCCCCACTGCCGCAAGCGCCTCGCAGGGGACGTGCTCGCGTAGCCACGCCATGAGCTCGCGCACCGCGCACACGTAGTCCGCCACCACGAGGTATCGCGCGACGCGGTCGGATCCCGGCCGACCATCGACCGTCATAGCCCCCTTCGCTTGACCGATCCCCGTGATGGCGCCCTTTAACAGGCGCGAAAGTGGCTCTCCAGTTGCGAATACCGAAAACTTGATGCTCGATGACCCGCCGTTGATGGCGAGGATGAGCTGCGCGCCGCCTCCAATCTGATCACTCATCGGTGCGCTCCGCTCCGGAGTTTCGAGCCGCTTTCTTCTTTTCCAGGGAGTCGTACCCCGCGACCACGTCGAAGAGTTCTTCATCGATCCGCTGCTGACGCAGCCGGTGGAACGTGACGCGCAGATGCTGCAAGAGATCGTCTATGTTTTTGTCCGCGCGCTGCATCGCTGCCAGACGGCTGGCGTTTTCACTCGCGAGCGATTCTGCGCAGGCGCGAAAGAGTGAGATGAAGAGGTACTCACGAATGAGTTCATGCAGTGCGCCCGTAACGCCGCCAAGCACCTCCGGGAGAACGTGCGTCGGCCAGGGAACTGCCAGCATCCTCTGCTGCCAAACGGCGTCGAGTGGCAGGAGACGTTGGACAACGGGCTCATAGAGCGCGCCGGGGCGGGGCCGATTGTGGAACAGGTATATACGTGTGTAATTGCCTAGCGTCCGATGTGCTTCACTCTCGATCTGAATTTTCCCGACGAGCGGAGCGATGGCGTTGGCGGCAGTCGGCACGGAGAAGATACCGATCACTGCGAGTCCCGCATCCGTGAGACGCGCATGAACGCGCTCGCCGACGGCCCAGACCGCTGGCGTACCGGGGAGCGCACGAAGCTTCTCAATAGCGTAGTCGGCCACGACGTCGTTGAACTGGCCAACGAGGCCTTGGTCGGATCCGAATATGACGGCACCGATCGTGTCTCCTTCAGATTGTTCCTTCCCCGGCAGGGCCGAAGGAATCGGTCCGTGCGCGCGAAAGCAAGCGCTCAAGCCGAGTTCGACCGTCCGATTGTAATCCTCCAGCGCCCGCACAGAAGTCTCGTATTGGCCGACGCTCGCAGCGGCCAACGCTCTCATGGAACGGACGACGGACTGCAAATCCCCCGCACCGCTGATCTTTCGCCGAAGGCTAGCCGTGGTGTCGCTCATGGTGCCTTGGCTTCCGACTCAGGTTTGGGTTGCGGTTTGGGCAAAAAGTGCGCCAGCGCTTGCCGCGCGACTTCGACGATGGCCGTACGATCGTCGTCGCTGAGGGTTGCAGCGGTGTCGAAACGCTCACGGATCTCCGCGGAAATGGTTGCCGCGGCCTTCGAAAGCGCCTGCTCGGCGTCCTTTATCTGATCTATCGGCACATCGTCGAGCAGTTTTGCGCTCAATGCCAACAGGATGGTGATCTGTACAGGCACGGACACGGGGGAGAACTCCTGTTGTTTCAAACAGGCGCGAATCCTTCTGCCGTGCTCGATGTTTTTCTTCGTGTCTTCGTCGAGGCGAGCGCCGAATCGGGCAAATGTCTCGAGCTCTTCGAATTGCGCGTACGCGAGCTTCAGATCACCTGTAACGGCGCGGTACGTCCCCCGCTGTGCTTTGCCTCCCACGCGTGAAACAGATTTCCCGACATCCACGGCCGGGAGCACACCCAACTCGAACAGCGACGGCGACAGGTAAATCTGCCCATCGGTGATCGAAATGAGGTTGGTCGGAATGTACGCCGAAATGTCCTGAGCCTCCGTTTCAATCACGGGAAGTGCGGTAAGCGAGCCGCCGCCAAGCTCTTTGCTGAGGTGGGTCGCACGTTCAAGAAGACGGGAGTGGATGTAGAAGATGTCGCCGGGGAAGGCTTCGCGACCTGGTGGCCTCCGAAGCAGCAGCGAGATCTCGCGATAGGACCGCGCATGGTGCGTGAGATCGTCATAGACGATCAGCACATCACGGCCGGCCTGCATAAAGTACTCGGCGATGCTGGTCGCAGCGTAAGGAGCGATGAACGCGAGGCCAGGTGGGTCACTGCCCTCGGTCACAACGACCACCGTGTATTTCATCGCGTCCCGCTGCCGAAGGGCGGCAATGGACTTCGCGACCGCGGAGGCACGTTGCCCGATGGCACAGTAGACACAAACGATGTTCTGGTCCCGCTGGTTTAAGATGGTGTCGATGGCAATCGCTGTCTTGCCGGTCTGTCGGTCTCCCAGAATCAGCTCGCGCTGACCGCGGCCGATCGGAATCAGCGCGTCGATGACCTTGAGTCCGGTCTGCAGCGGCACGGTGACCGGCGCTCTATCCATGATGGCCGTCGCCGAGCGCTCGATGGGCAGGCGTTCAGTCGTGGCGAGAGGCCCACCCCCGTCGAGCGCCCGACCGAGAGGGTCGATGACCCGTCCCAAGAGCGCCTCACCCACGCCCACGTCCATGACGCGGCCCGTTCGCTCCACTTCATCGCCGGCGTGCAGATGCCAGTAGTCACCGAGCAGTACGACGCCAACTTCGTCTTCGTCCACGTTGAAGGCAATACCGAACACACCTCCGGGAAACTTGATGAGCTCGTCGAAGCCTACGTTCGGGAGGCCTGAAACCATGGCAATACCCGTGGATACTTGGGTGATTGTGCCCACCTCGCGCGACGTCAGTTGCGGAGAAAATGCGCCAAGCGCTTGGCCTATGCTTCCGAACGCGCCATCGAACACACCCGCTAAATCCCCATATTCCATTGTCATGCTTCTATCGTTGTCGTCGCCTTCGCCTTCGCATTGAGAAGCTCCCAGACGCCGTGTTCAAGCGAGGTGAGATAGTCGTCGATGCTCCAGCCAACCTTTTGACCTCCGCAGCTCAGCTCGATCCCACTGATGACATTCGGTGCGACCTCGAACTGAACGTGGACCTCGGCCGAAAACGTCTCGTTAAGGGCGTTTTGCACAACAGCCTGTTCGCGGGCGGGTAACTCAAATGCACTTCGCACGACCGCGGGCACGGATGACGACTTCAGCGCCTCGGCGAGGCGGCTCTTGGTCTCGTTGCTGATCTCGCGTAGACGGCGCGTGAAGACCTCCCCCATTCGCTCCTCGAGAGTTGTTGTAGCCAGATCGGAAAGAGCTTGGCGCGCAATTTGGAACACAGCTTCCTGCGTGCGACTGGTGAGTGCCTGATTGAGCGCCTTTGCTTCGCCTTTCAGGGCTTCGTCGCGCTTTGCACTGAGAGCGTCGGCCGCTTTGCGCGCGTCGGCGATCAGGCGCTCGCCTTGCGCCTTTGCCTCCTCTTCCGCCTTGGCGAGGAGCACTGCGCGTTCTTTGTCAAAGTCCTCGTTCTTGCGCTGGAAGTCATCCTGCTGCTTTTGGGCTTCAGCCTTTTTGGCATCAGCGTCTGCGAGCGTTGCGGCGATGCGCTTTTCTCGCTCATCGATGGCGTGGAGGATCGGCCTGTAGAGAAAGCGTTTCATCAACCACACCAGGACGAGGAAGTTGAGCGCCTGCGCACCGATGGTGAACCAATCGATGAGCATGGCTACTTTCCGGCGGCCTGGAGGAAATGATTCCAGAACGGATTGGCGAAGATGAGGATCATCGACAGAACAAAGCAGTAAATGGCGCACGATTCGATCATGGCGAGACCAACGAACAGAGTGCGTGTGATGGTGGCGGAGGCGTCTGGCTGCTGCGCGAGCGCGCTCAACGCCGTCGCAACCGCTTTTCCTTCTGCGAACGATGGGGCCATTGTGCCGAAGGCTGTTGTGATGCCAGCGCATATGATCGATGCGACTGCAATGATTGTTGGTGTATCCATGGTGTGTCTTTCTTGATGCTCAAGTTTTGGGGGCCGGGTTCAGCTTCGCTTGACCAGTGCGGGTTCTCACGGCTGCTGCCACATAGACCGCCGCCAAGATGCTGAAAATGTACGCTTGCACCATGCCGGTAAGGAGACCCAGGGCCGTCATGATGATCGGAAAAATGAAAGGCGTAATCGTGAGAAGGATCGCGACAATCATCGCGCCGCTCATCATATTGCCGAATAAGCGGATCGCGAGAGCCAGCGTGCGCGAGACTTCACTGATGATATTGAAGGGCAACATGATTACGGTCGGCTTGATATAGGATTTGAGGTAACCACCCCACCCCTGCTCCTGGATGCCAAACAGCGGCACGGCGACGAGCACCGAAAGCGCGAGGGCAGCCGTGGTCGAGAGCGAGCCGGTGGGCGGCGAGTATCCCGGGAAGACGGTGCAGAGCGCTGCTGTGGCGACGAACAGAAAGAGCGTGCCCAAGAAGCCCAAGTACGTCTCAGGATGCGGAAGGCCGACGTCGTCGATTTGCTTCACCATTCCGGTTACAACTATCTCGACCAAGTTCTGCCACCGGGCACGCACATGGTCCGTGGAGAGCTTACGGGTGATAAGCGCCGAGCCCACCGTGAGAAGGACCATCACGGCCCATGTGAAGACGATCGTACCATTGAGTTTAATGAACCCGTAGCGCCAGAAGATCATTTCATCAGGGCTGAGCTGCATGGCTCACCTCCTGCGACGGCCTGGCTCGTTGCGGCGTTAGCCATGTGATCGCGGCGCGCGCGGCGCCGAATCCTACAAGACAGGCCACCATCCGCTGCCAGTGGCCGGCCGCCACGAAGTAGAAGCCCAACAGCGTTAGACTCATCCGCACCAGCAGGCTGGAAGCGAACCAAAGCCAAGCCCGCTGCGACGTCATCGCCTTGCGCAGCGTCCACCAAAGGCCGCCGAAGAACATAGCGCCAAGCCCCGCGCCCGCGAGACCTGCCAGCACCAGCATTGGCCCTTCATTCATGATCATCCTCCTTCTGGTCGCGCATGGCCTCGTTCTCTTTGGCGACCCAGTGCCACGCATTGAGGCATCCGAGCACCAGGCCGCCGAGAAGGAGGGCCAATGTCCAGGAGATGCGTCCGGGGTGATTCTTGTCGATCCAGAGGCCCAATGCCGCCCCGAGCAGTGTCGGAACCACCACTGACCAGCCGACGAGCCCCATCATGCCAAGGCCGTACCACACCCCGTGCGAGGACTCGCCCTGGGCCCGGAGTTTGCGCGTCGCCTGAGCGCCGATCGCCTGGCCGAACGATGGCTTGGTTCTTTTTGGCTCAGTCATGGTGAAGACTCAGAAAGCGGCGGACAAAACCCGTTTCGAGTTTTGTCATCACCGCGCGGGCGCTTTGCTCCTGCTCGTCCAGCGTTAGAAACTCCTGCTCGATCGAGGCACGCAGTTGGTGCAGTGAATCTTTGCCAGTGCCCCCCATCGCTCTGCGGACGGAGACGAGAACGTCTTGGCCAGCCTTTACCAGCACCCCTTCGTCGACGGCGATGTAGACGTCGCCTTCGGCGTCGGTGTTGTACTCCAGAATCCCGGGGCCAAGCGGCGCCACGCAGTCAAGTCGATGCGGCAGCAGGCCGAACGACCCGGCGCGCGTGTCCGCCACGATGCGCGTGACTCCGGTTTTCGCTGCGAATACCCGGAAGGGAAGCAGGACCTTAAGGTTCATCGGCGTGCGCCCCCTCGACATTCGGTTGAGCTTTCGCAGCGGGTTTCGGCTTCTTCGCCTGGTCAATTCCCCCGATCATGTAAAGCGCGCTTTCCGGGTAGTCCTTGAACTCATCGCGCAAGATTCGCTCGCAACCGTCGAGCGAGTCCTTCAAGCTGACCAACTGCCCCTTGAGACCTGTGAATTGCTCGGTCGTGAAGAAGGGCTGTGTTAAAAACCGCTCCAGCCGGCGGGCGCGCGCCACAACCTTGCGATCTTTGGGTGACAGTTGCTCGAGGCCGAGCATGGCGATGATGTCTTTGAGAGCCGCATACTGCGCCAGGGTCTGCCGAATTTCCTGAGCCAAAGCATAGTGCCGCTCACCCACGATGCCGGGCGTGGCCATCTTGGAATTCGATTGCAACGGATCAATCGCCGGGTAGAGTCCTTCGGCCGATCGCTTGCGTGACAGCACGATCGACGCGGACAGATGCGAGAACGTATGCACGGCCGCCGGATCGGTGAAGTCGTCTGCCGGGACATACACCGCCTGAATCGACGTGATGGCCCCCGCATCGGTGTTCGCGATGCGCTCCTCCAGTCCCGCCAACTCCGTGCCCATGGTCGGCTGATAACCCAATCGCGAAGGCATTTGCCCCAAAAGGCCAGACACCTCCATGCCGGCTTGGATGAAGCGGAAGATGTTGTCGACGAGGAGCAGCACGTCGCGGTGCTCATCATCTCGGAAGTACTCGGCCATCGTTAAAGCTGCGTGCCCAACCCGGAACCGCGCACCTGGGGGCTCGTTCATTTGCCCGAAGATCATCACCATCTTAGACAGCACGCCGGCGGCCTTCATCTCACGGTAAAGCTCCTCGCCTTCGCGACAGCGTTCGCCGATGCCACAGAAGATGCTGACCCCTTCTTCGTGTTCCACCATGTTGTGGATCATCTCCGTGAGTAGCACCGTCTTGCCTACGCCCGCTCCGCCGAAGAGACCCGCTTTTCCGCCTCGCTCCAGGGGCACCAAGACGTCGATGACCTTGATCCCAGTCTCGAAGATCTCGGACTTTGTAGAACGCCGTGCCAGCGGCGGAGGTGCGCGATGCACGGAACGCCATTCGATATCGGACAGATCCGATTGGCGGTCGATGACGTTACCGAACACGTCGAACATGCGGGACAGAATTCCTTTGCCCACCGGGGCCTCAAGAGGGCTGCCCGAATCCACCACCGCCATTCCCCGAGCGAGGCCTTGCGTTGGCGTCAAGGCAATCCCGCGCACGTGGCGTGCATCTCGCTGGGCCAACACTTCGATGACGATCTGCCCTTTATCGCCCGCGTGAAGCACCGAATAGATGGGCGGCAGGTGCGCATCGAAGCGAACGTCGACAACACTGCCGCGCACAGCCGCCACCACGCCGAAATTCGATGGAGACGTGTCGTGCTTCATTTGGCTCTCGAGCGCGTCGGCATCTTCTCTGCGCGCGAAGACTGCAAGAAGCATGCGCGGCGTCGGCTAGGGCCCATGTGTTCCAGATTTCGCTGACCCCTCAGGGTGTGGGGATTGAACCCAGGCACGCGCGTGGGGTCTCGCCAACCGCGACGGAAGGCACCGAGGCGCGCGGGACGCACCCGCCACTGGGGTCTCGGGGTAACGTGGGCGTAGGCAAGCTGTAACGTTTTGCTCCATTTTAGGCCAAACCGCCCTTTGTGCGACGAACCCGTCGTTCCCTCTAAGCTGGCAGAATTGTGAATTAACCGCGCCGAACACTCTCCTAGATGCCATCGACTGGCTTGCCGTGCGAACTCAAAGCGACGTGGCGTTGGATCAACTTCACAACTTCCACAACGCCAAGGGGTAAGAGAGCGCAACCGGCCACGACACCCCAATCCTTTGCGCCGAGGGCTACGGTGTGGAGGATGGTGCGCAAGAACGGAGCGTAGACGGCCGCCAACTGCAAGAACACGCAAAGCGCCACGGCACCCCACAGCCAGCCGTTCTTGAACAGACGTGCGTCGAATGCCGAGCGCGTCTGGGAGCGTGAGCTAAAAACGTGAACGACCTGGGCGAGTGCGAGCGTCATGAACGTTACGGTGATGGCGTGCTTTAACCCCTCGGCTTGCGCACCGTGCATGCGCATTCCGAGAAAGAACGCCAGCAACGTGACCGCGGCGAGTAGCGCCCCTTGCCAGCCGATCATGACCAAGAGCCGCGCCGGCAGTAGAGGTGCCTTCGGATCGTGCGGAGGCTGGCTCATCATGCCGGGCACCGAAGGCTCAAGGGCCAATGCGAGCGCAGGGAAGATGTCCGTGATCATGTTCAACCACAGGATCTGAAGCGCACCGAGGGGCAGCGGCCAGCCAATCATCAGAGCCATGAAGACAGTCAAGATCTCCGCTAGATTGCATGAGAACAGGTAGCGGATGAACCTCAGGATGTTCGCATAGATGATCCGTCCCTGTTCGACCGCGTGGACAATTGTGGCGAAGTTGTCGTCGACGATGACCATATCCGCCGTCTCCTTGGCAACCTCGGTCCCCTTGATTCCCATGGCGACGCCGATGTCGGCCTTCTTCAAGGCTGGAGCGTCGTTGACACCGTCGCCGGTCATGGCCACAATCTGCCCCTGCGCTTGCAGTGCTTCGACAATCTGAAGCTTGTGTTTGGGCGACACGCGGGCGAAGACCGCAGCCCCCTTGACGATCTGCTGCCATCCCGCCGTGTCGAGATTGGTCAGCTCACGCGCGTGCACAGCCCGAAGCGGCTGGCCGTTTAGATCCTGGTCGATGCCGAGTTCTCGGGCGATCTGAGCCGCGGTGACCTGCTGGTCACCGGTGATCATCACCGAACGAATGCCAGCTTCGCGACACGTTGCAATCGCAGCTTTCGCTTCCTCGCGCAGTGGATCGGTCATGCCCACGAGACCGACGAAAACCAGATGGCTCGTGGCGTCGGCGTCAGCCTCGCTTTGGACTTCGGCCAGATCTCGATAGGCCAAGGCGAGCACGCGCAATGCGGCCCCGGCAAGGTCTTGGTTCATCTTCTCCCAGCGCGCACGATCGTCAGAAGTCAGGGCCGTCACGCCGTTGGCACGAAACTGGGAGGCGCTCGCCCCGAGCAAGCTAGCCGGCGACCCTTTCACAAACATGATCAGGCGGCCCTCCTGCGTCCGGTGCACGGTGGCCATACGCTTCGTCGCACTGTCGAAGGGCTGCTCGCTGATGCGGGGGAATTCAGCTTCGAGCGCATCCTCCTTCAAGCCGGCCTTCTCTGCCGCCACGATCAACGCCGCCTCGGTGGGGTCGCCAAGCACAGCGTCCTTGCCATCTGCGTGGGTAACCTTCGCGTCGTTGCATAAGACGCCCACTCGCAGGGCAAGGCTTATGTGCGCGTCAGCACGAGCGTCCACCGGCTTTCCGCCTTCTTGAAACTCGCCGACCGGTGAGTAGCCGACGCCGGTGATGTCGATCCGTCGCGAATCAAGAACGAACGCCGACACCGTCATCTCATTGCGGGTCAGCGTTCCCGTTTTGTCGGTGCAGATGACGGTCGTAGAGCCGAGCGTTTCGACTGCAGGCAGCCTCCGGATGAGTGCGCCCATCCGGGCCATGCGCTGCATTCCGAGCGCGAGCGTCATCGTGGCTACCGCCGGGAGCCCTTCGGGCACCGCAGCGATCGCGAGCGAGATGCCCACTTCAAGCATGTAGAGGAAGCTGTGACCGCGAAGCCAGCCCGCGAAGACGATGACTGCGCAGAGCACCAGTACGACCACGAGCAACAGACGACCTAGGCGTGCGAGCTTCTTCTCAAGCGGCGAGTCGCTGCTCTTCGCGTTGTCGATGAGGACCCCGATCTTTCCCATCTCGGTCGCCACGCCGGTGCCCGTCACGAGAAGCTGGCCGCGACCGTTCACGATCGTCGTGCCCATGAACGCCAGGTTGATCCGGTCGGCGAGAGGCGCCTCCGCGTCCGCGATCGGATCGGTCGACTTCGTGACCGCCTTGGATTCCCCCGTGAGCGCGGCCTCCTCAATCTGCAGGCGCACACTCTCGATGATCCGCCCGTCTGCAGGGACACGTGCGCCCGCCTCGAGGACGACCAGATCCCCCGGAACCAGGTCTGCCGCGGGGAGCTGGTGTTCCGCCCCGTCGCGGACCACGCGAGCGACCCTCACCGTCTGCTTCTGGAGAGCCGTGAGCGTTCGCTCCGCCTTCCATTCGGTGAAGAAGCCGATGGTCGCGTTCAGGACGACGACCACCAGGATCGCACCCGCCTCGAGAAGCTCGCCCGTGGCGAAGGCAATCCCGGCGGCCGCGAAGAGCAGCAACACGAGGAGGCTCTTGAACTGGTTGACGAGGATGGCTAAGGGAGTCCGTCCGCGCGCCTGCTCCAGCCGGTTGGCGCCGACACGCTTGAGGCGCCGTGCCGCCTCGTCGCTCGTCAATCCACGCGTCCCGTCGGTTCGCAGATGCCGCGCGGCGACATCAACAGCCAGCGTGTGCCACGCCTCTCCCGGATCGGGGGGAGGAGACTCTCGGCCGGTCCGCCCGTGCCTTGGCCCTGCTACTGTCATGGCGTTGCCAGCGGGCGTTCTGCCGGGCACCGGACCAGGGGCGCCGGATACCTCAGTCTTGTTCTTCGTACGCACTTCGGGATTGCCTGCCGAGCATCGCAACAGCTAGCGATGGTCGCGCAGCCGCCCTAGCGTGCTCTCGAGGGAGTTCTTCAACTTGTCCGCCGCACCGGCGACCGCCAGGGCCAGAGTCGCTGCCTGGCACGTCACCGCGGTGGGCTGCCGCCCCTCGAGGCGGACTTCCATCAGGCACCGCTTGTCGTTCTGGCCGTTCTTGTCGCCGTCTTCGTCGCTGAGATGCACTTCGACGCGCGTGATGTCAGCGCTGAAGTGGCTCAGCAAGTTCGTGACCGTAGCCTCTACTTCGGCCACGAGTTCCTCGTGTCCCTCAATGTTCTTGCCGGTGTTGACCTGAATGTGCATGACTCTTGTTCCTTTGTTGAGTGGGGTCAGTATCGATAGATTGCGGCCACGCCGGTGCGCGTGGGCATCCTCGCCGCCGGGATGACCACGACCTCGCCACCCATCTTGCCAACCAGCTCGCCCAAGTCATCGAGCACGTCATCGCCTCGCGGGTTGTTCAGCGTGCCGCCGACGACCTTCCCGGTCCCTTCGTCGAGGTGACCAGCGGTCCGATGATCAGCCTCGATGAATAGCGTGGCGACGCGCCCTGAGGCGGCGGCTGCGGTGATCTGCGGCA
>JBBSJE010000157.1:0-14865 GCA_038257535.1 Polyangia bacterium
ATCAACGCCGATGGCTTTGATGCCACTGAGTTCACGGTGGTCCAGCCCCCATTGCACTACCCACTCGACCGACCGAAACACCACTCCCCAGCTGACGTGAAAGACGCGCCCGACTTCAGACCATGAGATACGCTTCGCCCAGGTGGCCAAGTACTGCCTATAGGCGTAGCAGCTTCGCTGCTTGCCATCTGCCCAAGGAATCAACTCGGTGGCTACGCCGCATCTTGCGCAGTCAATACGCCGCATGAAGTACAGCAACACCACCGTGAATCCCCAGAATGGAATGAACGAAAAACGTCGAAGATTCTTTCCTGTGTCGTAGGTCGTGCCACGTTTGAAACAGTTGCCACAGTATCCATGTGATCCGCGCCGCGGAACAACGTCGACGAGAATCTCATTGCCCAACCCAAAGCGAACTTTCTGATAGACGAAACCCTTGACCGGGTGACAACGATTCAGGATCGTCTTAAGCTCCATGCGGGAGCTCTTTGGTTTGTAAGTTTTTCAAATCACCGGGACGATACTCGTTTCGGGAGGAACACAACACCGATTTGCTCCCACTTTTCCCCTTCGGCTCACAGAACGCCGTTTTTCACCCACAGATTCTGTCGGGGAGCCCATTTTTTCAAGATCGGCCAACAGGCAGTTGAGATTCAGCTGAGCTGGCACAATCACTTGTTTGCGCGCAAATGCGAGCAACTGACGAACCACTTTCGCCCCTCTTTCAGATGCGCTGGAAATGGCTGTAAGGTTAAATTCAAGTTCGGCGTTTCCGCGTGCGATGGGGCGTGCGCCTTCCGTTGCCAACCGAATGATCGTTAGAAGGTTGTTGAAGTCATGGGCGATGCCTCCGGCAAGACGACCCACCGTTTCCATCTTCTGCGATTCGAAAAGCCTGCACTGCAATTCCCGCTGGAGCTCAAGCGATCGTTCGCGCTCTGTCACGTAATGTTGAATCTCTTTCGTTCGTTGTTCGGCCTCGCGGAGTGAAAGATCCATTGCCACGCGCCCCATAACAATGGCCGTGATGGTGAGGGCCAGAAGAACGAAGGTGCCAGGGTCGGTATAAGGCCCCTGCCACTCCGCGCGTGCCGCAAGAATGAATAACTGAAAAGCGAAGCAGACAAAAACCGACAAACCATTGCCCGCCACGATCCCCATCGCAGGCACAACAAACACAGCTAGAGAGGGCGTCACGGAAAGGTAGGGCTCGGGCATGCCGAATCCCACAACCAAAGATCCCAAAAACAAAATCATGCATCGCGCATGCGAGTGCCAGTTGCGAATGTAGGCCACAAGAAGCAGGGCGGTAAGGACCACGGCCATCACACCCAGAAGCAGGAGCCGTGTTTGCGGCGCTTCTTGAAAGAACTCAACCCCACAGAACAGCAATGCGGCTGCGAGAGCCATTGCGCTGCCCCAAAGCCCGATCTGATGCTGAACTTTGTTCAGATGGGTTCTTCGCAGGTACACGAACAATGCTCCTTGGCTAGCAGCGAGCTTAAATAGCCATGCCGCAGATGGGCCCGTTGTATACCTTTTTTCGGCTGCCAATCAAGACCATGCAAACCGGAGATTCGCCCCATCGCCCCCGGCAACTCTCCTAAATTGACACCCCCACAAACGCAAAAAAGCCCCGGAGCCAGCGTCGCCGCTTACCCCGAAGGCCTTCTTCACACAGCAGGCTTTTACCCGCCCACCGTCATCGCACTACCAGCGACCGCCGCCACCACCACCGCCGCGCCCACCACCGCCGCCACCATAACCACCGCCGCCGCCGCCGCGTCCACCACCACCGCCGCCGTAACCAACCACCGCCGCCGCCGCGTCCACCACCACCGCCGCCGCCACCCGAGCGCTCTTGCGCTTCGTTGACGTTCAGCGTGCGGCCTTGGTAGTCGCGGCCGTTGAGGTTGTAGGGGACCCCGGAGGACAGGTGGGGACATGATCGGTGCGTCGTTTGGGCATCGTTCCGAGGATGTTGCAATTGCGGCGCTGGGAGCTTGGCGGGGGCCGACATGCGCCTTTGCGCCAGCGATCAAAACACGTTCAACGTTGGGTGGCGCGTTGAACTTCAATCATCGTGGATGGCGTCGCGATGGAAACGGTCAGAACGATACACCGGGTCTATCGCCATACTTCAATGAGGAGCTCAGCGAGGTCTGAAGGCCCAAATCGCTCCAACTACCCTTGGCGTAGTGACTACCCAAGACGCACCGCCAAATCCCGGGTCTAGATGGCGATACCATTGGAGGTCGAGGTTACCGTTGACCGCACAAATGAGCCCCTGCCCTCCTCCAAACAGGTGGGATTGTACCCAACCATCTCCGATAATCGCCGCAGAATTTGAGGCCCAAGTAAAGGTACCTGTCGCGTGCCCTAGGTGCTTGTACCATCTTAGATTTTGGTTTTCATCTACTCCGTACATGGTGCCGTCTTCTGAGGCGATGAGGTTCTTGAGGGTGTTGAAGGCTGTTCCCACGATGTTGCCTGAGCCTGTGCTCCAAGCATTGGTACCACTGGCAAAACCAGAATGCTTGTACCAGCGCAGCTCGCCCGCCGCATTAACCGCATAGATCACTCCTGTGCCGTTTGGAGCGGCGAAGATCTGATTGAAGTGCCATCCTGTGCCGACGATGCTACCAGAAGCGGAATGCCATGTTGCAGATCCATTCACCTGGTCCAGGTGCTTGTACCATCGGAGCTGACCCAGGCCATCAACAGCGTAAATCACACCACTGCCACCGGTGAAGACATGATTGAAAACATCCCAACCAGTACCGACAACTAGCCCCTCTTTACTCCAAGACCATGTGCCGTTTGCACTTCCCGAATGTTTGTAGAACTTGAGAGTTCCGTTCTTCTCGATGCCGTAGATATTGCTATTTCCGTCCCCGAAGACCATGCGTCCGTTTTGGGCCGCTCTATCCGCTTGGTTTGATGGAGTCCAACCACTCGG
Organism: Polyangia bacterium; assembly: GCA_038257535.1. Taxonomy (GTDB): domain Bacteria; phylum Myxococcota_A; class Polyangia; order Fen-1088; family Fen-1088; genus JAGTJU01. The sequence goes on from JBBSJE010000157.1 coordinate 2,960, forward strand.
AGCGGTCCGGCAGGCCGCTTTGAGGGCGGCTTTGTGCGCCGGAAAGTTGTATGCCATTGTGGTTTCCATCGCGTTGTCAAGTACATCCCCGCAATAGCATTGGCCAGCCCAAGGGGCGTTAGTCGTTGGCGGAAAAAGCCAACGGATATTCCACCGCCACGTGGTTTTTTGAGGGCGTCTGCAGGGCCAGGGCACCCACATGACCGGCCACACACTGTTGCATGGCGGGATCAGCGATGTCGCTACGAACCACCCTGACGTCCTCGAACTTGCCACTGCCGCTGCGTGCGACAAACGACACCACCACGGTTCCTTGAACCTGCCGGTTGCGGGTGAGCGCCTCGCTGTAGCACGCCGCAAGTTGATCCCGAATGCTGGACATGCGCGACTCAACGTCGCTGCGCACAGCCTTGCCGAAGCCGCTGCCCGCGCAGCCCACCATGGCCACGGCCACAGCCAAAAACGCCAATCGAAGGGTGTGAGTTTTCATAGGCATTTCCTTAATCCTGCACGAGGGTCTTTTTATCGCCCTGTTTCACAATGTTAAATTCGACCCGGCGGTTTTTTTCGCGGCCATCTTCGGTTTCATTGTCGGCAATCGCCCGGTCGGGGCCAAAGCCTTTGGCCACAAGCCGTTTTGCCTCGATGCCTCGCGCCACCATCGCCGCCTTCACGCTGTCAGCCCGCCGCTGCGACAATTTGCGATTGTGCTCTAGGCCGCCCGTTTTGTCGGTGTGACCCTCCACCTGGATCAGTTCGATTTGCGGGTTGTCTTTGAGCAGTTTTGCCAGTTCGTCCAGCAGACTGTCTGACGCATGCAAAATTTCGGCGCTGTTGAGAGCGAACTGAATTTTTTCGTTAATCTGGATGCTTGATGGCGTCAGCACCACCCGTGGGGGCGGCGCAGCTGGCCTTTGCACCACCACAGCCAAGGGCTCGAACGGCTGTTGCTGGACGGTCAGCAAGGAGCAGGCCGAAAACGTAAGTAAGCTGGCGAGCAACGCCGCTTTTTTGGGTAACTGTTTCATCATCGTTCGCTTTGACGGCCCCGGTGGCAAGGAATTTCAGGGGCCCTCGTCCTTTCGGCGGCATCTTACACGCTTGGGTTCCTTGTGCCTATGTGGCAGGTGGCTTCGTTCGATCGCGCATATTTTGTTAAGCCGCCCACGTGTTTTGTTAAGCTGCGCACGTGGACATTGGGAGCAAACCGCGGTCGTTTTCGGTGGGAGAGGTTCAATTCCGATTGGCCCGCACCCAAGACGGGGTGATGCAGCTGTGGGCCGCCGACGATCTGGGCCTGGCCACGGCTTTGGGATTTGCCCACGCTTGGGATCGATGCGTGCAGCTTTGCATGATGAGGCTCATTGGCGAGGGCAGGCTTAGTGAATGCCTGAAGGCCAATGATGAAACCTTGGCCATTGATACCTTCATGCGGCGCCAGGGCTTTGCCCAAACCGCCCAATCTGAAGTGGCAGGCCTTAGCGCCACCGCGCGCGCCCACGCCGAAGCGTATGTGGCGGGTGTCAATGCAGGGCTCAAACGCCGGGGCCGCCCATGGGAACTTGCATTGGCGGGCTACAAGCCTGAACCGTGGGAAGTTTTTCACACGCTGCTTGTGATCAAGCTCATGACATACATTGCTCTTGCGCAATGCCAGCAAGACATCGAAAAGCTGATCATTGAAGCGGTTGCGTCAGGGGTGGACGTGTCCAAGCTGCGCAACTTGTTCTCGCCGCATCTCAATGGGCTTGATGACGATTTGGTGGCGATTATCAAACGCACACGGCTTTGGGGGCCCACGTTGCCGATTGAAGTCAGGTTCGCTGCCGCCTTACCGAGCTTAATGTCTAGCAACAATTGGGCGGTGGCACCGTCGTTGTCAGCTTCCGGACATGCGTTGCAGGCCAATGATCCGCATTTGGAAGTGAACCGGTTGCCGGCCATTTGGTACGAGTTTGTGGGCCACACGTCCAATGACTATCGCATGGGCATTGGCATTCCTGGTTTGCCGGGTTTGATCATGGGACGCAATCGCAACGTCTCGTTCGGATTCACGTACGGCTACATGGATATGGTTGATCATTTCATTGAAGACATTCGCGATCAACGTTGTCGCCGCGAACAAGGGTCGGATCCCGTGCGCAGGGAAACGCACGTTATTAAGCGCAAGGGCGCTGAGGCGGTTTCGATCCATACGTTCCGTTCAAGTGTGGGCCTGATCGAAGCCGATCCCAGTTTGCAAGCCTTGCCAAATGACCTTTATCTGACCGTCGCGTACTCCGCGCATTCCGAGGGCGCGGCGCATTCGTTGGATGCGATGGTGCAGCTGCAAAGCACGGCGTCTGTGGCGCAAACACAAACCATTTTAGAGAACATCAGCGTGTCGGCAAATTGGGTCATTGCCGATCAAGAGGGAAACATTGGCTATCAGCAATCGGGTTTTTTTCCGAACCGCAGTCATAGCGGCGTTTACCCATTGCCGGCGTGGCAGGATGCCAATCTATGGCAGGGGCGCTGCGAGCCATCACGTTTGTTGCGCGTGACAAATCCACCTGAGGGTTATTTGGTTTCTGCCAATGGCGCCCACAATTTGCCCACAGGGCCATTGGCGGTGAACCTTCATGGTGGCGAATACCGTCGCCAACGCATTGAAGCTCTGTTGGGCGAAACCACCAAGCTTACGCTAGAGCATATGCAGCGCATTCAAACCGATCTGGAAAGCTTGCAGGCGCATGCGTTTTTGGATCTCATCCGGCGTTGGATCCCAGCCACCCGCCACGGCTGTGATCTGCTTGATTGGGATGGCAGGTATGACGTTGACAGCTTGGGCGCGCCGGTGTTCGAGGCGATTTATTCTGCATTGCTAAAGGAAGTGTTTGCGCCCGTGTTTGGTGAACAGGCTTGGCAGGCCATTGCCACCACAACCCACATTTTGTTTTCGTATTACAACATCTTTGACCGCGTGCTTTTGCATGGGGATGAATCCTGGTTTGCAGACGAAGGCCGAGAGGTTTTGTTTCGGCGTGTGATTGAACAAACTTTGTCAGCGCTTGAAGATCAACCTCGTCAAACTTGGGGACAAACGCGGCCCGTGCAGATGCAACACATCCTACTGGGCGGCCAATTGCCAAAGATTTTGGGCCTTGATCATGGTCCCATTGCTTTGCCGGGAACAAGAAGCACCATAGTGCAAGGGTCTGTGTTGCAATGTTACGGTCGCAAAACAACGTTCGCGCCGTCTTATCGTTTCATCACCGATTTGGGCAGCGACGAAGCGTTGACGGCGCTGGCGGGGGGGCCGTCTGAGCGGCCGCAAAGCCGATGGTACAAACAAGACATTTCGTTGTGGCTGGGGTTGCGCTACAAGACCCTGCGGCCAGCGGGCAAGCCGGCGGGCACGGAGGGTGACGCCTAACGCCTGAGATTGCCCCGCAAAGCAAGTGCTTGGCTGAGATTCGCCCAAATGCTGCGCAGGTTGTTGACCTTGGAATGGCCCGCCATGCGCGGGCGAAATGGGGTGAGCTGGCTGGACACGCGGTAGCCGCCGCGGTGAATCTTGAGCACCATCTCCATCACCACGCCCCAGCCGCGGCCTGTGGTGTTCAAGGTGATTCGTTCAAGCACTTGTCGTCTCAGCATGAACACACCTTGGAATCGTGGCATGGGTCCAAACAATCCGCGATAAACGAGCTTCTCTGCCAATGACAGCCCCTTGGCCACCCAGCCTGCGTCGTTGCGAGGAATGTATCCCAAGACAAGATCGTGCTTCGACATCACATCGAAAAATTGCTCAATGATCTTGGCGGGAAATTGTCCGTCGGCCGGAAAAAAAGACAGATATGTGGTTTTGGCTTCGGAAAATCCGGTGCGATAAACACCGCCCAATCCCAAATTTGGCTTGTGATGCACCACGCGCAGCAAGGGATATTTTTGCGCCAGCTCATCGGCGATCGCGGCGGTTCCATCCGAGCTGCCATCGTCAATGATGAGGACCTCGTGCGAGGCGGCGGGCAAGCGCGCAAGGCTTGCCCGAATTTCATCAACCACCGCCGCCAACGAGTCAGCTTCGTTATAAGCCATCACCGCCACGGTGAGGGTGTCAGTCATGCGCTGTTCCTTTGCCATATTGGGAGCGCAAGTCGCGAATAACCACCGCGGGAACACCGGCGGCCACGCTGAAAGCAGGGATGTCTTTCACCACAACCGCGCCCGCGCCCACAACGGAGCCTTCGCCAATGCGCACGCCCGGCAATACGACAACGTTTGTGCCCAGCCATACGTCGTCCTCAATGATCACCGGGGCGGTTTTGATCAAGTGGTCTTTAACGTAAGGGTGGTCCTGCAAACGCGAGTTGTTGGGATTGGAATCAACCACAATAGTTACGTTGGTGGCGATTGAAACGCGATCGCCAATGCGACATAAGCCACTGTAGCCGTCATTAACAATGAACCCCGGCGTGATGTTGCAGCCTTTGCCAATGTACACACCGGTCATGCGAAAAAACATTTTGCGAAGACGATTGTCAGGATGATGCGCGCCCAACCACCGCAACAGTTTGCGCGGCAACGTTTTCGCTTGCGCCTCAATGGCCGGCGCGGTCAAAGATTCCCAATCGAACATCAATTGGGTCACCGTCTGGCTGTGTGGGGCAGAAGTCATGCTGAGTCCTTGGCCAGCCAATCATAGGGCAGAACAAAATGATCCGGGAAATGCTTCGCAAGCGCGGCAGGTGACAACGCCCTCCACGCCTCTACGTTGCCCGTCAGCCAACCCCAGATGGGGTAGCTCTGATCGAAGCCGCCAAAACTGCGTTTAAACGCCGCCACGGCCGCGGTGGGCGACACGCCCCAATTCCACCACAAGGCGCCTTCCGCTTGCGCATGCATGAGCTCTTGCACGCATAGCCACGTGGAGATCTGGTGCTTGCGGCCTTGAGGCGTGTTGCCCACCGAGTGGTAATCAACCACATCACGGTGGCGCAACAGCACCAAGCCGCAAACCGGCTCATTACCCACCTCAGCCCACACAAAACGCGCGCATGACGGAGCCCGCTCATAAAGCTGCTCATAAAACGGCCAGGCGCGGGGCACCACACCTAGGCGCTCCATGTTCTGCGCGTAAAGCGACCACACCTGCTTGGCCTGTGGCTTGGATGTGGCCACGTGGTGCGACGGAGACACTTTGCTGGCTTTGCGAAGGGCTTCTTTGGCGGCATGGTGTGGGCGCAAGGGCAGGCGTAGGTCCAGCAAGTGTGTGGTGCGGGCCAGCGAGAAGTCAGGCGCGATGGGCTCCGCGCCCTCGTGCGGATAGGGCGTTCCTATCACCACGCAAACGTTGACCGCTTGCGCTTTGGCCCAATCGATCATGGCTTGGTAAAGCGACGTGGCCACGGGTCCCCGTTCAGCCGCGGTGAGATCCGGACAAAACACAGCGCCCCCGGCGCTTTGAACCAGCGGCAACGAATTGAGCACGCCCCCTATAGGGCTGCGTTTCACAAACGCGGGCAGCGCCCCTTGCAGGCGTTCACCTTGGCGGGCCAGCAGATAATGCGGCTGCCCCAACCCGCACGCGGACAGAACATCCCGATAAGCCAAGGTGTGCGAAGCGGGCGACGCCAAAGCGCGGTCCACCAAGGCCGCATAATCGGCCTCGTCGTGAGCTTGCATCGCGGCGACAGAAACGGGGGGCACCAGGCGCAATCTTAACCCGCGCCGCCGCGTTTGCGGATGCCGTTTGCGGATGCGGTGGCGAGCGCCTAAGCCTGCCAGAACGCCTGGCGCATTTCGACCAGACGTTCGTCGATGAGCTTGAGCTTCACGGCCGTTTCGGCAAGTCCCTCTTCTTCGGCAAGGGTCACACCGTCTTTGCGTTCAGACAAAGCGCGCTCGAGCACCTCGGCAATGCCTTGAGCCAGGGCCGCGCCCGCTTCGCCGATGAACGCGTCCAAACGAGCGGCAAAGTCGTCAATCACCTGAGCCAACCGTATCCCCAAGTCGTCACCAATGCCCCGCACCAGCTCAGGGGCACGCCGGGCGGATTCCGCCACCGCCGCACGCGCCGCCTGCGCCCGGGCCAACGACGCCAGCGCCGGCGTAATCAGCGCCAGGGCACCACCAGCCAACACATTCACAAACAGCAGCGCCGTGGTGCCCAGGGCCCCCAAGGCGAACACACCCGCCTCATAGCTTTGCTCCGGACGTGGCACCTCTAAGGCGTCGCGCGTGGCACCCAAAGCGGTTGACACGTTGGCAGCCACTTCGTCCAGCCGCTCTGTGGCCACTGACACCGCGGCTTCGGCGATGCGTTCCAATTCATCCGCCATCAACTTGCCCTCGGCCTCAAGCCAAGCTCGAAACGTCGCTTCCAAAAATGGCGCCAAGTAGGCCTCAACGTCGGCCCCGGCTGACGCCGCGATTTCGTCGGGCAGGCGCGCGCAAAGCGCCTCAACCAGGGCGCGGCGATCGGCTTGCACACGCGCCTTGAGCGCTGTGGTTTCTGCCACGATGGTTTGGCTTGCCTGTGCCAGCACCTTGCGCCCGTCATCCAAGCGCGCACGTGCCTGCGCCACCTTTTCGCCCAATTCGTCGTCCGACAGTTCACGCGACTGCCTGCGCATGCCCAGCGATTGGCGCAAAAACCGCGACAACCTTTCGGCGTCGTCGAGCGCATGTTCGATCAGCACGCGTTGGTGATCGTCGCCCAACACGCGGTCGATCATTGCTCGCAGCTGCGTGAGACCCGAGCCATCCTGATCGCCGCCACTGAGCGCAAGCTTGGCCGAAACCTCCACGACGGGAGGATCCGCCACCACGGCGGCCAACTCTTGTTTGGCGAAATGGATGACGTCTTGACGCTCGGACTCGTCCAGCAGGTCGCACTTGGTGATGGCGAAAATCAAGCGATCGCGCGACGCCTTCAGCACACGCTCCTGCAAAAAACGCCGCTCAGAAGCCGACAAAACCTGCGTGCCATCAAGCAGAAACACAATGGCATCGGCTCTAGGCAGATAGCCGTACGTCACGTCCGCGCGCTGTTCCGACAGATCATTGACCCCCGGGGTGTCCACGATTGTGAGGTTCGCAGGAACGTTTGGGGCCGAAACCCGAATCTCAACCCGATCCACACGCACCTCTGGCGTCGGTTGCACACGGCCCGTCAGATAAGCGTCAAGGTGCTCGCGGTTTAGGGTCTTGCGGCTGCCGTCTTCGAACACCGCTTCCGCACCAAAGCTGGCCCCTTGCCTGATCTCGGCCAACGCCGCTGTGGTGGGCGTAGCGCCCACGGGCAAAAGTTTTTCGCCCACCAAAGCGTTGATCAAAGTTGATTTGCCTCGGTTAAACTCGCCAAGAACCACCAGCGAAAACCGCTCTTCTTCAAGCTTGGGCAAACGCACGTGCAATATGTCGCGCGCCGTTGAAGCCAAACCTATGGTTTCGGCCAGCGATGCAAGGTCAAGCAGCAGTTGCCGCACCATCGCTTTGTTGTCGTTGAAGTTCAAAGGCTGGCTCCCAACAAGGCGGAAACTCGGTCGTTGCATTCGGCGAGTGTCATGGCGGCTTCTGACGAGGGAAGGTCAACAGCTCCGGGCGCTTTGCCGCCCCCTTTGTAAAAGGCGGTTTGCGAAAACAGTTCCAGCGCCTGCACGCGCACGCGCCACTGATCCCAAACTTCAAAATCCAACCCCGATTCAGGGTGCGGTCGCGGCGAATCCAGATGCGCCAAGGCGTCGCCCACTTGAATGTCAGCCAGCAAACGCCGCCCACCTCCCAAACGCTTGGCCAAAGCGCCTGCGGTGGCGTGCAAGTTACGGGTCACCAACAAACCCGCGCGGTCGGCGGTAATGTTCGCGCCTTGCGCCCAGGCCGACAGCACCATGGCGGCGGGGCGACTCACCCAGCGCAGCGCCGCGGGCGCTCCCGTTTCCAGCACCCACAGCGCGGTTAGCAGGGGCGTGTGTTGGTTGTGAACGCGGCCCAGCGCGCTGCCCACCGTGGCCGAAAGCTCGGCGGCCGATAGGTGATCCACAAACGCCGCCGGCAAAATCACAAGCGCCTCGTCGCTGGTGCCAAACACGCACGCGTCGTGCACGCCCACCGTGGGTGAGATGAAACAACGTGCTGGCGGCAAACCCAACGCTTTGGCCGCGTCGGCCACCAATTGGTCCACCGCCGCAAACCGACCCGAGGCCACTTCCACAGCGCCCTCAAGCAGCCGCGCGCGGCCGGCTTTTTGAAACTCGCGCAGTCCCAGTTCAAGCGCCAGCACCACAGGCCGCACGCGGCCCAAACGGTTGCGGGTGCGTAATTCAGGCCCGTAGGCGTACGCAGCCCCCTCTCGCACCCGTGCCGCCGCCGCCCGTTTGTGCTCCTGCACGTAACGCAAGAACGAGATGTCTACATCGCTGCCAAACGCCACCAGAGCATCTTACACTGCGATGCCCGAAAGCGCCCGCAGCGGAAAAAGTCGGAAGCCAGATCACACAAGGGTATAAATACCTGGTTGGCGCGCGACAGGGTTTGCCTAAGATGCAGGTTGTGCGTTTCCCCCACCTGCTTTGTTTTTTTGCCCTTCTCACGTCGGGCGTGATGGTTGGTTCTACGGCCCACGCGGCCCCCCAGGTCAGCGGCCTGCGCGTGGAACGGCTGGAAAACCCTTTGGGTTTGGATGTCGCCATACCCAGATTCTCCTGGGTGATGACGTCGAGCCACCGCGGCGCCAAGCAAACCGCCTATCAAGTGATGGTGGCCAGCAGCGAGCGCCTGCTTGGCAAACCTGACATTTGGGATAGCACCAAAGTGACCTCTGACGACAACGCATGGATTCCCTACCGGGGGCCTGCGCTGGCGCCACTAACCCGCTACGTGGTGCAAGTGCGGGTGTGGGACGAAAAGGGGACAGCGGCCGCCACGCGACCTGGTTTTTTCGAGACGGGGTTTCTTACGGGGAAGCCTTCAGATTGGAAGGCACAATGGATCGGGTTGCGAGCAGCCAACGACGGCGAGCGCCGCCCGTTTGTAGGGGCAAGGTGGCTCGCACCGCCCAAGTTGGCCCTCACGGGCAAAACTCGGCGCATGGCGTTCAGCAAACGCTTCAGCATTGCCAGCAGCGACAAAATTGTGGCGGCGGATCTGTTTTTTGTGGGCCCCAGCGCTGGCCAGCCTTGGGACAAAGAAAACGCCCACGCGGTGTACGTCAATGACACCGCGTTGCGACCTTTTTCCTCGGACCTCAACGATCCGCGCCGCCTCACCGTTACAACCGCCTTGCGGCCCGGCGACAACCAAATTTGGATCGACAGCCCGTACCGGGAAGGCGGCGCCATCATCGCCACCCTGCGCTTGGAAACCGCCGCAGGGCAGGTGCGGTTCATTCAATCTGATCGAACGTGGGGGGCACGTGCGTCTGAGCAAGCTTTGCCCGCTTCGTGGCGGCAAGACAGCCCGGACAAAAGCCCCTATGTGCCTAGCCTTGAGTTGGGCGCCTTTGGTGAAATCATTAACAAGTCAGAGCCCGCGTTCTCGGGCAATGATCATTTGGTTCCCGTGGCGTTGCTGCGCAAGAGCTTCGTGATCAACAAGCCGGTCGCGCGCGCCCGCGTCTACGCCACAGCCGCAGGGATCTACGAACTTCATGTCAATGGCGCGCGGGTGGGCGATCAAGTGCTGTCACCCGGGTGGACCGACTATAACAAGCGCGCTCACTACCAAACTTACGACGTCACAAAACAACTTCGTCATGGCAGCAACGCTTTTGGGGCGTTGTTGAGCGAAGGGTGGTACGCAGGTCGCACAGGCATGGGGCAACATCTGTGGGGCTATGAAAAGGCCCTGCGCGCGCAGCTGCATGTCACGTATCACGACGGCTCGTCGGACATAATCGCCACCGATGGCACCTGGCGTGGCAACACGGGCAGCATCCGCGCCTCGGATCTGCTCGACGGTGAATTGGTGGACGCACGCAAAGACATCCCGGGCTGGTCATTGGCAACGTTTGATGATGGGGCGTGGCGATCCGTGCATTTGCCTGAGATCACAATTCCTCGTTTGGAAGCGTCCATGGACCCACCCATCCGTGTGACACAGACCCTGCGGGTTAAGGCCATCACCACGCCCAAACCAGGTGTTCAGATCTTCGATCTGGGGCAAAACATGACCGGGTGGATTCGACTGCGGTTTCGCGCGCCCAAAGGCACGCGCGTTACACTTCGCTACGGCGAAATGCTGGAAAAGGATGGGGCGTTGTTCACCGACAACCTGCGAACCGCACGGGCTGTTGACGAGTACATCGCTGCCGGTCGCGTGCAAGAGGTGTTTGAACCCAAATTCACCTTTCACGGCTTTCGCTACGTGGAGGTCTCGGGTTTGCCAGCGCCTTTGGCGCCTACGGCGCTCGTGGGGCTGGTTGTGCACAACGATTTGCCACGCACCGGAAGCTTCAGCACGTCCAACGCCAAGCTCAATCAGTTGCAGAGCAACATTGTTTGGGGCCAGCGCGGCAACTTTGTGAGCGTTCCCACAGACTGCCCACAACGCGACGAACGCCTGGGTTGGACAGGCGACATTCAATTGTTTGCCCCTACCGCCACGTTCAACATGGATGTCAGCGCCTTCTTGGCGAAGTATCTGGTTGATCTGCAAGACGCGCAACGCGCCGACGGCGCCGTGTCTCACGTGGCACCCACGATCGAAGGGCTGGGATACGGCAGCTATGGCTGGGGAGACGCCATCGTGCTGCTGCCTTACCTGCTTTACCAAACCTACGGTGACACCGAGCCCATGCAAAAGCATTACGGAGCGATGAAAAAGTGGGTGGACTTCCGCACGCAAGGGGCAAAAGGGTTTTTGAACACCAGCTGGGGCTTTGGTGATTGGGTTTCTCCTCCGCCCGAAACACCTCACAGCGTGTTGGGTCCAATGTTTCACGCGCACATCGCGGATTTGCTGTCACGTATGGCGCAAACTTTGGGCAAAGCCGAGGACGCGAAAGCCTACGCAACCCTGTTCCAAAACATCAAACAGGCGTTCAACAAAGCGCATGTGACCGGCGACAGCAAGATCACCTCTGACACGCAAACCGCCTACGTCATGGCGTTGCGCTACAACCTTCTGCCGGATGACAAACGTGCCGCGGCCGCAAACCACTTGGTGGCCGCGATCAAGCGCCACAACAACCATTTGAACACCGGCTTTTTGGGCACCGGGCATTTGCTGCCAGCGCTATCAGAAGTGAACCGCACCGATGTGGCCACACAACTTCTGCTCACGGAAACGTACCCCTCGTGGCTGTTTAGCGTGAACAACGGCGCCACCACGATGTGGGAACGTTGGAACAGCTACACGCCCGAGACCGGACCCGTGGATTTGGGCGGCATGAATTCCTACAATCATTATGCGTTTGGTGCGGTGGGCGCGTGGATGTACGCCACCTTGGGCGGTCTGCGCTTGGATCCCGTGGCACCGGCTTTTCGTCGCATCATCGTGCGACCCGAGCCGGGGGGTGAGCTTGGCTTTGTAAAAACGCGCTACCAATCCATTCGAGGCGAAATCGCTGTGGCGTGGCGCCAGAACAAACGCGGTTTGCTGCTGGATCTGCAGGTGCCCGTGCATGCCACCGCTGAGGTGCACATTCCCACGCCCCGCGCTGAAGCGGTTCTCGAAGCGGGCCGAGCCGCGGTTGGCGCGCCAGGTTTGAAGTTGCTGGGCGTCAAAGACGGCCATGCGGTGTTCGAGGCGGGCGCCGGCACTTACCAGTTCACGCAAGCGCCCTAGTGCACCGCTTGCGAAATAGAATCAATGCGAAATTGGTTGTGTTCAGGCAACATGAGCCAACCGATTTTGATAAAGCTTTCAGCAAAGAAACGGGCGTCGTTGATGGCGATTGCAGCGAGGCCCACAGCTCCCGCAGG
>JBBSJE010000158.1:0-14721 GCA_038257535.1 Polyangia bacterium
GGAGCGCCGGTGACCGTTACGGTCGCCAGGCGGGAGCGCACATCGCTCAATGACTGCTCTAGTATGGTGCGTTGTCGCTCGATCCAGGGGTCCGACGAAGCGAGCGCTTCAGCAAGATGCGCATCGGCGTCCACCCATTGCTCCAGCGCCTGTTCACAAAGCCCCAGTTGGGCGGCTGCACGCGGCGTATGAGCCATATCGTACGCCTGCTGGAAGCGTTCGACTGCCGCAGCGTTCTTTCCCTTCTTCCGAAGCTCCACCCCTTGCCGGATCAGCAGTTCGGCAGGATCACCCGCCGCGCCAGCATGGCGGCTGGGATTCGTGACAGTCACGATCAGAAGTGTGACGATCCATGTAACGCGATTTGGCATAATGCGCCGTCTGAAATAGCATATCTGCGCGAAATTGGCGAGATCGCGGATGATCGCTAACAGACGGAACGCTAAGGGGAGGTTGTAGGCCAGGACTATGTGGGCCAAGCTCGCCGCCAGTGGCGGAGGCGACGACGGTTTCGGTGGCGTTGTTATGACGCCACGCCGCACCGGGCCGAAAAAAAAACGAACGAGAGCTAAACGACGTTAGGGGGGCGCGTGCCATCACCCGTCATCAAGCAGGCAAAAACAAGCTTCTTCCCAAGCCCATCCTAATGTACCCTCCGGCCGTGAAGAAGCGGATTGCACTTACGGTCATGGTGATGCTGGGCGCCTGTTCGATCGACGAAACGCGTCTGCGCTCGGGCGACGGGGGAGACTTCGGGGGGGGTGGTTTGGGGCAAGACGCTTTGATGCTTTCCCCAGACGCACCGGCCACAGCGCCACCCGATGCGTCCGAGGTGGAGCTGATGGACGCGGCGCTGCCGCAAACGGTGGTCGATGCCGCGGCCGACACAGCTTTCGATCCAACCTGCGAAGCGGCAGATCGCAACGTTTGTGGTGGCTGCCAGGTGCTGGCGAATCAACCCGAAGAGCGATGTGGAACTTGCGGGCGCTGGGCGTGCCAAGACACCACGCTTGTGTGCAACGACCCTGGCGCAAACGCCTGTGGGGGCTGCGCACCGCTCGCGGCTCAGCCTCTAGCGGCGTGTGCTTGCGATGGCACTTGGCAATGCGCTTCGCAGCCTGGCGACACGGTGGTTTGCAGCAAATCCAAAAACGTATGCGGCGGCTGCGGTGAGCTTGCTGGCGCGCCCGATCAGTCTTGCGGGGTTTGTGGCAAATACAAATGCGCTGCCAATGGCACGCTGTCTTGCGACGATCCGGGGGCCAACGCCTGTGGCGGCTGCTCCACTTTGAATGCAACCAAGGACGGTCCCTGTGGACCTTGCGGGGGTGTTTACGCGTGCGAGGGCACGGATCGCGTGGTGTGCAACAAGGCGGCCAACGCATGCGGTGGATGCGACACCTTGCCTGGAAAGCTGGGCGAATCGTGTGGACGTTGTGATCGCTGGTCCTGCAGCGGCACGCAGCTGGTATGCGCACAGAAACCCAACAGTTGTAATGGTTGCGCCGCGCTTCAAGGAGAGCCTGGAAAGCCATGCGGCGCATGCGGAGTGTGGGAATGCAATGGCGCCGAAGCTGTGCGCTGCAACGATCCTGGCGTTAACCAATGCGGCGTCTGTGGATCGCTTGCGGGGGCGCCTGGCGCCGCCTGCGGGGCCTGCGGCAAGTTAGAATGCGCGGCCAATGGTGCGCTGGTGTGCAAAGATCCTGGCCGCAATCGCTGCCAGGGCTGCGCGGCTTTGGCTGCGGCGCCGGGCGCATTTTGCGGAACCTGCGGCGTGGTTGGGTGCATGGGCAGCGAAGCCACGGTGTGCAACGATCGCCCACGCAACGCTTGCCAAGGCTGCGGCACGCTCAATGGCACCAAGGGTGCGTCCTGCGGCACCTGCGGCACCCTTGAGTGCGACGGCACCACGGCGCTTGCCTGCGTTGAAAAGCCTCTTAATAGATGTGGAGGATGCACAACGCTCATCAATGCACCAGGAACCGCTTGCGGGCAATGTGGTGAATGGGCGTGTGGCAATGACAAAGAATCAGTGACCTGCGTGGCCAAGCTGAATAGCTGCGGCGGTTGTGGGACTTTGCGGGGCGAAAAGGGTCAAGCGTGTGGGCGATGCGGCAAGCTGCAATGCTCGGGATCTAACGATCTTGTGTGCAACGATCCCTCCCGCAGTTGCCAAGAGGTTGGTGTGATGTGCGGAAGCATCGATGACGGTTGCGGCGGCAGGTTGAACTGTGGCCAGTGCAATCTTTTGCAAACATGCAATGGCAAAAGCTGTGAATGCTCGCGCAAGGATGCAGCTTATGCATCAGACACAGGCTACCTGGCGTCGGGTGCCGTGGCGCTTGCCAACGACAACGTTCATGGCGCGGAGGTGGTGATCGTCAGGGGCCTCTACCACCTGGTGCTGCGGAACGGAACCGGCCAACAAGATTTTTCGCTCTCTACGACCAAGGTTGTGGCGATGGCGTGGCACCCCACCCAGCCGTTCTTATCGCTACAGGTTGAGACCGGGACAGGGGGTCAAGCCACCGCACGCGTGGCGATCACAAACCAGGTGGTCGAGTTGGACGCTGCCCAGGCACTTGCAAACAAGCAACTGGCGGGGCGGCGATCGGTGGTCATTGGAGGGCGCTTTGCTCAGATGGCTTATCGAACGACGGCCATCTTGGACATGGCCCGATCCAATTGCGCTGAACCCTTCACAGCGGCGACTTACCCGGAGGTCACTCCGCCCATCGGACCCATCCAGCCGCCCATTGGACCCATCCAGCCGCCCATTACCATCCAGCCGCCCATCACCATCCAGCCACCCATCACCATCCAGCCGCCCATCACCATCCAGCCACCCATCACCATCCAGCCGCCGTCGATTTTGCCTGCAGCCCCTGGGCTTTTGCTGCCTTAGCGATGACGGGCGACCGTTGTTGGGTCCGCTCCTCCAGCGCGTATCCAGCACCCGCGCGCCGGTAGCTGGGTTGCTAGAAAGGCCGCTCAATCGGCTGGAAGTTGATCACCCGCCCACGTGCGGGTGCTTAGGGCCTTGCGCGAAGCGGTCCCGAGGCTGCGCATAATGGGCAATTCGCGCTGGCCGCGTCATTCGCTTGGGCAACGACGCCGCAATCAACGCAGTCGATGCTGATCCCGTGAAACCCAGGCTCATGCATCTCGGTGGAGGTTCGAGCTTTGCTTGCGCGTTGCCCGTCGTGCACCACTTCGACGGGCAACAAGGCCACGTAACGGACTTCCTCGTCCTGGCATCCCGGGCACGCCGTGGGCACCTGCCAACGGTTGCAAGTGCTCAAGACTTTCGGCAGCGCACCGGGGGCGTTGCAGCGAGGACAAACGTCGCTTGAGAAGACAAGTTCTTGGCAGGCATGGCAGCTAACCTGAAAGACGCCATCCACGAACTTTTCGCCATCGTATATCCACGTTATCGCGCCTACAGGCTCGCCCGCCATCAGCGGTAGCCGACCATCAACCAAAGCGCGGAACAAAAACCGTTTGGATTTGCACGCCGTGCAACCTTGGCTCACCAGGTCGTTTAGCCCGGCTTCTGTCAGTGCTCCCACGCGCTGAGCGTACCTGGATGGTGCTGGGGCGTCTAGTTGCTGGCATCGTGTTTAGTGCCAGGCAGTCTAAGGCTGTCTCCACGTTTGAACTGTCACCTCCGGAGGCGCATGCGGTACCTCCAGAAGCGGCGCAGGCTGCTGCTTTAGGTATTTTGAAAAGAACGCGAGGCTGTATTGTCGCGTGAGTTCGAGATGCCGACGGTGGATGCTGGCGTCCGAACGCCCGCGCAACAACGACATTACCAGCGAATCGTCGGTAAACGACTGATGATTCGCCCCCGCAATTGACACGAGGTAGCTGTCCGAGCGAACGCTTCCGAAGGTGCGGTCGCGATGTTTCTGCAGGTTGAGCATCCAAGTCTCGCGGGTAAGCCCCCAAGTTTGCAATTGCGCGTCCGGAACATTGAAGGGCTTCGTCAACATCATGAACGGCCGCTCGAATGAGGAACCATCATCGTTGAGGTAGAAAGGACCCGTGCCCGAATCGCCATCTAGGTTAAGGCACGCCTTGACCCGCGGCTCTGTGCGACAGGACTCACCTGCCATGACTCCGCCCACCGAATGCCCGAACACACCCACGCGCTGCAGGTCCATTGTTCCGGCCAATGGGCCAGCAACGTTCTCCGCTTCGAGGCGCCGCAAGGCGAAAGCAACGTCGGCGGCGCGCTGTTGCACGCGTTGGCGATAAAAAAGCGCATACGGCGAGTTCGCATCCGGGTTTCCGCTCGGGTCCGGCATGGGCAGGCGGGGCCAACTTGCCTCCGCAAATGGCACAACCCGTTGATCCTGAAGCTTCACGGCGCTGGCATCGTGGGGATGATCTATTGCCGCCACAATGAATCCGTGGCTCACCAATTCTTGGAGCAACACGGTGTGCTGCGCACTTAACATGTCGCTGCCGTGTGAAGCAATCAGCACGGGCCAGGGGCCACCCGCGGCCGGCCGGGCATTCATCGCTGCCAAATGGCCACGTACGCGCGCAAAGGCAGAAGATCGGTCGTTGCCCAAAGTTGCCGCGAGCACGGGCAAGTCGGGAACATAGGGCTCCCCGGTGCCCCCGAACTCAGTCGGATACCAAAGATGCACGGTCACCTCCCGCTTGTCGCCTGCAACCGCCGTCATCATCTCTTCTCGCTGCTCGTCTACCCAACGAACAGTGATTCGAGCCACCGCTAGCGGACCTGTGGAAACGGGAAGCTCTGCCTCGCGCTCCCCCGTCCCGCAGGCGGCGAGCAGCAACGCGATTGCGACCCCCGCCGCCCAGAGATTCACGCGCCCTCCGTTTGTGGGGCGCCGGTGAGAGCCGGATCGAGCGCGGGACGCACCACACGCAACAGCATCTCCCGAAAGCGCGATGCTTCAACCCCCAGGGGATGCAGCAGGCGAGCCTCAAACGCCTCTAACGAGCGCTTCGCTTCGGCCGTTGCCGCGCGTCCCTTAGAAGTGAGTTTAATCAAGAACACCCGGCGATCGGTTGCGTGCGCAGTCCGTTCGACGAAACCCAACTCCTCCAAGTGATCGATGGCAAGCACCACCGTGGTTCTATCGATCAACAGCAACTCCCCCAAGCGTTGCTGCGACTGAGGGCCAAACTCGGCGATGGCCGCCAGCACGCCGCTCTCCCGGGGCAGTATGCGGAGCGCATCCAGCGCCTCGCTCATGCCTTTGCCGGCGACCTGGGCCAGCTTGTTGATTAGGAAGCTAAGCGAATGGGCGACCTTGACCTCATCGAGACCTTTGAGGTGGTCTCTGGGCAGTTTCCGGGGCGGCATGATCATCAGCATCACTGATAATCAGGACGACGTCAATCATCGCCGGGGGGGGCGTTGGTGTGCCGTCGGTGAACGTTTTGATGCAGAACATGAGCTCCAATTGTTCTGGATCGATGCGGTAATTAACCCCTCAAGATGACGACACCGGGCACACGACTCATGGGATTCGCAGGCCACGGATTCAGGCTCACAGCCACTTATTCGTTGGAAACGCGTCGTGTTGGAGTAGCGCCACGGGCCCTGTAAAACGGCCAGGCCAGACCTGCCGGCGCCGACCGACTGTGGTCTTGATATCTGCACCGCATAGGCCGATCTTTGCCTTTTTCGAGCCTGCGGTGTCAGTCTTATATGAACATGCATTCGCGTTTAGTCGGCAAGGAACCTACATGGTGTTGACCAGCAAGCATCCTCGCCCTGGGGTACCGCAACGCCCGAGCAGCGGGGTTCTTGTCGTGGGCTTCGCGCTTGCGGCTGCCGCATGCACAGCCAACGGAGGGGAAGGCAGTTTGCAAGGCGGCCAGGGCGGCGTGGACACTGGCTCCGGCGGCAACGGGGCCGGTGGCTTGGGAGGCGCTGCGATGTCCCTTGATCCACCAACCTACCATCGGGATGTGAAACCCTTGCTCGACCGCCACTGCGCGGGTTGCCATGCGGCGGGCGGCATCGCTCCGTTTGTGTTCGACAGCTACGAGGCAACGCGAAAGCTGGCTGGCTTGATCGCATCGGTGACCAGCACCGGTCGCATGCCACCTTGGTTGCCCAGCTCTGACTGCGCACCTCTCAAAGATGAAAGGCGCCTGACAGCCGCGGAGATTGAACGTCTTGCCACTTGGGAAAGTGCAGGGGCACCTGAAGGCGATCCCACGACAGCGCCGCTTTCGCAGCGTCCTGTTCCAAGGCGGCTCGAAGATCCCGACGTCACGGTCGACATAGGTTTCGATTACCAGCCAAACACCGGGCAGAGCGATGATTATCGATGCTTCATCGCAGATCCGAAGCTAAGCGCCGCGCGCGACCTGGTGGGCGCCGAGGTCATACCGGGCGATCGGCGAATCGTGCATCACACCTTGGTGTATGCCGTACAGCCTTCGGATGTTTCGATGATGGTGGCGCGAGACGAGGGCGATCAGGGTCCGGGTTTCGCGTGCAACGGCCTTGACGGAAAGCAGCGCTTGGTTGCGTGGTGGGTGCCTGGGGAGAGCGCCGTTGCCTATCCTGAGGGCACCGGTGCACGGCTTGAACCCGGCACGGTGTTCGTGCTGCAGATCCACTACAACTCGCTGATCAGCAAAGACGGACGTGATCGTTCAACGCTCAAACTCGATTTTTCCGATCAACCGGTGGCGCAGCAGGCGCAAGTTCGACCTGTGGCCGACACGTCCATTGTGATCCCGCCTGGGGACAGCGAGGCCGCCTTTGCCACCGACTTCCCGGTTCCTGTGGCGTTAACGCTGCTGGGCACCGCGCCCCACATGCACATGCTCGGCAAGTCTCTGCGGGTGGAACTCATTCGGCCGGGCGAGTCGCCCCAGTGCGTGATCAACATTCCCAGTTGGGACTTCAACTGGCAGCAGTTCTACCAATTTGTGACTCCCATAAAGATCCCGAAAGACTCAAAAATCAAGCTCACCTGCGTCTACGACAATTCTGCTGAGAAACAGCCCGTGATCTCGGGGCAACGTCAGGAACCCAGAGAAGTTCGTTGGGGCGAAGGCACGTTGGACGAAATGTGCCTCAACTACGTCTTTGTGACCGCTGGCATCGCCAAGGATTGAAAGCGCGATGCGCCTCTTAATGTTTTGTGTGCCACGGGGCGTGCTGGCTCTGACCAATCTCGCGTTGCTTGGCGCATGTTCCGGCATGGAGCCAACGAGCGATGGTGACGCCAGCGTCGCAAGGGACGCGAATGGCAGCGGCCATAAGCTGATCGACGCTGCAAGCTGGAAGCTGGCCTTGGCGACCGAAGATCCTTTCGCTGGGCACCGCCCGGGGCGTGTGCTCTGTGGCGAGGCCGACTGGCGAATCGAACCTCAAGGTGTCGAGATCGACACCCGCGCCTGCAACTACGCCACACTTGTACAGCCCGCGCTGGCCCGGGTGGCACGTGGTGAGCGCGTGCAGCTTTTCATTTGGTGGCAGACGCTTGCTTCCAAAGAGGCAAGCACAGCGCACGTCGCGATCCAAGCGGGCGCGACGATCATCTGGCAGGAAGCTGTTGCCATTCCCGCCCCTGCGGACGTCCGGAACATCGACGTGCCTTTGCTCACGGATCTAGAAGTCGGAGAGCCGATTTTTATTCATGTGCGAAACCATGGGTACAACAACTGGTCGTTTGGTCCCATCACGACCGCATACCCAAAGAAGCAACGTTGACGGGGTGCCGCTTTAGCAGGAGCGGCCACACGCCCGTGGCGCCCGGGCCGCAAGATGAGCCTGGAGACAACGCCTCCGCCGCAGGGGGCTGCACGGTTGTGCCTGGACGGCCTTGCCTTAGCATAGATTCCGCGAGAGTCTGCAGTCGCGATGATCACCAAAGGCAACGTTGACGCGTTCTTGAGCCGTTCCAAGTCCTGGAAGGGCGAGATGCACAAGCTAAGGTCTATCCTCTTAGATTGTGGCCTCGACGAGGCTCTCAAATGGGGAAAGCCCTGCTATTCGTTCGAGGGTGCGAACGTGGCCATCATCCAGCCCTTCAAGGAACACTGCTCGCTCATGTTCTTTAAGGGCGCGCTGCTCAAAGACACCCACAATCGCCTGCGTAGCCAAGGGGAAAACACACAGTCAGCCCTGCGCCTCGAATTCAGGAGCGAGGCCGAGATCACTGCGACGGTGGTGAAATCATACGTAAAGCAGGCTATCGCCGTAGAAAAAGCGGGGCTCAAAGTTGACTTCAAAGCGAAGCGTGAGCTTGAGCTTCCCGAGGAGCTCACCACGATCCTGAAGAAGGATCGCAGCCTTGCGAAAGCATTCGAAGCGTTAACACCTGGGCGTCAACGCGCTTACGTTCTTCACTTCACGGGCGCCAAGCAATCTCAGACACGAACGGCGCGGATCGAAAGGTGTATTCCCCGGATCCTTGCCGGGCTCGGCATGAATGATCGGTAGAAACCGGCACCGCTTAAGTCTGCGGTCCCAACGTCGTGGGTTCGAGATCTGCCGGCATCTGTGCAAGCTCCCCATCAGTGAGACGCGCATAAATCTCGATCAAGTTGCCCCCCGGATCCTTCAACCACAGTTCATGCAACGGCGTTCCGCGCCACGTCGTGCGCGCAGGCTTGTGAACGGGCCAGCCTGCGGCCTCCGCGCG
Source organism: Polyangia bacterium (assembly GCA_038257535.1). GTDB lineage: Bacteria > Myxococcota_A > Polyangia > Fen-1088 > Fen-1088 > JAGTJU01. The sequence goes on from JBBSJE010000158.1 coordinate 8,652, forward strand.
ACGATTGGCTTCGATGACCGCAGCTTTGGCGCCAACGTCCACGCCTAAGTGGTAAAGCGTGCCCTGGTGAAGCGCTTCGCCGTCCGAAACCAGAAGAACGAGGTTCGTGCGCAGCGCCTCGCTTACGAAGGTCACGTAGCGGTGGGTCCACGCCTTGGGGGGTACGCCGAGGAGCCACGTATAAAAGCGCGCGGCTGCGGCCAGATCTGGCACGCGGATGCTTGCGTGAAACTCCTGCGGGTCGGGGCCTTCGGGCACGTTGCGAAGCGCGGCGAGCACTTGCAGGCGAGCGTGGATCTGGTCGCGCGCCACACGGAAATGCTGAAGCCGCTCCTCGTCAGTAAGAACTTCGTGCTTGCGATCGGGATCTTGCAGCGGCCAGTGCATCCGCTCCGCGCGAGAAAGAAACACGGGGCAGACCTCTTCGGCGCACAGGGTGATCACAAGGTCAACACTGTTGGGGTCGATGGTTTGTACCGACTTCGAGCTGTGCGTGGCCATGTCGATGCCCAGCTCAGCCAGCGCTTTGATGGCGAACGGATTGACCCGCGACGGTTCAGATCCGGCTGATTGCACGCGTACCGCGTCGCCGAAGACGTGACGGGCGAGGCCCTCGGCCATTTGCGAGCGTGCCGAGTTGGCAACGCAGAGAAAGAGGATGCTGTTAAATTGAAGTCCGGGCATGACGAGTCTTTCAGGCTGAGGCGGTGGCGGGGAACCACTGCTTGGTTCGGTTGGCGAAAGCGACGAGCGAAAGCATCATGGGCACCTCAATGAGCACGCCCACCACGGTGGCAAGCGCCGCGGCTGAGGTGAGGCCAAACAGGCTGATGGCAACGGCAACCGCCAACTCGAAGAAATTCGAGGTGCCGATCATGGCCGCAGGCGCCGCAACGTTGAACGGTAGCCTAAGCGCCCGCGCAAGCCCGTAGGTAATCGCGAAAATGCCATAACTTTGGATGAGCAGCGGCACGGCAATGAGAACCACCAGCAGCGGACGCGAGACGATCGTGTTGGCCTGGAAGCCGAAAAGCAGCACGACCGTCAACAACAGGCCCATGATGGATGTCGGCTTGAGCATTTGTGCCAGTCGCCCAACGCGGTCGCGCGTTAGCGCCCGCTGCGTTGCCACACCAGCCGCAAGCGGGATAACGATGAACATCACCACGGAGGTCACGAGCGTTCCCCAGGGCACGGTGATGTCCGTAACACCAAGCAGAAGCCCGGCGAGCGGCGCGAACGCGAAGACCATGATGATGTCGTTCACCGATACCTGAACCAGCGTGTAGTTCGCGTCGCCTTCGGTGAGATGGCTCCAAACGAAGACCATCGCCGTGCAAGGCGCGACACCCAGCAGGATCATCCCAGCAATGATCTGAGACGCATCGTCGGCCGGCACCATGTTGGCGAACACCACCTTGAAAAACAGAACGCCGAGCGCCGCCATCGTGAAAGGCTTGATGAGCCAGTTGACGACGAGCGTGAGCGCAAGCCCCTTGGGCTTCCTGCCAACGTCTCGAAGGCACGAAGGCTCCACCTTCAGCATCATGGGATAGATCATCAGCCAAATGAGCACCGCCACAACCAAGTTGACGCCCGCGATCTCAAGCCGCGAGATGAGCTCGAAGCCAGACGGAAACAGCAAGCCGAGGCCTACGCCCACACCAATGGCGAGCGCGACCCACAGGGTTAAAAAACGTTCGAAGATTCCCATGACATCCTTTGCGATTCGATTAACCGTTCGAGCCTAAAACTTTCTTTAATCGGCGATTGACGATTACCAGCAGACAACAACGGGCCTCAGAGCCCCCCGACCAACGCCCGTAACCGCCGCAGCGTGCGGGGCTCTATGCAATAACAAACCCTTGGGCCGTCCACGTCGCCCCGTATCAGCCCTGCGTCCTTGAGCACCTTAAGGTGTTGCGAGACCGTCGACTGCGCCAGCGGCAATTCTTCCACGATGTCTCCACAAACGCAGGCGGTTTTCCGAACCAGGATGCGGAGGATCTGAACGCGGGCCGGGTGCGCGATCGCTTTTGCCAGCGCCGCCAGCTCATCATCCGCCTGCGGGCCCTCAATGGGCCGCAGATCGGGCTCCGCGCTCGGGGCGGGGCAGCATTCAGGGGCGGAGCGTTCATTCATCGTAAATGTACGATTAATTCACGGGGCGTGCGCCGTCAAGTGACTAGACTGGGCTCAATATCCCACCGTTAGCTGTAATCGCGCAGACGGCTTGGCCACCGCTTGTGGCGGGCAGCAAACCCGGGCTTGTGCTGTTAAAGCTTGATATGGTTGGGGCCCCGAAAGAATGGCAACGATAGGCGCGCAAAGTCGTGACGTGATTGAGCAGGCACGGCGCCCTGAACGCATCGAAGCCTTCAAGCTACTCGCCCGCTTCGGATTCCTATGCAAGGGCGTGGTCTACGCCGTCTTGGGGATCCTGGCGTTGACGGCCGCTTGGGCCAAGGGTCGGCACACCACGGATTCACAAGGCACCTTGCAGTACTTGGGTTCAGTTCCATTCGGCAAAATTCTGGTGACCCTCGTGGGCGTTGGCCTGTCCGGATACGCGCTTTGGCGGTTTGTGGAAGCCATCCGCGATCCCCGGCAAGTGGGTAGCGATGCCAAAGGCATTTTGAAGCGTCTAAGTTACGCCGCCAGCGGCTTTGGGAACGGGGCCCTCGCCCTCAAAGCATTCCAAATGGTGTTCGGAGGACTGCCCAAGCGCGGCCAAGAAGCCTTCATCTCGAAGTTGATGGCATACCCATTCGGGCAGGTGCTGGTGGGTGCGTTGGGGGTGGCCATTGTGCTGTCGGCTTTTGACCAGTTTCACCGCGCCCACTCGGGACGCTACATGAACGACCTGCATACAGGCGACATGAGTCCAAACCAACGCTCGTGGACGGAGAAGGTTGGAAAACTAGGGATTTTTGCCCGCGCTGTGGTGTTCTTGATCATCGGCGTGGCCATCACCCGCGCCGCAATCAATCATTCACCGGGCCAATCAAAGGGAACGGGCGAGGTTTTGCGAGACATGGGCGCTTCCGCTTGGGGAACCGCGCTCTTAACCTTCATGGCGTTCGGGTTCTTGGCGTATGGGGTTTACATGCTGTCCTGTGTGCGCTTTCGGAAGCTCGTTACACGCTAAAGGCTTGGGAAACTCGATCCTGCCGCCGGTCGGGGGCCCCACCAGCCTCAAGACGCAGAGTTACGTTTGGCCGGGCGATGTTACACAACGTTTCTCCGTCCTCCTCGCAAGAGCGCTGTTAGGCCTTAGAGGACAACGAGTCGGTGGCCTCGTTGGCGTGGCGTGCGTTTTGCAAACGCACGACATCGTCGCCGCGACGTCAACTATGGGTTGTCAGGTTGCCGGACAGTCGTCGCCCGCGTGAGTGAGGGCGCCACATCGCAAGCGACAACACAAAGACTGCCAGCCCAGGAGAACGTTTATGACCATGCATGACTCATCTTCTTCGGATCCCCGTAGCAGCGGCCCCAGCTCGTTTCCTCCGCAAGAGCAAGAAGCCACCGGTGATGAATCCAAGATGACGCCTGCCCCGGATTACGGCGCCACAAGCTATGTCGGGCACGGGCGTCTCAAGGATTGTGTGGCGCTTATCACCGGTGGTGACAGCGGCATCGGCCGTGCGGTCGCCCTTGCGTACGCACGTGAGGGGGCTGACGTCGCGATCGCCTACCTCGAAAGTCATCAGGATGCTGAGAAGACGCGAGATCTTGTGATGAAGGAGGGGCGACGTGCGGAACTTTACCCGGGTGACATAGGCGATCCAAACCACTGCAAGCAACTCATCTCGCAGATTGTGAAAAGTTTCGGGCACTTGAATATCGTCGTCAACAACGCAGCCTATCAAGGCAAAGCTGTTGAAAGCGTCACTGAGATTGACCCCGAGCGGCTGGAACGAACGTTCCGCACAAACATCATGGCGATGTTTCACATCGTTAGAGAGGCCGTTCCGCACCTGTCTGCCGGCTCTTCGATCATCAACGTCAGTTCGATTCAGGCCACGAATCCAACGCCTTCTATCATCGACTATGCGTCCACAAAGGGCGCAATCACGAACTTCACCCTTGCCTTGGCCGAGGAGCTGGGTCCCAAAGGCATTCGGGTCAACGCCATCGCGCCGGGCCCCATATGGACGCCTCTCATCGTGCAATCGTTTCCTGCAGAGAAGGTGAAGAGCTTTGGCTCTGACACACCTTTGGGTAGAGCTGGACAACCCGCAGACCTGGCTCCAGCGTTCGTATTCCTTGCGAGCGATGATGCACGTTTCGTGAGCGGCGCCGTCCTGGGTGTAACGGGAGGAAAGGCCTTGTAGCCCATGCATGAAGCATGTGGCGTTCGAGCAGCATTCCGATTCGAATGACGATCACAGCCAGTTTACGCACAAGGGCTTTGCCCACGGAAACGGCAAGCTGGTGGAGCTTATCGGTTGGGGCCAGCCGCCTTCGGTGACGCAAAGGAGGTGCTCAGATTGCACGCGCCGGACACGGGACCGACAGCCGTCGAACGGTTCCGTCTGTCCCAGATATCCAAGCTTCGCCGGTGGCGTCGTTTAAATCGATGCCCGCCGATCCGGTAACGCCCGCGGGCAGGGGATGCTTTTGCAAGAAGGTTCCTGTAGGGCCAAATTCCGCCACGGAGTTCTCGTCGCTGCTTACCACAAGAAGATGCCCCGTGGTCTGGCAAACATCTATGTCTCCATAGTTCACGACGAAGTTGGGTGTGGTCTGGAAGGTAAGGACCACCTCGCCCGTGGCAAGATCAATTTCCGCGATGCGATTGCCATGTTCAGCGCCGGGAATTTTGTCCTGAACAAGAAAGAATGTGTTGCGTGCAGCATGGTAGGCGCCGCCCACAACATGGCTGTGTCCAAAATTCACTGAGAAACTGCTGGCTACGCCACTGGTTTTGTTGATGGCGTAGATTTCGGTGGTCCCCGTTTCTCCGTTGATGAACAACACATCGCCTTCTGAAACCGCGATTTGGCCCAACATAAACGCCTTGGGAGCGATGTCCACGTCCACGTCATTGGCCACCTCGCCCCCACGGGCTAGCGGCGTGGATGGGGCTCCATCGGCAAGAAAGCTCAAGAGGGTGGAGCCATTGCAGGGGTAGATCCAAACTCTGTTCTCTGTGTGGTCGAAGGCAAGTCCGCAGGGATTGCTTTTCGATGCGAACATGGCCTGTGTGACAATGCCAGCAAACGCATCTGGCGATGCGCCATCAGCCGCTGTGCTTGAATCATCAGGTGCGGCGCTATCAGGAGGCACGGCCTGGGGCAAAGCGTCGGCTGCATTGGCGTCGTTCACAGGTGCATCCACCCCACCACTGCTTGAGGTCGCAGCGTCCATTAGGTAGCGCGGCTTGCCCTCGTGGTCGCACGACAGCAGAGCCCTGGCCAAGATTGCACAATGCAACTGAACGCGGTGGTTGCCCATGGTCCCCAGTGTAGCGCACGTGGCGTTTCAATTTGTTTACAACACGTTGGCGCCGACGTTTTCTGCGTTCGCTAGCATCTGCCACCGCTAATGACACGTAAGAACGTGTCCGCGTTCTTAGGCCCAAAGTCCGCCTTAATGCCCTGCAACGCAAGGTTCATGATCGCCAGACGGCCAGCCTGAAGGCACGCCCCTTTTGCAATAGGGAACCCCGAATTCTCCATCAGGGGTTCATTTTCGAGTGGATTCGGCATAAACTGCTGTCGCCATGACGGCGAGCTATGTATTCAGCCTCGTCGCCAGGAATTTTCTCGAACGTTCTTAGCAAAGGTATTTGAATGAATTCAGCGCGTATCTTGGTCGGCAGCTTTTTCTTGGTCAGCGTGATCGGGGCTTGTAGCAGTGACAAAGATCCGCCAGGTGCTGGCATGGACGGGGGCATCGTGTTTGGCGACGGCGGGATGCCTGACGCTCCGGGCGCGTGTACGCCCCTTCCCACCGATTGCAGCGCGCCCATTCCGTTGACCAGTGCAGACCTTGCGGGTGGGAAGATATTGCCACCCAGGACTTGCTACACGGTCGCACAGAACCTCGCTGTCGGCGCCGGCAC
>JBBSJE010000159.1:0-14592 GCA_038257535.1 Polyangia bacterium
GACAGTCTCCCGCTGCGGGCGGCAACTTGCAAACGAAAGGCTTCCACCCAGGGTGGCTCTGTGGGTGCATCGGCCACGTAGCGGCCGCGCGGGGCCAGCGCGGTCTTTTTTGTTCGCGGGGTGGGCGGCCTCGGCTGGGGGGGCAGCGCACGAATCTTGATCACAGGCAAAGCCGGCAACGGGGGTGAAGCGGGAGGTGGCTCGGTTGTGCAGTTGCAGCGTGACACGCAAATCAACACCAATAGCAACACCAGCGCCAGCAATCGCCTCCTTCGGGCTTTGGCTTTTTGCACGTGCGGCAGCTGCGCTAGACGTTGCCGCGCTTGCTGCAGCCGGGCTTTGTAGCTGCGCTGAAACTGCTTACGCTTTTCACGCAACGCCGCGCGCTCAAATCGCAAGGTCACTCACGCACGCTCCAGCCGAAAACCAGTTGGCCACGGTGGTTCCGCCACTCCACGGGCTCGAGGCGCATAGGGGCAAAGGCCGATGGCGCGCGCACCTCCGGCAGCACAAAGGGCCACGGTAAAGGATCGGTGGGGGCCAGGCGAACGTTGCCGGCGAACGTGTGTTTCTCCACCGCAAGCCCCCGCGCTTTGCCCGCTGTGGATGTATCCTCAACGCCCAAGCCCGCGAGGATCGCGCGCGCCCGTAGCAGCTGCTCTTGCACGGCGCTCAGATTGGCTTTGCGAAGCGTGGGATCGGCGGCCAGCGCCTCGAGCATGCCCACCTGAAGCGTTAACGTGTTGATGTGCGCTTGCCGCACGTCTTTGTCTTCAGCTTCTATGTGGGCCAGCAGATGGCCGGTAAAGCGGAGCACCAAATGCGGTTCGGTGGCGACGCGAACCTGCAACCGCTGCAGCAAAACACGGGGCTGCCCTTCCGCCAACACGCGCAAGTTGGAGATGCGTTCATCCAGGGCCCCGCCACGCCGAACGGTGGCCACGGCGCGTTCAAACGACGGGCTGTCGGCACGCAAAGCGGCTTTCCAGATCAACTCTTCGGCCAGCAGGTTCCATTCTTGCTGAGGCACCAGGGCCTGCAAAGTGGCGATCACCTCCTGCGTTGTCTCGTAGCGCGACATCACAAAGGCCAACCATCGGCGCGCCAGGTTCATGTTCAGGATGGCCGCTGCGGAATCGTCTGCGTTTGCCATGGCATAGGCGAAAGCACGCAAGGCGTCTTGCAACTGGTTGCCTTCCAAAAACGCCACCCCGCGGTGCAAAGCAATCGTGGCGCGTTCGCGAAAGCCCGAATCGGCCTCGATCTGCAGCAGCCGTTTGCCGCGGTCGCCTGCGAACACAAGCGCGCGTGCGTTCGGCTTTTCATCGGCGTTCAGGTGTGCTACCCACGCGGGCACTTCATCGCCCTGGCCATCGGCAATCAGCGCATCGATGATGTTCAGGATCACCGGTTCCAGATCCTGCTCGGGGCTTGCGACGGAATGCGCTTGGGCAAATAAAAACAAGCGCCGCTCACGACTTAACGCCAGCCACTCGTTGGCGGTCCAATTTAAGCAAGTGCGCAAGAAAGCGGCTTCGGGCGAATTGGGCGGCCAAGCCGAAGCTTGCGCCAGCACCTCTTGCGACGCGGGCTCCGACACGCCCAAGCTGCGGGCGCGTTGTTTGGTTTGCACCGCTTGCCTGCGGACTTGGCTTCGTTGCAGCTGTGTCAAAGCCAAATCCAAATCGAAAATTCGCGCCTGCACAACCGACAGACCACGAACCAAGTGAGGCTTGGCAGTGCCCAGCGCTGTGGTTAGCAGTTGCCTTAGCAGACGCGCGGCGAGGTACCTGTCTTTCAGGTTCGCAAACGGAGAACCACTCATGTGGAAGTGCGCGATCCGCGGCCAATAACAGCCGGTGCGCGTGAACACCACAGACTTGAGCTCTGGCAGCGACAACACATCGAAAAGCGAAACGAAGCGCTGTTGCCGGCCCACCTCAAACGCAGCAAACGGGGGTTCGCGATCCGGAGGATCACCACGGCTGATGCTCGCAACAAGATAATTGTGCATGGCAAGCGGCCACAGCCCAGCGTCGTCGTCGTCCTTGAGAAAACCATCTTGGCATAAGCCCAACTGGCCCAGCGCCGCCCACACCACGGATCGAAACGCGGCGGTGGTGCGCTTGTTTTCCTCGCCCAGATGGTGGTGCACGCTGTTGTGCAACAGCCACAGCTTGAGCACTTCGGTGGGCTGGCTTTGCCGCATCGCCAGACGGGCGTTGTAGAAGATCTCTAGCTGGGGAGACAAAGCTTCGGAGGCAACCAACGCGGGGCTGCGGGCCGTGGCCACGTAGGCCGCGGCCAACGCCATCAGTCGGGGTGCCCACGCGGGTCTCAAAACATCCACCCCGCCGCCAGCGAAAGTTCCCACCACCAACCTAGATCGGATCCAGCGATGGGCACGGCCACCAAGGTGCGTGTGGAAACCAAACCGCCGCTGCCGAAGTACACATCAAGGTTCAACCCTGAAAGCACATTGAATCGGCCGCGATCAATCTGCATGGCCTCCGGGCGCGAAGATTCCAATTCGCGCAGCTCTCGGCTTGATAGGCGGGGCGCGACGAACGAGCGGACCACTTGTCCAAACGTGGCCGAGCGAAGGACCTCGGGATAAAACAAGTAGCGCAACCCCGCAACCGCTGAAAGCACAAGCTGGGTGGCGGGAAACAGGCCCGGCCTTGCGGTGGCCACACCTTCGGCCAAGGGATAAGCCAGGTTCACATCCATTTCAAAGCGGCTGGGGCGACCCACTTGCCGGTAGGGTGTGCGTGCGAGCTTTTCGGTGCTGGGGCTTCCCCATGTTGAAGCGCGCGTCAGCGACATCTCACCCATCCAGCCTCCAAGGGGGCGTCGGGCGAACAGACCGTAGCGCGCTGTTTTGAAATTGTTCAGCTCAAGCAGTTGGCTAGCCACGAAACCGAGCGCCACGCTCTTTTGCCGCCAATCGAACCTCACGGGGCGCGACGCCACGCCAATCATGGTTTCGCTTAGCAACCGCTCGCTCATGGCATCAAAGGGCGCACGGTGCTTTTCGATTGAGGTGTCAGGCTCATGCGCTGATGGCGCGGGCGACTGTGTGTTAGAGGTGCGGGGCTCGGCCGCTTGCGCCTGCGCGGAGCCCAGCGCCACGCCCGCGCAACAAAGCGCGATGCCGCAGGCAAGCTTAGGGATCAAGGGGAAACCCTCCCCCGGCTCGGGTGGGAAACAAGGGCCGGTAACAGCGGTTTTGATAGCCGTTGACAAAATCCGTGTTCAGGTTGTACACGCCGGCGGAATCGAAGGTGGGGTGGTCGCAAAAACGTCGGCACTGCAACAGAACCTCCGAAAGCGGAAACGCCTCGCGCTGCCAAAGCTCGCCGCCAAAATTTGTGCCCACGGGAACGCCCACCCCAAACGGCGCGGTTACCGAAAACGCGGAGATACCGCCAGCGATCACAATCTCGTAGTCCATGCGCAGAAGAAATGGAAATTCCCAGGCGAGACCCAGGGGGTAATTTGCGGCCGGCGTGGCCCGGTGGAAGCTGGGCAAATCAGCCAGCGCCGCGAGCACCATTTCGTCGCCGGTCTTGAACACCGCCGCGGACCCGAACGGCGTTCCGGCACAAAACGAAAACGCGTCGGTGGGCGCGGCTGTGATCCCCTCGTTGTTGAAGAACGTGGCCGTGGCAAAGTCACCCAGGGCGATGTTTTCGGACAGCGGCGTTCGCTCCGGCGCACGAAACGTAAGCGTGCGCATGCGTCCGGTCTGCGCCTCGGAATATTTCTTTATGAAGTTCAGATACTGAACGCGGCTGGGCAAAATCGGCACGTTGGCCACAGAAAACGGCCCCAGGGAAAGTTCCAGATTGTCAGGCAGGACGGTGCACCCCTCGCTCACATTGGGCGCTTCATCCAAATCGCTGCGCAGGCTGGCCGGACACCACAGCACCAAACTGGCCACCTGCGGCCGCGTCACCGCGTAGGCGTAACTATCCAGCACAAACGCGCCGCTGAGCCTAGGTGTGCTTTTGTCGCGTTCCACCACCAGCACCTCTTCCAACGCCCGCTCAAGCACGCGCGCCAACCCTTTGGTTTCGTCGTCGTGATGCAACGCCAGTGTGAGCACCATGTCTTTGCCTTGCACCCGCACCTCATCCAGCGTTTTACGAAACGTGGCGGCCAGCGTGGTGGCGAAATCCGGCCCTTGCCACCGATCGATGCAAATTTGCTGGGCGGTTTGCAAACCCAAACGCTGAATCTGCATTTGTTTGTGCACGTCGGAGATGGTGCGTTCGCACGGATGCAGCAAAAAGCCAATTTGGACGTTCTGCCGAATCGGGCTGCGCAGTGTGGGAAATGCAGGTTCGACTTCGGGATTCTTGCGCGCCAACGCAGCTGCCACGAAGCTGCCTTTGGCGTCGGTGACCGTCGATTGGGCGCACACCACGGGCGAAACCGACGCGGGCAAGGGCAGCTGGTTGCCGTCGAACACAGCACGATCTTGGGTTTCGATGGGCGCCCAGCCCAGCGGCTGCAGATCCTGAGGGCAGGCGGGCGCAAACGCATAGCCGTAGGGGTTGTTGGTGAGCGCGGCGTCGGTGTCGATCTCACCAAACGCGGGTGATGCCATTTGAAACCTTCGCCGTAGCCCCAGCTCCTGCGCCTGTTCGTTGCGCAGGGTGGGAAATTGGTGTCGGGCGCGCCATTGGATCTGCGTGTTGGTGGCGTCGAACACGCCGTAAACCAGTAGGCTGCGGCTGGTTTGTGGCGGCCCTTCGGCAACAAGGTTCAAGTTCACGGGAGGATCAAGTGTGACTTCACCTTCGCGGTGGTAGCGCAGGCGCACGCCCACCTGCCGCGGCGGCAAGGCCACGGGCAAGCTGGCGCTTCCGCAGCGCGCGTTGATGCCGCAATCAACAGGCAGATGCGTGTGAACGGTGGCAAGTTCCAAGATGGGCGTCCACGACTGGTCTTGGTCATCGCTGCGGTAGGTGAGCTCCACAACGCTGTCGGGCCCCAGCCCCTGTTCGGCCTCCACGCGATAAAACACAAACATGGTCTGCTCTTCAGCAAACCAAGACACATCCGCAAGCGTAAACCGGGCCCGCACATCGGTGATCGGCACCTTGTTGCAGGCCGCGCCCGCGGCCAGGGCGATAAGCGCCCAGCTAAGGCCGCGGGTTGTCACCTACGCCAGCACCCCAGCAAAGGAGATCTGCCCGGAGGCCACGAGCTTCTTCATCGCGGCCACCAACTCGTCGTGCGCCATCCGCGCCATCTGAAGTTGTGTTTGCCGCGATTCAAAGTTTTGGCTGGCGGCGAGCGCGCTTTGCAGGGTGGGCGACAGCGTGGCGAAAAACCGCGCGCGCCACGCGAGGGGCTGCAGCGACACGTAGCCGGCCAGCACTTTTAGATCCACCTGCAGCAACAGATCGCCCGCGAGCTCAGCGGGCAGTTTCAGCAGCATGTCGGGGTGCAGGATGTCCTGGTACCAGACTGGCAGGGCGCCGGTTCGATGTAAGGCCGCTTCCAGCAAAGCGTGGCGATCGGCCTCGTTGATGTACGCCAACAGCACCGACAACGCGCGGGCCGCATCGAAGGCGCGGCCCCGATCGTCAAATCCATGCGGCAACGCCCGCGGCAGCTCGGGCAAAGGCTGCCCCGCGCGGGCGGCGTCGAGCGCCTCGAACACATACGCGCGCTCTTCGTTCGACATGCGGCTTGAAAGCAAAAGCGCCGACGCCACTTGCAAACGCAGCGGCACGGGCAAAGCCGAGGCCACTTCGTGTTGCACATCATCAGGCACAATGGCGAACACCAAAGCGCCTGGCCGTGGCGGCAACAGCGAGATCAAATGCGCAATGCCCACGCTGCCAAACTCGTCGCGCAAGCTCCGGTAGGTTTGCGCGTCGGCGTGCCCCAGCAGCGTGGCCGCCAGCGCGTGCTGGTTGAGCTTGCGGAAGAACTCGGCGTCGCTGGGCAACCGCGCGGGGTCAACGTCGCGCATGTACTCGGCAAACTTCACCTTGCTGGCCGCGTACTCGCCTTGTGCCGGAAACGCCTGTGACAAGCCTTCGCCAAACAAGCCCATCGCTTTGGCAAGCATGGCGAACTCGCCCGCGCTCAACCATTGTCGCACCAACTCGCTCAACGCTTCCGGGGGCGCCCCAGGTTCGGATTGCGACACGCGTGTGGTCCACAACCGCCGCTGCTCGGCCACAAAGCCTGCCTCGTCGTGGGGGCCATGTGCCATCGGAGTTGCTGCATTTTGTGGGGTTTCAGTGGTGCCCTCGCCGCCAGGGCCCGCACCTTCGGCCGCCAGCTGCGCCAGCAAGGCTTTTTCTTGCAATGATTCGCGGCCCAAGCGGCGCAAAGCCCAGATCACAACCAAGCTGGCCAGAGTCACCAGAAACAAGGCGATCATCCAGGAGAAGTGCGGCAACAAGCTAAGCCACAACTCGCGTTTGGCCAGCTCGGATTCCCATTTGACCGGCGCCAGAGGCGCTGGGGGCACGGGCTCTGGCGGTTTGGCCACAGGCTCGGGCTTGGGCGCGGGGGATTCACCCAGCGACGCGGCGATGGGTTCAAGGATCTGCCGCCCCACCGTCACCTTGAGCCAGCCTTTGGAAAGCCGCTGTTCCAACCGCCGCACTAACGCTTGCACGTCGCGCGCTGACACCGATTTTTCATGCGCAAATTCGCAGCGCGCTTCCGTGAGATACTCTTGCACGGGCACGCTGCCGGGACCCTCAGGCTGTCCTAGCCCAGGCAAGGACCCCGAGCGTGGCAGATCCACCACCGCATGGTCGCGGTAGACACAGCCTTTGGAAGCACATCGTTCGGGCGCGCAATCGCGAAACAGCGCCGCATCGAACTGACTTTCCAGCGACCGCAATTCGGCCAACACCGTAGAGGGGATGTGCCGCTCGGGCACCGGCACCACCTGCGCGAAGGAGGCGGCGGGGAGCGCCAACATGAAAACCAGGGTCGCAATGCTTTTCATCAGTAGATCCTCACCACCACGCGGCGATGTTTGGCCAGCCGCTCTTCAAGCGATAGCCCTTCTAGTTGGTCGGGCGGCAAAGGTTTGGTATCGGCGTACCCTTCAACCCGAATGGTTGCGCGCGCGATGCCCACATCTTCCAAACGCTGGCGCACAATAATCGCGCGGGCGCTGGAAAGCTCCCAATTGCTGCGAAAGGTGCCCCCGGCAATGGGGGTGGAATCGGTATGCCCTTCCACCGCGAAACTATATTTCGAGGAGTAGGGCACAAGCACCTGGAGCATCGACATGACCACGCTTTCTGTTTCGGGGCGGATGACGGCTTTGCCCGAATCAAACACCAGGCCCGAACTCAGGTACACCTCAAGGCCATTGTCCAAAACGGTGGCGTGCACAAGTTCTTGTAGTTGCTTCTTGGCGATCTCGGCCTCTATCTCTTGCCGATTCGATTCCAAGCTCATGGGGCTTTCGCTGCCCGACATGCTTTTGACAATCTGTTGCATGCGGCCTTTGCTGAGGTTGGCCGCGGTTAACAACACCACAAAAAACAGCAACAAGTTGGTGATGAGATCGGCATAGCTCAGCAGCCAGCTTTCATCGCCCATTTTCGCCCGACGTTGCATGGGCTTACACCGCGCCCGTTTCCGCGCGCGGGCCTGCCGCGCTGCGGGCCACCAATTCATTGGTGCTTTTTTCAAACCGCTCGAACAAGCCCAGCCGCTCATCCAATTGGCCGTTTAAAAAGTGTCCGATGGGACCCGCCACGCCCGCGCCGAAGGCCACACCATAGAGCGTGGCCAGCAACGCCAGCGACATAGACGCGCCAATGTTAAGGTTGTCGGCGCTCATGTTCTGAAACAGGCGAATCATGCCCGTAATGGTGCCCACCATGCCAAATGCGGGCCCCAGCTTGGCCAGCATCTCCCAGTTTGAGATGGCCGGCTGCCAGCGCGAGATCTCTTCGTGGCGCAGCTCTAGGAACGATTTGGCGCTGGCCACCTGCGGCGCCCGGTTCAACAGCAAATCAACCATCTTCTTGCTGACGTCAAACCGGCTGCTTTCGGCCAGCGCCAACGCCTGGCTGCGCTTGCCTTCGCGCCACAGGCTTTCGATTTGGGTGCGCTCCTGATCCATCGTGAAAGTGGCTTGTCGAAACACGCGTAGGCCTGGAATCAGTTCGCGCAAGCACAAAATGGTTCGCCGTGCGGTGGTGCCACTAGAGCTCACCAGCACAGCAGCCATAGAGCCCACCAGCACCATGACCAAGGCGTGCAGGTCGAACGCCGAAACCATCTGGGTTTTGTCTCGCTCGCTAAAGCCAAAAGCGATCACGAACGCCAAAAGTAAAATGCCAATGATTTGCATAAGTGCCCTATGTTCGCGGTTATTGTTGTTGCTTGTGTAGCTCTTCGAGCTTCTTGCGCACAGCCGGATCGCTTTCGATCCCCTCCACCTGTTCGTAGATCTCAATGGCTTTGTCGCGTTCACCCATCATCAAAAGCAGCGACGCTTTGGCGCGGAGGAATTCGGGGTGCAGCTTGTAGCGCTGCAAAACGGTTTCACACCATTCTAGTGCCAAGTCGTAATTGCCGGTTTTGATGGCTTCTTGCATGCGCGTGCGGGCGCGGATGATGCTGACTTCGGGCGCGCCCTGATCAATGCGAAGCCCTCGGGCGCGGTACGCTTCAATCAAGGCCGCGTCGCCTGCGGTGGGTGGTGGGGGCACCACGCGGGTGGCTGGAATGGTTTTCACTTCGCTGCTGCCGGCGCCATGTTCAACAACGATGCGCTGCCCCGACGTCAAAATCGGAATGTCCACCTCGGTGATAACGTTGCCATCGTTCCAGCGCACTTTCATCACGGTGGTGGAGCCAAAGCCAAACGGCCGCGTGAGGGCGCCGTCTTGCTCTTTGAGCGCGGCATGTTTTTTGGGCGGCGGCTCTACCAAATAATACGTGTAGTTGCGGGGACCTCCGCACGCGGCGAACAAGCACACAAAGATGAGCGTTATTTTGGTCATCGCAGGTTCCACAATTACGGCAAAAATGGCAGAAAGGTGGTGTTCATCAGGGAAAATCCCAGGCCCACGCGCCCATTGGTAGAGGCGGAGACGATAAGCGCAAAGTTGCTGCTGGCGATGGGGTACCTGGCCATCACCACGGCGCTCAAAAGTGGATCCAAAATCTCAATATCCGATCCACTTACACTGCGAACGATGCCGGTGGGCACGCTCATCAACAGCTTGCCGCCCACGGTGATGTTGGCCGCCGAGGGTATCACCCGGAAGTAAGCGCCACCGATGCCCAGCAGGGGATCAAAAATCGAGACCGACAGCCCCGACAAATTTGCGTTGGTGGCGCCCCACTGCTCCACCCAATCGAATGAAAAATGGAGATTTGGATACAAAGCCGCATCGAAGAATGCGTGGTTGATGCTGTCGCCCCGCGAGCGACGGTCAAGCTCTTCGGTGAGCGTGTAGTTTCGCCGGGTTTGCGAAACTTCGTCCATGTACGGATCGAAGTTTTCGGCCGCCACGATGCGGCTGTTGCTTAAATCAACCATGCGCAACGACACGCCACTTGGGGTTTCATCAAGCCAGATGGCACTGCGGGCGGGCGCGGCGCCGCCGCGGTAACGTTCGTCTAGCCGCTTGATCTCGCCCACGTCCAAGGCGGCTGTGGATTGCTCGATGCGGCCGTCTTCAATGAAGGTGCGTGGCGCCATACAAGCCTCGCACAAGCGCAAACCCGAGGATCCAAATACGGTTACCAAGCTGGCGAGGGCGGCGGTGGGATACCACGTACGGGTGGCCTCGAATGCCGGCGCCACGCTCACCACGATGGCTGGCAGCAGGTCTGCCGACGACAGCCCTTCGCGGCCGAGCCGCAACATAAACGTTTCCTCAAACCGCATCAACGCGTCCCGCGACCTGTCGTTTTGCGCGTGGGCCGTGTTGGTGGCAAGCAACAACAACGCCACGAGTAGGCAAAGTTTTGTGCGCGCTAAAAACAAAACGATGCCTGCACGCCAAGGGTTTGAAACGACACCACGCCCAAATCGAGATACTCGCCAATGGCCCCGACCTTGGTCATGGTGGGCATGGCCTCCAAAAAGGCGCCCAGGGCGATACGGTTTTTCACGCGCATCTCAAGCCCTAAAGAAAACGCGGCGAAGATCGCCTGCGGTTCATTTCCTCGGGCCAACGAGATCAAATTGGCTATGTTGGGCTCCCCTTGTGTGAAGGCCGCGGCGTTGTTGCCATAGATCGAAATGACCGAGGCGCCGATGAACCCATAAAGGTCGGGGCGGGTGAGCGAGCTTTCCGATCCCGACAACAAACGCGCGGCGCGCGCCTGCGCCATCCAGCCCACGTGTAACTCGGGCGCCCACGTGGCTCCGGCGGTGAAACTGCCCAGCCACGCGCGCTTTTGGGTAAGCGCGGTCTCGACGCCGAACGAAAGCCACACAAACGGCGGCGCGCTGACAGGGGTGTTTCTGGTGGCGTAACTGCGCACGCCTATGGTGAGCGGCACCACAAACACGCTGCGGCCGTGCAAAGCGTCCAGATATTCTTGGCGGGCCTGGGTTCCGCTTTTCAAATTCTCGCCGCTACGAAGCAAAGCGGGCGTGGCGGTGGAGGTGGACAGCACCTTGGCGTGCACGATCAACAGATCGGCGTCCAAGCGTGTGATGCGCGCACGCAGCACCAGCGACACGCCTTCTGCCTCAAAATCCAAAAACAAGGCGTGGCGGCTGCTTGCGGCGGCGCCGGCTTTTGGCAGCGTTTCCGGCGCTTGCACGCCGCGTGAAATGACGGTGCCTTTGGCCCCCGAATGCACCACAACCGAAGTGCATTCGGGGCAATGTGACAGACGAATGCGGGTGCGCGGGTTTTTCACGATCAGGGCGGCGAAGTGCGTTTCCACCAGCGCTTGCAGGCCGCTGCCAAAACCCACGGGCACGCTCACATCGGCGAGCACCACGGGGGTGTCGGTGGCAAACACCGGCTGCTCGTTCCAGCCAAACACCAATTCGTCGAGCAGGTCGTAGGCCTGCAATTGGATCTCACCGGCCACGTCGGCGCGCAGGGCTTCAACCTTGGCGCGGTCAATGGCGTTGAAGGCTTCGTCGTCGGCGCGCAGCGAAGCGGCTGACATGGCCAGCACGAAACACAATCCGGCCAGGGCACGTGGTTTCACCGCAGCCACGTCCACTCACCACGTCTGCAAAAACCGGCGTGCAGCTGGCTTTCGCGTGCATCAACGATCATCAAGTTCAAGAACACATGGTCATCCGCCAGTACGCCTTGTGCGGCGTAGCGGGCGCAAGCCATGCGGTAGGCGTCTTGTGGGGGCAGCCGCCCCAAAACGGCAATGTCGCCCGCCGCAAGCAAGGGCACACGATCGGATACCGTTAGGCCCCGCTCGGCCATTTGGGTTTTGGCTGCCACGGCCACTTTCGCGGCCACATTTTGCTCGGGATAAAACGCATCTACGTGCCACACAACGTTTTCACCACTGGGAATGCCGGCCAACGCAGCCGCCACGATGGCGTCGGTTTCACGGCGCAAGGTTGTTAGCACAAGCTCGTCACGTGGGGGGCGCTCATGTTCACGCATATAGAGGCGTTCGCAGGCCATGGCGTCGATCACGTTGCCAATGGCCTTGGAGGGTGGTTCGGGCACCCGCACGGGATAACGTGCGTGCGCTTCGGCTTGGCTTAAGCGGGTGCACTCTAGGTTGCGCGCTTCTTGCTTGTTGCGAAACACGCCGGCAGAGGGGTCTTGGCCGCGATCGAGCAAAATGACCAGCGACATCACCACCAAAAACAACATCGTTTCCATGTTTGCCCTAGGGAGTTTCTTGCGAAGCTTCAGTTGCGTCCGTGGTGGGAACTTCGGCAAAGCCACGCATCACGCGCGCCCGCACACTGGCGTGAAAGGTGGCTTGGCTCAACTGCCGAAACAGGTCGTGTGAGAAATCTTTTCGCGCGGTGTCGCCACCAAGGTCTTCGCCCTCGTCGCGCACAAGCCAATCAAGCACCGCATTGACCGCCCAGATGCCTGCGCCCACATAAGTGATGAAGCGCGCCTCCAGAGTTTGCGAAGTCAGCTGAAAACCGTCGCGATCGCGAATGACCACATGCTGCGCGTACGTTCGTTCTTTGACATTGGGCACAAGCGTGAGCGTCCAGATGCTGGCGACGGCTAGGATCGTGCTGTCTTGTTCGCTGACGAGGCGAGTGGAAAGATCCACGGTGAGATCAGGTTTGAAACCGTCCAGATCGTCAGCGCTGGCGCCGGGCAGAGGCACCAGGGTTTGCACTTCTGCGCCTTGGTTGGACAACAAGGTGGACACCTTTTGGCACAGGATCTGCGCTTGTTTGGCGTTGAGATGTCCGCGGGGAAGGCAGCGCACCAGAATGCTTTGCCCCCCAAAGTTTTCTTCCTGCGGATCAATCGACGTGGGCCGCTGCAAGCCCACCAAGGGTTGATACACGGTTACGCAGCCACCAAGGCACAAGGTTGCCACCGTGATCGCCACGCCGAACCACCTGCCACAAAGTGGCCTGAGCCCGGCGTACGCCAAGCCCGCGCTGACCCCAGCGTATGTGGCGTGTGGGTTCATGTGAGGGGGCGACTTTAACGGCAGACGTCACCCCGTCACTAATGAATTCAGAGGGGATCGGCAGGTCCGGGGAACCGGGGCAATGTCCCAGTTTGTAAAAATTACTTTTGAAAAGTAATATTATTGCGATGGCATCGAAGGAACTAGAACGCGCCGTGCGAGTGCGGGTATCCCGCGCCCTCGAAACATTCCGCGTCGTGGCAATCGTGGGGCCTCGGCAATCGGGCAAGACCACGTTGGCACGGAGTTTTGCAGGACCTACGCGAAAGCTCGTGTCACTTGACGATCTGTCAGTGCTTTCCGCCGCTCGTCGTGACCCTACAGGCTTCGTTCGCAGTTTGCCGGTGCCTGTGATCATCGACGAGTTTCAGCGCGCGCCGGACATCCTTTTGGCAATCAAGCACGAGGTTGATTCGCGGCGCGCACCCGGCATGTACCTGTTGACGGGTTCCGCTGAACCAAGTGCCATCGGGCAGGTTCGCGAAACCCTCGCTGGCCGCATCGCTTTGGTGGTGTTGGGCGGCCTTACGTGGGCCGAAGTGGCTGGCAACCCCGAATGGAATCCGTTAGAGCGGCTCACAAGCTTGCGGTCTGCGCGTGAGGTGCTGGAAGTTTTTGGCGGCTCTGCGCAAGTAACGCCTTTGGATGAACTTGTAAATGCGGGTGGGTTTCCCGAGCCTGTGCTGCACCTCAGTGAGGATCAACGGGCGCTATGGTTCGACGAATTTTCGCGCACCTATCTTGAACGCGACGTTCCGCAATTCGTTCGCCTAGATGACGTTTATCCATTTTTGCGGTTTGTCCGCGCGATGGCTGCATCCACGGGCACGATCCTAAACCTAGCTGAGGTGGCTCGGGACGTTGGGGTTTCGCACAACACAGCCGATCGTTGGAACTCTGTGCTGCAGTCCACTTTCTTGGTTCAGGAGCTTAAGCCCTACTGGCGCAATGTAAGAAAACGATTGGCGAAGGCGCCGAAGATTCACTTTTTAGATACGGGGTTGGCCATGAGCCTATCCGGTGTAAACAACCTGCAGCAGGCCAGGCGTTTGAATGCGGCAGGGGCCGTGGTTGAGACATGGGCGTTTCAGATGCTACGGGCATTTGCCGCCTTGCTGCCGCAGCGAGCAGCTCTACACACGTTTCGAACGGTTGATCAGACTGAGTGCGATGTGGTGCTTGAAACAAGCCAAGGGCTGTTTCCCATCGAGGTGAAGAGCGGGTTAACCGTGACTCATGCAGACGCGAAAGGGGCCCAAACCTTCCTTGACCTTTTTCCAGCTGAGGCTCCGTTCGGCATCGTTCTGCACGCAGGCACCACAGCGGTGCCACTTTCTGAAAAAGTTGTGGCGCTGCCAATGGCGTCGCTGTTTCGTGGCGAAGGCGGCCCCCTAGCTCACGTCGTCTAGATCGGCGCCGAAGAGAAGGCCCACATTGAACTCGATCACGTCGAATGGCTCAGCTCGCACGCGCTCGTGAGCCTGCGCGACCATCACGTTCACGTATCCTTCGGCCGAGTTGCGGTACACCGCCAAGGTCTGCGTATCTGGATCCACGATCCAATAGTGCGGTACGCCGGCGCTGTGATAGCGCCACATCTTCAAGATCGTATCGTTTGAAGCGTTCGAGCGGGAAAGCGTTTCGCAAACCCTGTCGGGGCGTAAGGTAATGGGGCGGCCCCGGGGTGGTTCGGGAGCCCGGTCGCGGCGCCAGCCGGCAAGGTCGGGTCGGAAACCATCATCGCCAAGCTGGATATCTACCTCTCCGACGATCCACCAACCGCCGGGGTTGTCGCCACCTCCTCTGCGATGAAAGCGCGGTCGCAAGACATCGGCCAAGCCAAACTGAGCGGCGGCGTGGCGGAAATCAGGCGGCGCTTTTTGCACCAGCGCGCCGGCGATAAGTTCCAAGCGCGCCTCCGCTGGCTGTGCCAGCCAGTCCGTGAGCGTAGAGTCTGGCTTGGGCTTGGCCGTCTCGCTC
>JBBSJE010000160.1:0-14402 GCA_038257535.1 Polyangia bacterium
ATGGCCAAGCTCGACCATCCTGCCATCCTCTCGATCTACGATTTTGGCGAAACTGCCGCCGGCCAACTCTATTTCGTGATGGAGTTCATCGATGGTTTGGACATCCACCAGTATCTGCACGAGCACGGCGGCAAACTTCCGCAAGAGCACTGGTTCAGTCTAGGGCGGCTGCTCACCACTTCCGCGGGCAAGCAAGCGCTGCTTTCGTGGAGCGGTTCGATGTTCGAGTACTTGATGCCGCTTTTAGTGATGCCAACTTACGAGCAAACGCTTTTGGACGAGACGTATCGTGCGGTGGTCGATCGGCAAATTGAGTATGGGCGCGAGCGAAGTGTGCCATGGGGCATTTCCGAATCGGGTTACAACAAGACAGACGCTCACCTAAATTATCAGTACCGCGCTTTTGGCGTGCCTGGCCTCGGTTTTAAGCGCGGCTTGGCAGATGACTTGGTGGTGGCTCCCTACGCTAGCGCTATGGGCTTGATGGTGAACCCGGCCGCTTCATGTGCGAACCTTCGCAGCCTCACGAAGCAAGGTTTCTCAAGCGGCTTTGGCTTTTACGAAGCCATTGACTACACAACCGCTCGGCTGCCGCCCGGGCAATCCAGCATGGTGGTTAAATCATTCATGGCGCACCACCAAGGAATGACGTTCTTGTCATTGGTGTACCTTCTGTGTGAGCGGCCGATGCAGCGGCGTTTTCAATCCGATCCAGCGTTTCAAGCCACCGATCTTTTGCTGCAAGAGCGCGTGCCAAAAGCCACCGCTGTGTTCCCCCATTTGGCGGAAGTGGCGGCTTCACGCGGCCCCGTCGTCGAAGCCAAACCTAATCTGCGCTTCTTTTCCACCTGGAACACGGATGCGCCTGAAGTGCATTTGCTTTCAAACGGGCAGTACCACGTAGCCGTGACCAACACGGGCGGTGGGTCAAGCCGCTGGCGTGACTTGTCGGTGACCCGTTGGCGTGAAGACCCAACCCGCGATCATTGGGGCACATTCTGTTATGTGCGCGATCTTCAAAGCGGCGCCTTCTGGTCCGCCGCACACCAGCCGACTCTCAAGGAGGCGCAAACCTATGAAGTGATTTTCTCTGCAGGGCGTGCCGAGTTTCGTCGCCGCGATGGCGATATTGAAACCTTCATGGAGATAAGCATCTCGCCCGAAGATGACATCGAACTGCGTCGAATCAGCGTCACCAATCGCGGGTCAACACCCCGCGCGGTGGAGCTAACAACGTACGCTGAGGTTGTGTTGGCTATGGCCGCCGCAGACCTGGCCCACCCAGCGTTTAGCAACCTTTTTGTTCAAACTGAACTGCTTCGCGATCGTCAGGCCATCTTGTGCACGCGTCGTCCTCGTTCAGGGGGCGAAAGGCCCCCATGGATGATGCATTCGATGACTGTCCACGGTACCTCTGCTGGCGCTACATCATTCGATACCAGCCGAGCCGGCTTCATAGGCCGCGGCCGCACCATCGCCGATCCTTTGGCAATGCATCAAGAAAGCCTCGGGGATAGCGAGGGCTCGGTGCTCGATCCGATTGTTGCCATCCGAAATACCTTGGTCTTACAACCAGATGAAACGTCACATGTGCACATGGTGACGGGCATGTCGGACACCCGAGAGGGTGCATTGGCCTTGGCGGAAAAATATCAAGACCGTCATTTGGCCGACCGTGTTTTTGAACTTTCGTGGACGCAAAGCCAAGTGATTCTGCGTCGACTTGATGTCACCGAAGCCGACACGCAGCTGTTCGGGCGCTTGGCCAGCAACATACTTTATGCGAACGCTGCCATGCGTGCGCCGGCCAGCGTCATTATGCGCAACCGCAGTGGGCAATCGGGCTTATGGGGTTACGGCATATCGGGCGATCTGCCTATTGTGCTGTTGCGCATTGCTGATCTTTCGGGGCTTCCTTTGGTGAAGCAACTTGTGCAAGGGCACGTATATTGGCGCCTCAAAGGGCTCACCACGGACCTAGTGATCTGGAACGATGATCAGTCGGGGTATCGGCAAGAACTACACGACGCCATCATGCATGCGATCGGCTCATCCGCTGACGCAAGCTTACTTGACAAGCGGGGCGGCATCTTTGTTCGCCGTACCGATCAAATGTCCGACGACGACAAGCTCGTGATGCAGACGGTGGCGCGTGTCATCGTGGCCGACGCGGGTGGCACTTTGGCGAACCAAATGGATCGGCGGGCGCGCCCCGACGTGCGGGTGTCTTTGCTGGCGCCCACGCGAAAACGACGCCCGGCGCCGGTTACGCCCATCAAACAAGAGGCCGCACCCTCTGATCTGTTCGCTTTTAATGGCGTGGGTGGTTTCACACCCGATGGACGCGAATACGTGATCACAACGACGCCCGACGTGGTTACGCCCGCCCCATGGGTCAACGTGATTGCGAACCCGTGGTTTGGCACAGTGGTAAGCGAGACCGGCGCCGCATACACGTGGTGCGAAAACGCCCACTCCTATCGACTTTCGCCATGGCACAACGACCCTGTCAGCGACCGTAGTGGCGAGTGCTTTTACATCCGCGATGAAGAAGACGGCGCCGTATGGTCTGCAACGCCACGACCGGCACCCGCTCCCGTGCCTTACACAACCCGGCATGGCTTTGGCTACAGCAGTTTTACATGCGAAGACGGCGGCCTCGCATCCACCCTCACCACCTTCGTGGCCACAGACGCGCCCTTAAAATTTGTTGTGGTAAAGCTGAGTAACCGCTCGGGTAGGCTGCGTCGCCTGTCGGTCATGGGTTTCGTTGAACTGGTTTTAGGCGCTGACCGTGCCGCCAATCTGCCCCACATCGTGACTGAGGTGGATCCGAAATCCGGGGCAATGTTCGCGCGCAACGCCTATAGCAGCGACTTTGCGGCGCGTGTGGCGTTTATGGCCACCAGTGAGCCTCCACGTTCGGTCTCAGGTGACCGCCTCGAGTTCCTTGGCCGCGCGGGCGCACATGCCGCGCCCGCTTGCATGACGCGAACGCATCTATCAGGTCGCGTGGGCGCGGGGTTGGATGCGTGTTTCGCCATGCAACTGACCTTTGATATCGCCGATGGCCAAGAGCGCGAGGTGGCCTTCATGTTGGGATCCGGCCGCGACGTTGCGGATGCGCGTACTCTTGTGACCCGCTTCCGCGGCACGGGCGGGGCCTTCGCAGCGCTGGCGTTGGTGCACGCGCATTGGCAAGCCACGCTCGGCGCGGTCACCGTGCAAACGCCTGACGTCGCAGTGAACGTTCTGGCGAACGGTTGGTTGCTGTACCAAGTCTTGGCGGCCCGCTTATGGGCGCGCAGCGGGTTTTATCAATCGGGTGGTGCCTTTGGCTTCCGTGACCAATTGCAAGATTCCTTGGCGCTTGTACATGCGCAGCCCGCGCTTTTGCGAAGCCAGATCTTGCGTTGTGCAGAACATCAATTTCGCGAAGGCGACGTTCAACACTGGTGGCATCCGCCGTTTAGCCGTGGGGTGCGGACACACATCTCCGATGATTACTTGTGGTTGCCGTTCGCGGTTTGCCGATATGTCAACGCCGTAGGCGACACGGGCGTTTTGGAAGAGCCCGTGGCGTTCTTAGAAGGCCGCGGCGTCAAACCAGATGAGGAGAGCTATTACGATCTGCCTTCGCGTTCCGATGACATTGGCTCGGTTTATGAGCACTGCGTGCGGGCCATTCGTCATGGGTTGCGTATGGGTGTGCATGGCCTACCCCTAATGGGCGCCGGCGACTGGAACGACGGCATGAACCTGGTCGGTGAACACGGCAAAGGCGAAAGCGTGTGGCTGGCGTTCTTCTTGTACGATGTCCTCACTTCTTTTGAGCGCGTTGCAAAGCATCAAGGCGATAGCGAGTTTGCGGCCTTGTGCACATCCGAGGCGGCCAAGCTTAAAGAAAACATCGAGGCGCACGCTTGGGATGGCGCTTGGTATCTGCGCGCGTTCTTTGACGATGGACAGCCTATGGGCTCTGCCAGCAGTGTGGAATGCCAAATTGATTCGCTGCCGCAAAGCTGGGCCATCCTTTCGGGCGCGGGGCAGCCTCAGCGTGTACAGCAAGCGTTGGCTTCCTTAAATTCGCGTTTGGTCAGCCGCCCGCTTGGCCTCATAAAATTGTTCGACCCTCCCTTCGACAAATCAGCGCAGAACCCGGGCTACGTGAAAGGATACGTACCAGGCGTCCGCGAAAACGGCGGCCAATATACCCACGCCGCCGTTTGGGCCGTCATGGCTTTTGCAGCCGCAGGGGATGCCGAACGTGCTTGGGAGCTTTTTGGGCTCATCAATCCGGTAAACCACGGCAACAGCGAAGCCACCATCGCCACATATAAAGTTGAGCCCTACGTCGTGGCGGCCGACGTTTACACCAACCCGCAACACGCCGGTCGCGGCGGTTGGACGTGGTACACCGGGTCGGCAGGATGGATGTACCAGCTCATCATCGAGTCCTTGCTCGGCGTACATTTGCAAGTGGATCACCTACGATTGGCGCCGCTTTTGCCTGTTTCATGGCCTTCGGTTGATATGCGCTACCGATTTCGCAACACCACGTACCACATCCAAATACGCCGTTTAAGCGGCAGCAATACCGTGACGCGCGTGGTTTGCGATGGAGCCGAACAAGCGAACAAGACGGTGCCACTCATCGACGATGGCGGCAACCATGAGGTGCAGGTTAACCTGGGCTAGTGCCAGGTCTATAGACCTGGCGTTTTTCTGCGCAAAACGCCAGGCGTGCTAGCTTTCGAGTGTTGTCAGACGAGCTGCTTTTTCCGCTTTGCACACCCGTTGACGATTCCCACGTTTTCGTCGATCCTTTCGCCGATCCCGCGCAACCCACAAGTTATTTGCGCGCTGCCGCCGCTCACGTAATCGACCATCTGTCAGCCCCGCAGATGAGCGAAGGAAAAATGGTCGGCGTGCTTGTTGTGCAAGACACCCATGGGCAGGCAACGTCGTTCGTGTCTGGGAACCAGACCCGCCTGCTGGCCAAGCGCCGGTCGAATGGATCCTTCTGACGACCGAGCCCGTGGGGACGCCCGACGAACTGCTTCGGATCGTCGACTGGTACCGTGCTCGATGGAGGATTGAAGAGTTCTTCAAAGCGCTAAAGACCGGTTACTCCTACGAAGCACGCCAGATTGAAACCTATGTGCTCTGCGCCAACGATTGTTCCTGCACACAATGGGATCGAGGCTTATAGGTCGCAGGCAAAGAACGCGGCCATGGCAATGGCGTGCAACTTTGCTCAGATCGTGACCATTCAGGATACCTCGTATGGCGGTTTGCCATGGCTGCGTTTGAGTGGAAAAGCGGGAAGCGATTGGCACGGGGCTGTGCACGAACGCAACCCTATGGCAGAACTCGAAAAAGGCTTTGCGTGGTACGCAAGCGGGTTCAAAGAGATCTTGGATGCTATGAGCGCCGTGCCCGAAGGCAATGGCACCATGTTGGATAACTCCCTCGTCATGTGGATAACTGAATACAGCTCGGGGGCTGCACACGACACTTTGGGCATTCCTGTGGTGCTGGCCGGCGGATTGGGTGGCGCGTTGAAAACGGACCGCTTTATAAGCTTCGCCTCTGGCACGTCTTCAACAAACCGCCTGTTTGTAACCATCATGAAGCTGTTTGGCATGCCCGATAACAGCTTTGGCGTTGGCTCACGCAACAGCGGGACTTTGCCCGGCATCGCATAGGTTAGTCGCCGTGGGTTCGTTTGCGCACAACGCGCTCAAGGATCTGCGCCAACAAAGTCCGGTGGCAAAACGCAGGGTCTGTGCATGCTGACGAACACAGCTGCGTTACGGCTTGATTGGCGCTCAGGCGTTCAGCCAAAGCCCGAATGAAAAACGTACGTTCCGCCATTTCTTCGATGTAGCGGTTGCTGTATGTGGTCCAGCCGATCGGCTTGCCAGCATATAATGCAGTTTGTTAAGTAGACGCTACGAACATCAGAGGGACAGTACCCCACCGCTTCTAGATCCGCCCGTTCACGCTTGAGGCGCCGGCGGCAAGGGACACAACGGCAGATCGCGTTCTCAGCGAACCCGCGCTGCTTTGTCCCACCTTTTGTTCGTGAGGAATTCATCATGCGTGGATTGTGTTTGCCGTTCGGTTCGTGTTTGTTGGCGTCGTTTCTGGCCATTGGCTGTTCACAAAGCCCTGAAGATTCAGCAGACGATGGCGAGGGCGGTGAGGGGGAGCCGGGCGGCGCCGGCGGCGATGCAGAGGGGGGCGCGGGGGGCGGCGAAGCTGAAGGCGGCTCGGGCGGAGCCGAGATGGGCGGCGCGGGTGTGGCTGGTATGGGTGGTGCGGGCGAAGGCATGGGGGGCATGATGGCGGCCCCCGATCCCAATTGCCCCGGCAAGGGCATGAAGGTCAAGGTGATGGCGGGCCAGTCCGTGGCGGCGGCGCTGATGGCGTCGAAGGGCGGAGAAATCATCGAGCTTGGCGATGGCGATCATGGAAGCCTCTCCTTCGGAAGTGGCAACTTCCCGTGTGAAACCATGTTGCGCGCCGAGAACCCACACAAGGCGCAACTTGCAAGCCTGACGGTAAGCGACACCAAGAATCTTCATCTGGCGAGCCTGAAGACCACCGGGACCGTGACGATCGAGCGCACCGCCGGACTGAAGCTTGCAAACTTCCAGATGACGGCAGACAAGGTCTGTCTTCGGATCAAGTCTGGCGAAAACGTTGTCATCGAAGGCAACACCTGCAAGAACACGGACAAGTCGAGCTACGCGGTTCACGTCCTTGGTGACGTGAAGAAAGCCGTTGTCACCCGCAACTTGATCGAGGGAGGTCCCTACGAGCGCGCAGCCGCTGTTGCCGAGGGCGCTCCGCCTCCGGGCGGAGGTTTCCTGCTTCAAGGCGCAACGGGTAAGCAGCGCCTTGATGGCGTGGTGATCTCGAACAACGTCGTGCGCAGCTTTTGGAACGGCATCTTGCTCTCTCAGACCAACAACGTCGATGTCGTAAACAACACCTTCATCGAGATGACGACCACGATCTGGGATCAGTCGAAGGAACGCACGGAGAACGTCATTGTGATCAAGAACGAACGCTTGCGCATTTGGAACAACGTGATGCACGCCGGCCACACCGCTTACACCATATGGCTGTGGCTGGTCGGGCATCGCGAAGAGCACAACGCTACGAACAAGTTGCCCGCGCCCTTGCTGCACAGCCACAACGCCGTCGCAAAGGTGGAGGCACGGCAGGGCAACCATGGCGGCACGGGCGCAAACGCCATCACCGGCACGCTCAATCTCGACGAAAGCTGGAAGCCTCGTGCCGGCAGCCCGCTTGTGGGCGCTGGTCTCAAGAACGCGGATACGCCTACGGTCGATTTCGCGGGCAAGCCTCGCGGCGACAAACCCAGCGTTGGCGCCCTGGAACCCTGACGCGCGCAGGCGCTCCGGGCGCGAGCGGCAAATTCACCTGCAACCATGGCCATTCTCGTCTATCCTGATTGGCCATGGTGGCAGCGAAGGACAATACTGACGCCTCGGATTTGCCCGCCGCGCACCGCTGGCTGCAGAAGCTGGCTCGCCACATGCTGCTGGACCCGCTAGATCGTGATGATCTCGTGCAGGAGACACTGGCCGAGCTATGCATGTGTCCGCGCAACATGATCGATTGGCGCACCTATCTCGCTGCCGTGTTGCGGAACAAAGCGCGGATGCTCCACCGGGGCGAGGGGCGCCGTCGTAGGCGTGAGAGCGAAGCGGACGTTTTCGCGGCCACCGATGTCCGCCCCAACGACCAGCGGTTAGATGACACCCGTCTGGCAGCCCGCATCGTGGCTGAGATAGAGGCGCTCAGTGAGCCCTATCGCACCACCTTGCGCCTGCGCTATTACGAAGACCTTGAACCCATTGAGATCGCACGTCACCTGGGCGTGCCGGCGCCCACCGTTCGCAAGCGCCACCAACTCGCAATACAGCGGCTGCGTGAGCGTCTTGATCAAAGTGGGGATCGAGAACTTTGGCGCGCAGGCTTTGCCTTGTTGCTGAAGCTGCCGCCGCGATCTGTCGTCGAGGTTGGCGCCCTGCGATGGGCCACGTGGGGGCTGCCGGCGCTTGCAGCGGGCACGTTTGCGCTTGCCTGGGTGTTTCTCTCCACGGGGGCCCCGTGCTCTGGAGGAAGCGTCCGCAGTGTGTCCGCGCAAACGGTACGTAGGGCGCGCGAACGCAATGGGCTCGGTGTGAAGGGCGACGCAAAGTCGCAGCCGCCTTCGGCGAGGTCCGTACCGTCGGCGCATGTTCAGGTCTCAGGCGAGGTCCCGCCGCCTACGCCGGCGTCTGCCAAAGCCGGCCCTCAAACGCCTTCCATGGCAACGGGCGAAGCTTCTGGCGCGACAGCTGAGTCGTGTCCTTCCCTGCAGCGGCTCATCGATGGGGCACCTACCCATGCGGTCGTGCATGTGCCGGCCTGTGTGTACCGCGAATCGCTGGTCATCAAGCGACCCGTAACGTTGCAGGCGGCTCCCGGCGCCCAGGTGCGCGGCAGCGACGTGTGGCGTGCGTTTGCGGCCGAAGGGCAGCTATGGCGTAGCGACGGCAAGCTTCCGCCGCCTGGCACGGATATGCGCTGCGGCTCCGAGCGGCCCTGCACGCCACAGGTCTTCGTCGATGGCGAGCCCTTGCGCCTCGTCGCTTCTTTGCCGTCACCTGGGCAGTTCATGGTAGGTGAGGCCGGTGAGATTTGGCTTGCCGCAAACCCCGAAGGCCACGAGGTGGAAGTGGTCACCCGGCCTTTGTGGCTCGACGTGGTCGCCAGTGACGTTTCATTCAGTGGTTTTTCCTTTGCCCACGCGCTTCACCCCCAGCATCCGCTGCGCGTTCCACGCGGCATGAGGCGCATCAAGATTGAGGGCAACCGGTTCGCGCACGGCGCCGGCGTGGGCGTTCGTCTTTCGGGGCAAGGCATTCGCTTCGAGAACAACGTACTCGAGCATTTTGAAGACGTGGCGCTTGTGGTCGACCGCGCTGAGGACGTGGTTATCGTGGGCAACCGCATCACCTCCTCCGGCCCCCTGGGCGCAAGCAAACTGACCTCCTGGACCCATGGGGGCGTGGCAGTGGTGCTTGGGCAAAACGTGCAGATCGAGCGCAACGAGATCCTGGACAACCGCGGTCACGGCCTGTGGCTCATCCACAGCCAGCGGGTTAACGTCGAAAACAACCGCATCGCCGGCAACCGGGGCAGCGGCGTCGTTGTGCAAGCCACCTGGCATGCGGCTGCGCGGGGCAACACGCTGCTGCGCAATGGGCTTTTTGCTTTCCCGGCGCAGCCTGCGCTTCTGGTGGCCGAGAGCCACCATATAGACATTCGAGCCAACACATTGGCGGATCACGCCATCAATTTCATAGCGCGACCGCTGGCGGGAGTTGCCCACCAGGATCCCTGCACGGGAGCCTCGCATCTGCACATGGAGGGCAACACCTTCGCGTTGCCCATTAGCTTCGATTCCAGCTTTCAGGCCAACTGGTCGTGCGGCAGCCTAAAAGTCCAGGGCAACCGGATCTACGCCCTATATCCGCCGGCGCGCACGGAGTTGGCCGCCAAGGCGGGCTACACATTGCTGTCGCCCGCCGCCTGGCGCGCGCATATGGCGTCGCTGTAAGGACGGTTGCCGCCGTTCGCTTCCTGGCTATGAAGCAGGGCCTGGGGCTTTGGCACCCCTTAAACCTGCCAAAGCCTAGACGTTGCCTTGCCCAGCAAGCCTCCGATCGATATGCGGATGTCGGACAACTGTCGGCTGCGCTTACGCCGTTCGCAGGCGGCAACGTTTCGAAAAAGGTAGAGCGCATCAACCGCATCCTGACCGCAAAGCGCACGTATTCGCAGCCGGCACCACCAACGACCAGCCGACGAACACGCACCGGGGTGGCGTTGGCGGCCCTTGGTGTTTTGGTGGTGGGGGTTGCTGCTTTTCTTTTAACGCGTGGGCCTGGCACGAAGCCTTCCGCCGTGGTTGTTCCAGCACACGCAAAAACAAACCACGTCAGCAGACCGCCCAGGGCAACAACGCGGCCCGCACCGAGCGTTCGTGAGACGCCCAAACAATCCAACCCTCTTGATATGCGGATAAATTAGCGAGCTTCACGGCTTGGAAGGGACGACGCACGGCTCGGGGCCAGTGCAGTTCGCTACTCTTAACTTTTCGGATTTGACCGGCGCACCATCTTTTTGGACACTACGGCTTCGGCAGTATCTTCACCAGCGCATCGAACCACTTCGTTGCCATCTTTTCTTGCCCATTGGGGTTGGGATGAATGCCGTCGCGGGTGTCAGCCCTCGAAAACCCTTCGTCTTGGTCAATCACAATGATGGGTGATGCGGAGGTGCCCTTGCTGGTGGCCAAACCCGGTAGCAGGTCGCTATATTGCCGGCCCACATCGCCTGGCTCAATCAACTTCGCAAGAATGATGACAACCCGAGGGTTTTTGGCTCGCAGCTTGTCAATAATGGTTTCTATGTCGGTGATCATCTGCCCTGGGTTCCTTGAACCCTGGTCATTCGTGCCTAGATGGATCAGTGAAATGTCAGGGCTATAGCCTTTGAGCCAGACATCAAGCATCGGAAGCACTTCGGTGATCTTCCAACCATAGTGCCCCTCGTGGTCTGGATCGTAGTCGTCATAAAAGTGCGGGCCATCTAGCTGTTGATTGGAGCTGCCCACAAAATCCACTGTGTATCCAGCGGCTTTCAGCTTCTTCCACAATGGCCGACGGTAACTGGCTTCGTCGGGGTGGCGTTTGCCTTGGGTGATCGAATCGCCCAGAGGCTGAATTCGCACGAGCGCCGACGGGGATCCCGCCGTGCCACCATTGCCCCCGGCGGGCGTAGCACTGCCCCCCATACCACCCGAACTTGGGGTCTGCCCACCTGCTGCGCCACCGCCACCCGCAGCACCGCCTTCGCCCGCGTTGCCACTCTCTGCACCCGAAGAACCGGCACCGCCCGATTCGCCACCCACAGTCGATGCTCCGCCAGAGCCGCCCTCATCGGTGTTTCCACCGCCACCATCTTCACCAAGCGGATCGTCCTCCGCCCCATTGTTGTTGCCGCAAGAGATCGGGAAGCCCAGCGCTAAGGGACCGATGACAACAATGAATTGATAAACCCAAGGCAACAAAGGCTTGCAGAACTTCATGCAGATCCTTACTTCTGTGTGCGAACGCGGGCCTAAAGACTAGCACACCCAGCAAGGCTGCGACGGGGGTTTTCGCGCTTCTCCTCAACGCCATCTAGTAAGGATGGGCTAATTCAGACCTTGCCCATCCGCCGCACAAACTCGGCGCACAATGCCGTTCACTTTCCACCTCGTTAGGCAACGTTGAATGGATGCTCGGTGCACACGAGCAACGAAGCACTTATTCGGGGCGAACAAGAGATCGAAGTTGTCGGCAAGACACCTGGCCGTCATGGAAGCGATCCGCCGGACGTCACGCTGACACGATGACAGACAGTTGCACCATTTCAGGCAACCAAGCCAGGAATCGGTCCCTTGCAGAACTTGGCACGACCGTAGGTGTTTAGGTCCTGCCCGAAGGCGTTCAAGATCGAGACGAGCAGATCGATGTGCGAACGCCCCCCGAGTTGCAGCCATCGCCCAGTCTTTACGCCGCCCCCCGCGCGCCCGGCCAACACACACGGCATGTCTTTTTGCGAATGCGATCCCGGATGGGAGATTTCGGTGCACCAAAACACCAGCGTTTCGTCCAGTAGGTTGCCGCTGCCTTCGCTCTTTTCCTTTAGCCTCCCTAACATGTAAGCAAACTGTGAGGCATACCAGGTGTTGATGCGCCGAATGGCGTCGGGTTGGTAGCCTCTATCATGCTGGTAGCCGTGGTGTGTGTCGTTCAGGTTCAACCAGGGAAAGCTATTGTTCGATTGCGAATCCATCCACTGCAGCGTTCCCACACGCGTCAAATCGCATGCAAACGCCAGGGCCATCATGTCCATCATCAGCTTGCCCGTACGGGGAATGTGCACGTCTTTGCTGGCGTCGACATACCCATCGCCGCCCTTATCCGAACCTGCCGCGAAGGGCTCCATGAGATCTTTGGACAGGTCGGGCACCGCGCATGCCTGCGCGGCGACCTGCAGGCTTCTCTCCACCTCCTGAAGCTCCGTTAGGTGCGCGTCCAGCCGCAAGCGATCCGCAGCCCCCACCCGGCCAGCAACCGCTTTGTACTCGTCCAGCACAGCGTCAAGGATTGCCCCCGAGCGCTTCTTTGCCGCGAAGTTGGAGCCTGTTAGGTCCTGGAACAACCTGTCGAAAATTGCCTTTGGGCTAATGGCCGGCGGCACGGGTTTCCCTGGGGCGCTGTAGACGATGGTGTTCCATGGATGCACCTGCCGGCCGTCGGTACCATCCGAAGGCCAGCGCACAGCCATCTCTAGGGTCTTGAATTTGCGATCACCGCCGAGCTTCGCACCCAGATGCTGATCGATCGACGTACCAAGCGAAAACCCAGCATTGCCCCCGTTCGTACGGTACGGGCCCGGCGGCAAGATTTCACCCGTGAGCAAGCCGCCCATGCCGCGGCTATGCGGGTGGCCAGCGCCTTCGGCCGTCACCTGCAAATCGAGATTGTTCGTGACGATGATGTCTTGCTTGTGCGGCTCGAGTGGGGCCAGCGAGGAGCCCAACGTAAAGTTGGTTTCGGTGCCCTTGGGACGCCAGCCATCCATCTCCACCCCACCTGGCGTGTAATAGACCAGAAAACGGGTGGTTTTGGCGGCGTGGGCCCGCCGCGGCTGCATAGCCTCCAGCCAAGGCAAGGCGATGGCGGCGCCGGCGCCTCCGCGCAACACCGCACGACGCGAGAGCAACCACCGCGGTTTGGAACGAAAAACGATCATGGTGTCTTTCCTTTGCGCAAGAAGGTACTGGTTTGGGTAAGCGCCACCAGCAGCGCGCGCACGTCGGTGCCGTGACGGGCAAAGCTTTCAGTCAAAGTATCGACAGTGCAGGTGTCGTCCGTGCTCTCGCCACGCCCATAGCTAAATTGAAACCAGCTCTGGACGTAGCAACGCCGAGCGGCATCGCTATGGGCAATACGATCAATCAAGCTGGTAGCCCCGTCGAAGGGCCCCTCGGCGTCGGTGTCCACCAACATGCCGTTCGTTTCGATCGGCAGGCCTCGCTCGTTGGTTCGCCAAAGCCCAATCTCACTAAACGACTCGAAGGCAAATCCCAAAGGGTCGATGAGTTCGTGGCATTGGCTGCAGGCAGGATCCTGGCTATGGCGTGCGAAGCTTTCCTTCGTGCTAAGTGCGGGATCGCCCTCGGGCACCTCGATCATCAAATCGGACGGCGGTGAGGGCGGCGAATCGCAGAGCAAACGCTCCCTCACGTAAACGCCGCGCTTGACCGGGTTCGTGTGTTTGCCTGGTGTCAGCAAGGTGAGCAGCCCCGCCTGCGTGGCAAAGCCGGCACGCTCATTCGCCGGCATTTCCACTTTCTGCCAGCCTTCACCAGTGACAGGCCATCCATAAAACTTGGCGAGCGTGGGATCCACGAAGGTGTAGCGGGCGCTCAGCATGGCTTCGAGACTTCCCTCTGCTTCCCACACCACGTGATCGAAGAAGCGCCGCGCCTCTTCAGCCAAACGCGCGCCCATGCCCGGGGCCCAAGCGGGGTGCGTAGCCACATCCCGCGAGAGGCTTTCAAGGCCCACGAGCTTGTAGTTGATCTGGTGAAAATGCTCGCTGACCACCCGCGCGCGTGGATCCTCCAACATGCGCCGCGCCTGCTCGGCGATCTGGCGCGGTGTCGCAAGC
Source organism: Polyangia bacterium (assembly GCA_038257535.1). Taxonomy (GTDB): domain Bacteria; phylum Myxococcota_A; class Polyangia; order Fen-1088; family Fen-1088; genus JAGTJU01. Next base: position 13,813 of record JBBSJE010000160.1, read on the forward strand.
TCGCCTTGCGCTGCAGCCTGCAACAAGGTCTCGTCGGGGACGGAGGCCCACAGCAGAAACGAAAGCCGTGTGGCCAGTTCGTGGGCGGACAAGGGCGCGTTAACATCGTCATCCTCTAGCCGGTAGAGGAACTGCGGTGCCTGCAGCATGGTGGCCAATGCGGCCGCGATGCCAGCGCGGAAGCTCTCTTGGCTTGCAACAGCCTCAAAGAGCTTCATTAGGCGGGCAATCTCATCTGCCTCCAGGGGACGTCGGTAAGCACGAAGGCCAAAACGCTCGATGAAGGCGCGCGCGCAGCCGCTCACATCGGCGTCGCCCACGCACCCCACCAACTTCTTCAGCGTCGCTTCGTCGCGCGTCGCCCGCTCGGCCGCAGCTTGCGCCACGCCTAGGTATTGTTCCACGAGCAGACGCGAAGTTCCTTGCGCGCTGGCGTCGTTGCCGAAGCCGTTGCCGCCCACCTCGGCGGGGAAGGCATCGGCCGGACGCGTCTTGTCCCCTAAAAGATCGCGGAGGGCGTTGTCGTACTCAAAACGGCTAAGCCGACGTAACGGCGCCGAACTAGGCGCACAGTTCCGCGCGGATTCGCC
>JBBSJE010000161.1:0-14226 GCA_038257535.1 Polyangia bacterium
CAACACTTGGCGCAATTCGGGGGCCGCCCAGGAGGCATCGGGAACCGCGTTCACGATCAAAGGCGCCAGCGGCATGTGCAGGTTGTTGCGGACCGACCGCAGCAAGTCCAAAGCTTCACGCGCCGGCAGCTCTTCTGCCAGCGTTACAACCACAAGCGCGGTTCGCAACGGATCTTGCAACAGCGCAATCATGCTTTCGGCGTCGCGGGTGAGCGGGCCGCTTGGCATGGCGCTGATGATGGCCCCAGGGACTTTCAGCATCGTTAACGCGTGCCCTGACGCCGGTGCGTCCAAGATCACAAGATCGTAGCGTGGCCCGGCGCCTTGCGACTCGGTGGTGTGAAACCACGCCTTCCCCAGCATGGAGTACGCGTATAGACCGGGCACCGCCGCTAGAAACGCGCGCACCGGACGGTTCTCAAAAATCACCTTGTAAAGCGCTTCGATCTTCAACGTCATCAGCCCGTACTCTCGCAACGCGGCCGTGGGCGTCATGTTGACGGCGTCGATGTTCGCGTTCACCTGCACGATTTCGGTGCCAAGCGGCTGGGGTAAGCCCAGCAGGCGCCCCAAGCGACCTTGGCCTTGCGTTTCCGCCACCAACACGCGCCGACCTTGCGCCGCGGCTGCAAACGCAAGCGCGGCCGACACGGTGGTGCGCCCCACGCCGCCTTTGCCCGATACCACAAGCAAACGCCGCTGAAACAGCGAGGTTGACGTGACCGCAGGGTTCATGGAAAGCGGCTGCCGAAGGCCACGCCCACGGTTACAAGATCGCCCAGCACTTGCTGTGCCTCTCCCGATTCGGGCGTAAAAACCGGCTCGGTGAGCATCAGGTGGTAATCAACCCGCAGGTCGACGTAAAGCGGCTCTGTGATCGGCACGCTAACCCCGCCCGCAATCTGCCCGTAGGGACGGTACGAACGGGTGGCGCCGGGCCTGAACGCGGGGGTGTCCGACTCGAAGTACCCAACACCCAAGCCGCCCCCAAAGCCAACCCAAGGCCGCGCTTGCGCAAACACGAAATTGAACAGATGCAAAACGCCAAAGGTGTTCTCTGAAATCACCTGCTGGCCATCGAAGGTTTCTGTGAGCCCATTGGGCAGCGTGCGTTCGCCCTGCACGCCCTTGTTGTGATGGGCGTAGCCAAAATCGAGCGCCAGGGCCAGTTCAAGCCGATGGGCAATCAGCGCGTAACGCGACCCCAGCATAAAGCCAAAGCCCACCCCCAGCGGGGGGCCGGCGTTGTTCGAGGCGGGCGGCAAGCGAATGGAAAGCCGCACGGCCGCTTCTGCAAAAATCGGCGGGGGCGCCACAGGCAGTTCGTTGTGCACCCGCGGCAGCGACGCGGACGGCGCCAATTCGGGCGCGGGCCCGGGATCGGGCGCGGCTTCGGCTTGCGCCCACAGGGTGGACAGCAACATGAAAACCGAGGGCCCCAAAACGGTCACGGGATTACCCTAGTGACCGGGGCGCTGGGTGTCCATAGGGCCGCGCGCGGCTGCGCTGGTTTGCCTTTCCCCACCGCATCGGGTATGGCGGGGCAGCATGACTGCCTCCGCGTCCCCGTTGCCCACCTCCGCCACGCCGCCCTCCGACGAGCCTACGGGTCGCATTTCGCTGCGCAAGGGGCGCGCGCGGCCCGTGTGGTTTGGCCACCCTTGGGTTTATGCCAACGCCGTTGAGCGCGTGGAAGGCACGCCCGAGCCCGGCGATGTGGTTTCGCTATTGGACAGCGATGGGCGTTTCATGGGGCAGGGCTTGTGGAATGTGCGCTCGCAGATTCCGGTGCGCGTGATCTCGCGTGAGGACGAACGCATCGACGCCGGATTTTTCAAGCGCCGCATCGCCGAGGCGAAGGCCCGCCGGGCCGCGATTGGTTTGCCCAACGCCAACACAAATGTGTACCGCTTGGTTAACAGCGAGGGCGATCAGCTGCCCGGGCTTGTTGTTGACGTGTATGGAAGCGCCGTGGCCGTGCAAATCACCACTTTGGGTTTGTGGCTGCGGCGGGAACTCATCTTCGAGGCTCTGATGTCCGAGCTTTCGCCTTCCACAATCTTTCAAGTGGGGGCGGGCAGCTATGGTGAATTGGAGGGGTTCGTGGGCAACGCCGCTGTGGTGCGTGGGCCGTCACCGCTTAGCGTGGGGTGCGAAGAAGACGGGATCAAATTGGATGTTGAGCCACTGGCGGGGCAAAAAACCGGCATGTTCATCGACCAGCGCCCCGCACGTCAGCGCATCGGCCAGTGGGCCAAGGGGCGTCGCGTGTTGGATTGCTACGCCTACGCAGGAGGCTTTTCTTTGCAAGCCGCGCGCGGTGGGGCCGCTGAGATCACAGCCGTAGATTCGTCACCGCGGGCGATCACGCGCATCGAAGCCCACGCCGCGGCCAATGGGGCCACCATACGGGCTGTAGAAGCCGACGCGTTTCGGTTTTTGCAAACGGCCACCGCGGGCGCCTACGATTTGGTGATCGTGGATCCACCCAAATTTGCGCGCGCCCGCAAAGATCTGGAAGCGGCCCGCAAAGGCTACGAACGCCTCAACACGCTGGCGCTGCGGGCGTGTGCGCCGGGGGCGATCTTCGTTTCTTGTTCGTGCTCGCAGAATGTATCGGGCGACGATCTCGAACGCGTTGTGGCCGCCGCCGCGAAAGCCACCGGGCGGCGTTTAACCGTGCTTGATCGGCTAGGGCCAGGGGCTGACCACCCACTGCCCCCCGGCTTTACGGAAGGCCAGTATCTGAAGGTCTTGTTCAGCTACGTTGATTGAGCACAACCGCTTTTGTACCTCCTAGGCGCGTTGAGCCAGCCGGCGCTGTGTCGCACCAAGTGGGTGCAGCTTCTAGCGGCCTAGGTGAGAAAATTCGGGCGTTTTGTCAAGCGCTGTTAGACTTAGTGTCTAAAGCGGTGACGACATGACCGAATCAATCAAATTGCGCGCGGTGCTCAAGGGCGACGACATGGTTATGGGCGTGGCGGGGGGCTTCATCCGTCGCCCCGTGAGCGAAGATGGCATTGTGGTGGCTCTGGGTGCCGAAGAGGTGTTCTTGCCCGAGAGCAAGCTTGCCGAGGCCTTGGCTTGCCTGGAGCGCCGGCGGCTGCCCGCGGCTCAGCTGCGCCCCATGCGCGCGGCGCAGATGGAATTGCCTGCGTCGGCCATCAAAAAGACCGCCAGCGGCTCGTAGGGTGGGTCAGGGCGTCGGCGTAACGTCGGTGGGGCTGCTTTGCATCGTGATGATGTAGTAAGCCAGCATCGCCATGATCATCACCAGCGACACCCATTCAAACGGGATGCGCCCGAACAGCAAAAATCGCTTGCCGAAGAAACGCCCTTTGGAGCGGTGACGAATCTGGTTTTGAACGTCGGCCAAGAAGGTGGGCGGCGCCGATTTTCGTAAACCGCTCATAACGCTCACGGTTTGCCGCAGATCTTCAAGCGCCTGGGTGCATGCGGCGCAGGTTTCAAGTTCGGCCAGCAGGGCGCGCCGCTGATCATCGGAAAGCTCGTTGTCCAGCAAGGCCGATAGCTGCTCTTGCGTTTGTTCGCAGTTGTGTGAGGTCATTTGGTATGCGCTTCCAACAACGCCTTCAAAGCCACCCGGGCTCGATGAAGCCGTGACTTCACGGTGCCTTCGGGAAGCCCGGTGATGGCGCAGATTTCTTCGTAGGCCAGCTCTTCAACGTCGCGCAAGATCATCAACAAGCGTTGATCTTCGTCCAATTGGGCAATGGCGCGCTCGAGCAGGGACCCCAGCTCGGCCGCTTCCATCAGCGCGTCGGGCGCCGCCACCTGCGCCTGCAGCGAGCGCGGCTGGTTGGCCGCCAACTCGTCTCCCGGCTCGCCTGCGCCCACCCCTGGACGTCGCGCCAGGTATTTGATTCGGTTTTTGGCGTGGTTGGTGGCGATGCTTAGCAGCCAGGTGGAAAACTTGGCTTCGCCTCGGAAACTCTCAACGTTTTTGAAGACTGTAACGAAGACCTCCTGCGCGATGTCTTCCGCTTCGCTGCGGTTGCCCACCAACCGGTACACCACGTTGAAAACGCGATCGCCGTATAGCCGTACGATCTCGCTGAACGCGTCCTCGTCGCGCGCGCGGAGGCGCGTGAGCAGCAGGCGTTCAGCAAGGCTCATCTCGTAAGGCACCCGTTGGCGAGGGTGGGCGCGGCGAAAAACGGCCTCCACGATAGGTTTGACACCGCAAAACGCCCCAGGTTCCCAAACAAGGCGTGATAGCGCCTAGGCAAGGGCAGGGCGGACGTTGGGCCGCGACGGGGCACGGCGCTTAGCCCGGGTCCCTGGACGTTGCGGCAAACAGCCGAATGCTGATCGCAAACACCGTTAACTTTGTTGTTCCCGATAGATCCCGTGACACGCCAATGTCTACGGCGCCCATCTCTGAGACGGCCGAGGCGCCCGTGCTGACGTAGCCGGCGTCGCGTTGGCCGTTTTTGCCGCCGCCCGCGCGCACGGCGATCCCGGTGGCCGTTGAGTATTCGGCACCGCCCATAAACGAGATGAGGTTGCCGCGGGTGTCGTCGTAGGTGGTGAAGTCAATCACGGAGTCGGCGGTGACGATCAGTCCCGGCAGCGGCATCACACTGGCGCCAAAGCCCAAAGCCAAGGGCGCCGCGGCGGTGTTGCGATCGGCAAGGTTGTAGCCCACCACCCCTAAGGTCACGATGTCCAAAGGGCGAACCGTAGCGCCGAGATCAAACGTGAACCCGCGAATGCGCTGATTGGGGATAACCGGATCCACATCCAGCAACGACTCGTTCAGCAGCCGAAAGTATTTCAGCTGTCCGCCTATAAAGATGCGCTGACCGAAAGGCACGGACAAAGACGCGCCGGCTTCGTGGCCACTGATCTTCGACGCGCCAGGCTTCGCTGTGAGGTAGGTGTAATACAGCCCTCCAGCCAGGCCAAATCCCGAAGTGGAATCCACCACCGAAACGTGCGGCCGATGTGCCGAGGTTCCGGAATCCATCTGGTAGGCGGCCTCAACCGCATAAGCGCGTGCCAGCGCCATGCCTGAAGGGTTCAGCATGGGGCCAGCGTCTCCCGTGGCGGCGCCGCGCAAAGCGCCGCCCATGCCCAGCGCGCGTGTGCCCACCCTGTCGGGCCAACCCGCCAAGGCGGTTGCTGGGAAAGCCAGGCCTATCAACCCCATGATTGCGGCAACTGTGCGCATGCCGGGCATTGTAGCTGGTGGCGCGGGCAAGAAAAGAAACCAAGGTTAGGTTGACGAAATGGCTTAGGACCAGCCTCGCTCCGCCAAACTGACAAAGCCCTCGGCCGCCACGACCACATGGTCCAAAACTGAGATGCCACATAGGTCTCCCACCTGGCGAAGCCGGTCGGTAAGTTCCACGTCTTGGCGGGACGGGGAGGGGTCGCCCGAAGGGTGGTTGTGGCAGAAGATGACCGCTGCCACCGCGCCTCGAATGAGGGGCCGAAACACATCGCGCGGATGCACTTCCACACCGGTTAAAGACCCGCGCGCCAAACACACCTCGGTTTGGATGCGGTTGCGAACGTCCAAACCCAACGCCCAAAATTCTTCCACAGGGTTTAAGGCCAGGCGCGCGCGCAAGTGTGTCCAAACATCGGACGCACGGCCCAAAGGGCGGCCACGCAAAGGCCGGCATCCGGACGCGCGCCGGCCCAACTCAAACGCCGCTTGCAGCATGCAGGCGCGCGCAGCCCCAATGCCTAAGCTTGTCTGAAGTTCGTCGTGCAGGGCCACCGCCAAACCACGCAAGTCGCCGAAGCTGGCCAATAACCGGCTTGCCACCGCGGGCGCGCTGGCCGAAGCGGTGCCCGAACCCACCAAGATTGTGAGCAGCTCGGTGTCAGACAAAGCCCCTGGCCCCATGGCTTGCAGGCGTTCACGGGGGCGGTCGTTGATGGGCAATTGCAAAATTGTTGTTGCGAAACAGGCAGACATGACGCCGCCTTTTGCACGCGGTGTGCCACATCATGGCGGACCTAAGCGACCGGGCATTCACAGCCACTCGCGGGCCTCCATGTAACGGCCAAGCAAGTGAGGTGAACTGAAATAGTCAATTAAAAGAGTCGCTTGAACAACAAGCCTAGAATCTACTTTAAGTGTAAAAAGATTGTGGTCCGAAACTTCTTGTGTCCCCTTTGGCCTTGTGTGCTACCTTGGTTTGGCAAACCCGCACAGCGGGCGCGGAACGCTCATGCAAGCATGGCGCACCCGGGCCAGGGGTTTTGCGTGGCTCCCGACACTTGCCTGTCCGAGCAGTTTGGTGGGTTTAGGGGCGATGGGGCGGAGCCGCTCATAGAATTTTCCATAGGAGTGCATCCTGACTACCGACTCACGTTGGGAGGCCTCGGATGACGAAGCCTCTCCCGCAACGATAAGCAACGAAACCACAGACGACCACGAGACCGAGGACGACGAATCGTTTGCCGATTCTGACTCTCACTCTGAATCCGACGACCACGCCGAGTCTTACGAAGACGATGACGACGGCAGCGACGACGATGACGAATCCGATGATGACGATTCGCACGACGACGATGACGACGACAGCGACGACGATGATGATGATGACGACGACGATGGCGATGAGGATGAGGATGATGACGGGGACGAAGACGAGGATGACGACGACGAGCCCACGGTTGTTATCCGTCTGACAGACGACGAGGAGGACGAATCAGAGTTCGCCGAGCCTCCGTCTGCTGTGGTTCACCCTGGCTTGTTGGTGACCTCCAAACCCGAGGAGGAACACATCCCCACGCCCGAATTGCAACGGGCGCTGGTGAAGCTGCGGGAGGTGTTCAAGATCCCCTCGCTGCGGCCTGGGCAGGCCAAGATCATCGAATCGGTTTTGGCCGGGCGAGACACCTTGGCCGTGATGCCCACGGGCAGCGGCAAGTCGCTCACCTACCAGTTGCCGTCGCTGGTGTTGGATGGCCCCACCCTGGTGGTTTCACCCCTGCTGGCGTTGATCGAAGATCAGTACCAAAAGCTGGTGAGCTTGGGCGTGCCTGTGGCGCGCATCGATTCCAGCCGCACCGCCAAAGAGCGCAACGCTGACCTTGAAGGGGTTCGCCAAGGCAAGATCAAGCTAATCCTGATCACCCCCGAATCGGTGGGCTCGCCCGCCATTCAAGAGCAACTGGCGGGCGTAAAGTTCAGCTTGTTCGCGGTGGACGAAGCCCACTGCGTGTCTCAATGGGGCCACGATTTTCGCCCGGCCTACCTAGGCTTGCGCCGGGCCGCGCAGGTGCTGGGGCGCCCACCCATCTTGGCGCTCACGGCCACAGCCACGCCGGCCATCGCCGACGACGTGCTGGTTCAGTTGGGCATGAAAGACTCGGAAGTGTTCCGGGTGTCTTTCCACCGCCCCAACTTGGCGTTTGACGTTCGCAAAGTGGCGGGCGAGGCCGACAAGCTTCGGCTGCTGGGCAAGATGATTCAGCGGCTGCGTCGCCCTGGCATCATTTATTGCGCCACCACCCGCGCTGTGGACGATCTGTTCATCGCGCTCAAGGCCGGCAAGATCCCGGTTGAGCGCTACCACGGCAAGATGACGCCGAGCGAGCGCGAAAAAGCGCAGGCGTCGTTCATGCAGCATGGCCGTAAGGTGGTGATGATTGCCACCAACGCCTTTGGTTTGGGCATCGACAAGCCCGACATTCGTTACATCATCCACTACCAAATGCCCGGCTCGCCCGAGGCGTACGTGCAGGAGGCCGGCCGTGCGGGGCGCGACGCCAAGCTCGCCCGCTGCATCTTGCTGTTTCAGCCTGAAGACATCGACATTCAGGAATACTTCCTCAAAGAGGCGCACCCCACCAAGAGCCAAGCGCAAAAGGTGGCGTACGGGCTTTACGCTTGGAGCGACGAAGGCAAGGAAGTCTCGGTTCGCGATCTGGCCATGTCATTGGCGTTGCCCGAGCGACGCGTCCGCGTGGTGCTTTCCGTTTTGGAAGGCATGGGCGTGGCGGTTGAAGTGAAAGCCTCGAAGTGGGAAGGCGTGAACCCGCGCCCCACCAAAGAGCGCATCGATAAGGCCGCGTCGGTGTTCGAGGCGCGGCGCATTTCGGATCGTCGCCGCTTGGCCGACATTCTTAGCTACATGAACACGCAGGCCTGCCGTGTGCAGATGTTGCGTGAGTACTTTGGTGAGCCTGCTGGACAACTTTGCGGCTTTTGCGATTCGTGTGCCGGCTTGGACAGCGAGTTGTTTGACCCGGGCGATGCCGATGGGCGCACCAGCTTGCACGACGCCACCGACTTCAAAGGCAAGAAGCGCAAGCGCAAAAAGAAGAAGAGCTTGCCGGTCACCACACCCAGCATGCCCATCGCCCCCCCCGTGGTGCAGCGCGTGTTCGCCAGCAGCATTCCCGAACCTTTGCCGCCGTTGCAGGCCAACGGGGCGCCGGTGGCCGATGCCAGCGAGGCAGATATCGACGAGGCTTTGTGGGCGGCCGCCTTTGAGCCAGGCGTGCCTTTGGCCGGTGAGGCTGTGATCGAAGAAGGCGTGGGAGAAGAAGCGGAGATAGAGGTTGGGTTCGATGGCGAATCCGAGCCGCTTTCCGCAACTTTCGCCGAGCCGCTTGCGGCGCCCTTGGAAGACGCCGTGGCAACAGCAAGCATCGCGCCCGACGACTTCGACGCGCAGTGGGGCGCCGTGCGCGACGCCGGGCTGCGGCCGTACACAGAGTGGTTGGCGTCGCCTCAGGTGTCGCTGCCCGTGCTGGTCGTGAAGCCAGTGCTCCATGGTCACGGGACGCCCAACGGACATGCGGGAGGCGGGCAGGGTCGTAATTTTGCGCCTTCCCCGTCCGATGATGGTCGCGGTGGCCGGCGGCGTCGCAAGAAGAAAGACCGTCCAGGAAAACGAGGCGGCGATCGAGGCGACAGAGGCGACAGAGGCGATCGTGGCCGAGGGCGTGATCGTGGACGCCCCGGTCCCGGCCGTGATCGGGAGCGTGGGCCGCGCGACCGAGATCGGGGTCCGCGTTTGCCCGGGTTCTACAATCCTGGCGGCGACTAAGCCGTTTCGATTTGGACGGTGTAGAGCGGCGCCTGTGCCGCTCCTTCGCCCCACCCGTGGGGGCACCCTCTTGCACGGCGGTCACTGACGTTGCGCGCATCGTAAGCTAGTCTGCGCGGCATGCGCCCTCCGCGAATTTATTTAGCCGCCGCTCTTACTGTTTTGGCTTTGGCCACGGCTTGCAAATCGGCACCACCTTCGCGGGCGCGCGGGCCCTGGAAGGGGCCCGCGTTTCGTAACCCGGATCTGTCGCACGACGAGCGGATCGCAGACCTGCTCGCGCAGCTGACGGTGGATGAAAAGATCCAGCAGCTCAACTACGCGTCGCCGGGCGTGGAGCGGCTGGGCATCCTGCCCTACAACTGGTGGAACGAGGCGCTGCACGGGGTGGCTCGCAATGGTCGCGCCACAGTGTTTCCACAGGCCCTCGCTCTGGCGGCCACGTTTGACACCGCCTTGGCGCACAAAGTGGCCAGCGCCATATCCGACGAGGCGCGCGCCAAGTTCGCGATGGCGCAGAGTCTTGGCAACTTCGGCCGTTACGCGGGGCTGACGTTTTGGACGCCCAACATCAACATCTTTCGCGACCCGCGCTGGGGGCGGGGGCAAGAAACGTATGGTGAGGATCCTTATCTCACCAGCCGTATGGGGGTGGCTTTTGTGAAGGGCTTGCAGGGTGACGATCCCAAGTACTTAAAGGCCGCCGCTTGTGCAAAGCACTTCGCTGTGCACAGCGGCCCAGAAGTTTCGCGCCACGAATTCAACGCCGAGCCCAGCAAAAAAGACCTTTACGAAACCTACTTGCCCGCCTTTGAGGCGCTGGTGCGTGAGGCGAAAGTGGAATCGGTGATGAGCGCCTACAATCGCCTTTACGGCGTGCCCGCCGGGGGAAGCCCTTTTTTGCTGCAAGAGATCTTGCGCAAGCGGTGGGGGTTCAAAGGCCACGTCGTCTCTGATTGCTGGGCGCTACAGGATTTCCATGGCGGCCACAAAGTCACCAGCACGGAAGCAGAATCGGCGGCCATGGCGTTGCGTGCGGGGGTTAATCTGAACTGCGGCGACGCCTATCGGCGTGGTCTGCCACAAGCGCTTGAGCAAAAGCTTGTCACCGAGGCGCAGATCAATAAGGCGCTGGTGCCCTTGTTGCGCACGCGTTTCAAGTTGGGGCTGTTTGATCCACCGGGCGCCAACCCCTACGATCGCATTGATCAATCGGTGGTGGGCTCGAAGGCCCACCAGGATTTGGCGCGTGAAGCGGCGGCCAAATCCATTGTGTTGCTGAAGAACAATGGCGTTTTGCCACTAAATAAGAAGGGCCGCGGCTACTTTCTCGTGGGGCCCTACGTGGCCGATGGCAATGTGTTGTTGGGCAACTACCACGGGGCACCGGATCGGTTCTCCACCTTGCTCGAAGGCGTGACCAGCCACGTGACAAGCGGCACCGAGGTGGGGTACCGCTACGCCTTTTTGCCGGATCGCCCCAACGTGAATCCACTGGACTGGAGCACGGGCGAAGCGCACAACACCGACGCGATCATCGTTACGTTGGGCATTTCGCCCTTGCTAGAAGGCGAAGAGGGCGAATCCGTGGCGTCCCCCGAACGTGGTGATAGAGGCACAATTGGCCTGCCTGAAAACCAGGTGGCGTATTTAAAACAACTGAAAAAGGCCGGCAAAGTGCCGATCATCGCGGTGCTATTTGGCGGCAGCGCGCTGGCGGCGCCCGAGGTGCATGAACTGGCGGACGCGGTTTTGATGGCGTGGTATCCCGGTCAAGAGGGTGGCGACGCGATTGCCGATGTGCTTTTCGGCGACGTATCGCCGTCGGGGCGGTTGCCCATCACCTTTCCCATGTCTGACCAGCAGCTGCCCCCGTTTGACAACTACGACATGGCCGGCCGCACCTACCGTTACATGACCCAAACGCCGCTATATCCTTTTGGGTTTGGGCTCTCGTATTCGCGGTTTACGTACCGCAACCTCAAGCTGGCGTCGGCGCGCATTGGGGCGGGCCAGGATTTGGATGTTGAAGTCACCGTGATCAACGAAGGTGACCGTGAAGCGCAGGACGTGGTGCAGCTTTACGTGACGGCGTTGCAACCCAGCACGCCCGGGCCCCAGGCCAGCTTGGTGGATTTTTCGCGTATAAACTTAAACCCGGGCGAGTGGCGACTTGTGAAAATGAAAGTGCCGGCCAAATCGTTGCAGACTATCAATCAAGACGGAAAGGCCGCATACGATCCCAGCAGCTTTCGCGTAACGGTTGGTGCCGCCTCACCCGGTGAGCGCGCCTTTGAATTGGGAGCGCCCAAATCGCTCACCGCCACCTTCGACTTGGTGAAATAGGGTGGCTCTTTACAAGCACGAAAACGGAATCGCAGCGATGGTTTCGGATAAGAGTCGAGGGCGCTCATCATTGGTGATGACGACGCCCATTTTGCAGTCCCACTCCTTTATGAACGCCGAAAGCGCCTTTAACGATCTGGGGTCAACAGATTGGCTGTGCTTGATCTCAATCGGTAGAAGGCCAAATCCACCATCAAGCACAAGATCAACTTCGGCGCCACCTCCGGTGCGATAGTGAAAAGCGTCGTAGTCGGTTCCGCTGGCATTCAGCCCGCGCAGAAGGGTTTCAATCACCATGCCTTCCCACGATCCACCCATCATGGGGTGCGACAGAAGAGACTCCAGGTCGGGCACACGCAACAAGTGATGAAGCAACCCGCTGTCACGTACGTACCCCTTGGCGTGCTTTACGATTCGCTTCAATGAATCACGATCAAAAGCTGGCAGCGCTCGCCAAAAGAAGGTGCCATGTGCAATCTCAAAGTAGTCACGCGCTGTGGGTTGCGACACGCCCAAGGTTCTAGCCACATCAGCATGATTAATGATTGTGCCCGATAAACCAGCCAAGGTTCTTAGGAAGCTGCGAAATCGCTCTCGGTTGAGGCCAGGAAATAACCGTGCAATGTCGCGCTCAAGGTACGAGCGCACAAACTCTTGCGTCCAAACTTGCCGAAAACGCGCCGTGTTTTGCACAAAAGGCTCAGGATAGCCACCGCCCCACCAGTAGTGGTGAGCGTCGCTCAGTGAAATTCTGGGCGACAGCGCTTCAACAAGGCGAGCCGCACAGAGGTGCGTGTCGTTCAACAATGTAGCGAGCGGTGCATCAACAAAACCAAACGCCTCGGCCGCCGTTAAGGGTGCCATTTCGATCACCCCAACCCGACCGGCCAAACTTTCAGAGATCTCCCGCACCAGCGAGGGTGAACTTGAGCCGGTAACGATGAAGCGTCCGCGCGCATCGCGATCCCGATCAACAGCCACGCGTAATGCTGAAAACAAATCCGGCAGCAACTGCGCCTCATCAAATGCCACTTTCGCTGGGTGTAAACGCAGGAAGAGTGCCGGATCCCGCCCAACGACCTCATAATCGGGAGCGTTCTCAAGGTCGAATGTGGTCCAAGGGGGTGGCAATGATTTCAAAAGGGTCGTTTTGCCGCATTGCCTTGAGCCCAAAATCGCCACCACGGGGAATACCCGCAAATATTCAGTGAGAAGGCTTTCGTAGGCGCGCTTCATACCGTGCATTATCAAACCTAGGGTTTGATTTTGCAATGACACGCTGTGCCTTGGGCCGGCGACGATACCGCCTCTTTCTCACGCCCACTGAGGTGCAAAACCAAGCCCTAGAGGCCAAATACGCGTTGAATGAAGTTTTTCTTCTTCGCTGGTGGCTTCTTGCGCAGCACTACGGTGACCGTTTGATTCTTTTTCTTGGTCACGTTGACGCGGCGGGTGCTGGGCACGTATCCCTGTTTCACAAAATGCAGCTGATAGCTTTGCCCAGCCCGAAAGCGTAGGTTCATGGGGGCACGCCCAAACACGCGCTTGTTCAATTTGATGACGGCGCCGGGTGGCTTGGTGACGATCTTTAGCGACACCACCACAGGGCTAGCGGCTTTGGCGGGAGCGGCCGCTTTGGGCGCTGGCGGTTTGCGCGTAGCAGCTTGGGGCTTTCGTGGGGCCGGGGGCGCTTCAGCGTCTTCTGGATCGTCGCCTATCACAACGTCATCCACGTTGGGTTCGGCGTGCTCGAGCAAGGCTTCTTCGTCGTCCTCGTCTTTGGGCTCATCCGGCGTGGCCTGGGCGGTCGGCGGTCCCGGGGGCACTTCGATTTGTGGAGCTGGCGCTTCGGGTGGGGGCGTTGCGGGCGGTGGGCCTGCAAGCGTTGGGGGTTGGGCCGGCGTGGGTTGCTCCGCCGCTACGGGGCTGGCTGGCGTGACAGGAGGGGGGCTTGAGCTTCGCCTCCGCAAGGCCCATGCGGTGCCGGCGGCCAACATGAGAGCTGCCGCGGCAGCCATCAATCCTCGACGTGATTTGGACGGCGGTGGTTCTGCCGATTCGGGCGCTGGTGCGGCGGTGCGTAGGGGCACCGGCTTTTCAGGAATGGTTTGGCTTGTGGGCGCAAACGCCACTTCCTCGGGAATGGCGTCGTTGTCGCTTGGGGATGGTTTGGGCAGGGCGCGTGAGGCCGACGCGGGTGAGGCAAAGGTGGCGCCCAGCGCAGCCGCAGAAGGCAGGGGCTCCATAGACGACGCCTCGAATTGAATGTCGTGGTCCCCCAACTCCATGGTTTCGTCGGGGCTTCCGGGCGGCGGGGCTGGCAGCCTCCCGATCGAGGGCACGTGGTCGCGGGTTTCCAGATCCGCAAGCCACCGTTTCAGCTCGGTTTTCCCGGAGGCGCCGAACACATGCCGTTGCACATTCTCGATCGCTTCGAGCATGGCGTCGGCACCTTGATAACGCTCGGAGGGGCGCAACTGCATGGCGCGCTTGATAAGCGCTGACACTTCGCTGGGGATGCTGGGGTTGGCGACATCGGGAGGAGGAAAATCGGCTTTCTGCACGCGCAGAATCGATTCCAGATCCGTGGCGGCTTCAAAGGGACGCTTGCCCGTAAACATGAGGTAGAGCAGCGTGCCCAATGAAAACAAATCGCTGCGGGCATCGATGGCAGCACCTGAGGCCTGTTCGGGCGACATGAAGGCCAGCTTGCCTTTGATCACGCCCTGGACTGTGTTTTCGCGCTTTGTAACCATGGCTTTGGCAATGCCAAAGTCGGTGAGCTTCACTTCGCCTTCGACGCTCACCAAAACGTTGTGAGGGCTCACATCGCGATGAACGA
>JBBSJE010000162.1:0-14142 GCA_038257535.1 Polyangia bacterium
CGCCGATCGCCCTCGTCGATGTACACAAGTTCGCCCACGCGCACGCCCGGAATCGTGGCGCGTACAACCAAGCCGGTGACCTCGGTAACCCGCCCCGCCAACCGCAGCGGATTCACTTCATCAAGTGCGGCCAGAGCCTCGGCGAGATCCACGACAGCGGGACTTCGCAGATCATCGTCGTTGTCGTTATCGCTCATGGCGAGGACGCTCCCGGCCTGCCGCGGCCCACCAGCGCGCGTTCAAGCGCATCAAGCTGGGTGGTGAGGCGCGCGTCCAAACGCCCCACGGGCGTATCCACAACACAGCCGTTGCGCTCAACACCCGGATCGGCTTGCAAGCGCAACTCAACCGCCTGCGCCAACCGCCCGGCAAGCTTCGCTTTGTCGCGCGTGACCAGATCTAGATCCTGAGGATGCACGCGCACCACCACCGTGCCGGCGCGGGCGCGCGTTTCGCTCAGCGCCTTGCCCACCATGTCCACCAGAAAACTGGGCGCCAGAGTCACCGCTTGCCCCACGATCTTTTCGGCCATGCGGCGGGCCAGCGCCACCGCGCTGTCCTGCGCGGCCACACGCACGGCCTCTGCGTCCGCACGCGCGCGCACCAAAATTTCTGTGACCTGAGCCAGCCCCTCCTGCCGGCCCACGGAAAAGCCCGCTTCGTAGCCGGAACGCCGCGCCTCAGCCCGATCTTCTTCGGCTTGTAGGCGCAAGCGGGATGCGTCCTCCTCGGCGGCGGCGCGAATGGCGGCCGCATCAAAGTGCGCGTCCACGAGGTCGCGATCGATGACCTGCCCCAAGCTCTTCACTATGCGTCCCGCGGTTGCCGCCACAAATGCACAATGCCCAAAAACGTCCGACGTGTCACGCGGGCCCAACGTCAGCCGCACTTCATGTGCCCAAGCCGCCCGCCCACAGGCAGTGGCCCAGCAACACCGGCAGGCGCAAAGCCATGGTTCGCACCGCCGGCGGGCCTGCAGCCGCAATTTCGTTGTGGGCGGCGTAGAGCCCCACGAACGCCAATCGCACTTCGGCTTCGGGGCGGCCCACCTCTTCAAGCGAAACACCGGTTTTGGCCGCCATGGCCGACGCGCGCGCCATCGCCAACCGCGCGCGATCCCGAGCGGGTGAGTCCACCGGGCCCGCCGCGAAGCGCGCAATGACTTGTGCCCACGGCGCACCCACCGTGGCCATCGCGCGGGCGCGCATGACGGGTTCGGCCCGAAACAGCGACCGGCCCACTTCACTGGCGCCGCGTTCACACAAAGCGCGCCACAGCACCACGCCAGGCAGGCGCTGCCAAATCACCGCGCGTGACGTGCCCGGCGGCGAGGCCCCGCTTTGCAGCGTTCGGTCGGGGAAATGCCCCGTGGGAGGGGGCTCAGGGTCGGAAAGCGGCTGAAACAAAGCGCGCAAAAGCTCGGCTTGCAGGCCCGGATTCAGTTTCGCGGGGGCGCTTTTGTCCCAAGGGCCCTCTAGCCCCTGCAGACCGGACGCCCGCAGCGCCACGACCAAACATGCCGCCACAGGCAGGGGCTCACGGGCCAAGGTGTAGCGCAACCACGAAGGGTGAATGTGCTGCAGGCCCTGGGGCAATTCTGGCGCAGGCGCCCCTTCGCCCCCACCATGGTCCGCCCGGGACAACGCCGCCGAAACCCGCTTTTGGGCCGCCGCATCCAGCCGCAAAGCGACCGGCAGCCCACCGCCCAGGCGAAGCAGCCCCCAAACCAGGCCCTTTTCGAGGGAATTCAGGTCATCCGGGGGGGGGGCGCGCATGGACACAAGGCCAAACTAACGCACCCCGCATCACCCCGCCAGCGTTGTTGCACGCTGTTTATGAGCGCACGCCCACCCTTTGTGGTATTTAAGCGCGCCCCAATGTCCGATACCGTCGTTACAGCAGAAACCATTCTTAAGCCCGATGTTGTGCGCCCCGACGTGCGCAACATTGCGATCATTGCGCACGTTGACCATGGCAAAACAACCATGGTCGATGGCTTCCTTCACCAAGCCGGCAGCTTTCGCTCCGGTGAAGTGGTGGCTGATTGTGCCTTGGACTCCAACGATCTTGAACGCGAACGCGGCATCACGATCTTGTCGAAGTTCACCGCGATCACCTGGAAAGGCACACGAATCAACATCGTGGACACCCCCGGCCACGCCGACTTCGGCGGCGAAGTGGAACGCGTGCTCAAGATGGTCGACTCGGTGTTGCTGCTGGTGGATGCCTTCGACGGCCCCATGCCGCAAACCCGGTTCGTGACCCGCAAAGCCCTGTCGTTGGGTTTGCGCCCCATTTTGGTGGTGAACAAAATCGATCGCCCCGGCTGCCGCCCTGACGCCGCCGTGGACGCCACCTTCGATCTGTTTTGCAACCTGGGCGCCACCGACGCGCAGCTTGATTTCCCGGTGGTGTTTGCCTCAGGCCGCGAAGGCTACGCCATGATGAACCTCAACGATGAAAAGAAGGATCTGGGCCCGTTGCTCGACCTCATCATCGAAAAGGTGCCACCACCTTTGGCCGACATTGATGCGCCTCTGTGCATGCAGGTCACCACGCTCGATTACGACGACTACTTGGGCTACGTGGGCATCGGCCGCATCTTGGCCGGGCGTGTGAAGCAAGGCGATCGCGTGTTGTGTGCCCACCGCACCGGGCAAAAAGAAGAGTTCCGCATCGCCAAGATCTTGGGCTACCAAGCGCTCAAACGCTTTGAGCTGGGAGAAGCGGCCGCCGGTGACATTTGCGCCATCACGGGCATGGAAGATCTTACGGTGGGGGAAACCATCACCGACATTCTGAACCCCCGCATTTTGCCGCTGCTTGAGATCGAAGAGCCCACGGTGAAGATGCAATTCATCGTGAACAACGGGCCCTTCGCCGGCACCGAAGGCAAATACGTAACCTCACGCAACTTGCGCGATCGGCTGCAAAAAGAGCTGAAGTCGAACGTGGGCTTGCGGGTAATCGAAACCGGATCGCCTGACACCTTCGACGTTTTGGGTCGTGGTGAATTGCACCTGTCGGTGTTGATCGAAACCATGCGCCGCGAAGGCTACGAGTTCATGGTGTCGCAGCCGCAGGTGATCTTGAAAGAAGGCGACGACGGCCAACGCCTGGAGCCTTACGAAGACGTTGTGATCGATCTTGAAGAAGCCTACGTGGGCTCCGTGATCGAAGAGATGGGTCGCCGCGCCGGCCGCATGAAGGAAATGAATCCCGCTGGCGAAGGCCGCACCCGCTTGGAATACCAAATTCCCGCGCGTGGCTTGATCGGCTTCCGCTCGCAGTTCCTTACGCTCACCCGCGGCACCGGGCTTTTGCACGGCAACTTCAGCCACTACGGCCCCTACGCCGGCACCCTGAAGTCACGCCCCAACGGCGTGTTGATCACGCAGGATCCGGGCGAAACCAATGCCTACGCGCTGTTCACGCTGCAAGAGCGCGGCACCATGTTTTACGGCCAGGGCACCAAGGTGTACGGCGGTCAGATTGTGGGCTTGCACAGCCGCGACAACGACCTCATCGTCAACCCTGCCAAAGCCAAGAAGCTGAACAACATCCGCACCACCGCGGCCGACGAAAAGCTCACGCTGGCACCACCGCGCAAGTTCTCGTTGGAAGAAGCGCTTGAGTTCATCAACGACGACGAACTCGTGGAAGTGACGCCCAAGAGCATTAGGTTGCGCAAGCGAACCTTGGATCACAACGAGCGCAAACGGCTAGAAAAAGGCCGTGGCATCGAAACGCTGAGCGACGAGTAACCTTCGAGGCCATTTTCGTGTCGCACCCTGCCCCGCCGGCGTCCGCGTCGCAGGACACCTCGCCGGCTTCCGGGGCCGGCAACGGCTTGTTGTTTCGGCGGGTGATCTGGGGCGTGGTCTTGGGCATGGCCATCTACGTGGGCTTTGCCCTGTGGGCCGACGCGCGCCAAGTGGGCGCCGCCTTTGGCCGCTACGCTTGGTGGACCACCGGCGCAGGCTTGGCTCTGGCCGCCGCCAACTACGGGCTGCGGTTTTGGCGCTGGCAATACTACCTGCGCCGCTTGGGGCTGCACGTGCCGCGCACCGACAGCGGTTTGGTGTTTCTTTCTGGATTCGCGCTCACGGTGACGCCGGGGAAACTGGGCGAGGCGCTGAAGTCGGTGCTGTTGCGACAAAGCCACGGCATTGCCGTGGCGCGAACCGCCCCCATCGTGTTCGTGGAACGGCTGACGGATCTGGCGGGGCTGTTGGCTCTGGCGGCCGTAGGTGCGTTTTCGTTTCCCGTTGACCGCAAGTTTCTGGTGGCGGGCGCCGCGGTGGTGGGCTTGGGCCTGCTGTTCGCGTCGGTAGAATCGCTGGCGCGTCCGTTGATCGCCACCGTCAGCAAAGTGCGCGGTTTGCATCGCATGGCGGGCTCGCTGCAACAGGCTTACGAAAGCGCCGCGCACCTGTTGCGTCCCGCCCCCCTGCTCTATGCCACCGTGATTTCCGCCGTGGCGTGGGCCTGCGAATGCTGGGCCTTCTGCTTGATCGTAAATGGTTTCTCCGGCGCACACATTGGCGCGCAATCGGGCACCTTCATTTATGCGGCCATGACCATTGCGGGCGCGCTGTCGTTTTTGCCGGGTGGCCTGGGCGTGACCGAAGCGGGCATGCTGGCGATGTTGGTGAAGTTTGGCACCGGGATCGACCGTGGCACCGCCGCCGCCGCCACGGTGCTCACCCGCATCGTGACCCTGTGGTTTGCTGTGGTGGTGGGCTTGGTGGCACTGGCGCTCTACGCACGGCACCGCCGCCTCGCCCCCGCGCCTGCGGCCCGCCCCCAAAGTGACATCACCGTCGCTTGATTTGCCCGCAAGCCTAGGGCACGCTGCCCACGCGTTGAACATCGCGGAAAAGTTGTCCGCGCAGCCTAGGCCCTCATGCGTACAAAGCTCTTCATCGTTTTCGCCGGAATGATCCTGATCCTAGGCGCCATCGCCAATCGCTTTTTGGAACGTACCGTACGCAAAACCATCGAAGCCACCGCCGAGCAAAGCCTTGTGCAAAGCGCCCGCGCCGTGGCCGGTGCGGCCGCCAGCGTGCCACAAGCGCAGTGGGCGCAGTGGACTTGGCACCACCCCGCCGCACCAGCCCCCGTGAGTTTGGCGCTGTTCAATGTCGAGGGCTTGCGTGTGGCCGGGCAAGAGCCCCTGGCGTTGATCGACGACGCCGGACGCTCAGGTCAGATCGCGGCCGCTTTGACGGGACGCGAGCAGGTTTATCGCGGCCGCTTCAGCCCCGATCAAGGCGCGTACCTCACCGTGACCGCGCCGGTGAAGCAAGCCAGCCGCGTGGTGGGCGCGGTTCGCTTGGCGATGGACACCACCACCAATGACGAAAGCTTGCGGGCCGCGCGGCGGGCCTTGGCATTGGCCATCGCGCTGCTTTTGGGCGTGGCCGCCATGGGTGCGTGGGCGGGCCCGCGCATTTTCTCGGGCGGCATTTCCGATTTGTTGGCCACCGCGGCCCGCATGGCCAAAGGCGATTTGTCCGTTCGCAGCCCTATCAACCCGGGCGATCCGCTTGCTCCCTTGGCGCAGGCCATGGACCTGCTCGCGGGAAATTTGTCGCGCTCTTTGGGCGATCTAAAGCTGGAACGCGATCTGGTGGGGCGGATCCTTGAGCGCATGGAAGAAGGCGTGTTGGTCCTGGACGGCGAACGCCGAATCACGCTGATCAACCCCGCCCTACGCGACATGCTGCTGCCCAAGCCCGCCGTGGCGCCCGACACGGGACGTCCGCGGCGCGACACCACGTCTGTGTTGGACGTACGCGGCCGCACCGTTATGGAGGTGTTCCGGCACGCAGAGCTTTCGGGACTGCTGGATCAGTCACAAAACAACGAACGCGTCCGTGGCG
This sequence comes from Polyangia bacterium, assembly GCA_038257535.1. Lineage (GTDB taxonomy): Bacteria > Myxococcota_A > Polyangia > Fen-1088 > Fen-1088 > JAGTJU01. The sequence continues at coordinate 5,886 of JBBSJE010000162.1, forward strand.
AGGTGGAAGTGCAGGGCCTGCGCCCACGCCGAATGATGGTAACCGCCACGCGGTTTCGCGAGGGCGGCTACATGATGGTGTTCGTTGACGTCACCGAGATTCGCCGATTGGAATCGCTGCGACGAGACTTCGTGGCCAACGTGTCGCACGAATTGCGCACGCCTGTGGCCGCCATTCGATCAGCCGGGGAAACCTTGCCCATGGCGATTGAGGGGCAAGATCCACAAGCGGCCCTGCGGTTTGTAGACATCATCGAACGCAACGCAGACCGGCTGCAAAGTTTGGTGGAAGATCTCTTGGATCTGTCTCGCATCGAATCTCGCGAATATCGGCTGCAGATAGAGGCGCTCACAACCACGCGCATCGTGAATCAGATTTTCGGGTTGTTTCGCGATCGGGCTGAGCGAAGGCGCATCACCTTGGTCAACGATGCACCTTCGACACTTCCAGCCCTTCACACCGATCGGCGGGCTTTGGAAACTGTGTTGTCGAACCTGGTCGACAACGCCGTGAAGTACTGCCCCGAGGGCGCCCAAGTGGTGGTGCGCGGCCGTCAAGAAGGCGACCGTCTACGACTGGAAGTTGAGGATTCGGGGCAGGGCATTGAGCCGCAGCACCTGCCCCGCCTCTTCGAGCGCTTTTACCGCGTTGACGAGGGGCGGGCGCGCACCAAGGGTGGCACGGGGTTGGGGCTGTCGATCGTGAAGCATTTGGTGGAAGCCATGGGTGGCACCACCACGGTGGCCAGCACCGTAGGTGTGGGCACCACGTTCACCGTACGCATGCCCATAAGCCGCACCGACACCAAGCCCTCGCCCACCTCCATCGAAGAGTCCTTCGGATAAAGCCTTTCACGCATTTTTTTCCGGCCCGCCGCCAACTGGGTTAAAGTGAACGGCTGTGAATCGAAGGCATACCAGCCGCGAGTACGAGGACGAGCTTCAGCGGCTGCGCGAGCGCATCTTGCTTATGGGCGCAAAGGTCGAGCAGTTGATCACCAGCGCCATCGAAGCTTTGCTCAAGCGCGACACCGAACTGGCCAAACGCATGATCGCGCTTGACCGCGAGGTCAATCGGCTTGAGCTGGCCATTGATCAACTCTGCTTGCAGATTTTGGCGCGGCGACAGCCGGTGGCCTCAGACCTGCGGCAAATCACCATCACCATGAAGCTGGTCACCGATTTGGAACGTATCGGCGACTTGGGCGTGAACATTTGCGAGCGCGTGGTTGAGCTGAACGAAGAAGCGCCTTTGAAGCCCTACGTCGACTTGCCCAAGATGGCCGAAGTGGCCATGAGCATGGTGCACGACGCGCTGGATGCCTTCGTGGCCGGCGATGACAGCCAAGCCGAAGACATCATCGCCCGCGATGCCACGGTTGACGCCTACTACCACCAAATCTTTCGCGAGCTTCTCACCTACATGATGGAAGACGCCAAAAACATCTCGCGCGCCACCCGCTTGCAATCCATTGCCAAATACATCGAACGCATTGGTGACCACGCCACCAACCTTGCGGAAATGGTGATTTTCGCCGTGAAAGGCAAAGATCCCCGGCACAAGGGCAGCCGCCCGGCGTAAGCCTTGTGACGTCCTTACAGCTTCCGCCGCACGCGCTTGCGGCGTTGCTTGAGAAGTACAACCAGCTTGTGCGCCTACGTGCGCAACGAGACCAATCCGCCGGGTCGCCCGCCACCCCCGAAGGCAAGCTGAAACTGCGGTCTTTGGCGCAGCTTTATCCGGGGTGCTTGCGGGAGCTTGACCGTTTGCCTCTAACGGCCTTGATACAGCGCCAAGCGGCGGTGGCAGAGGCGTTGACCGGCGGCCAGGTGTTTCCCTGGATGCTTTGGATCTGGGGGTATCACCAACTGCTCGGGGCGGCGCTGGCGCACAAAGCGGGTCGGCCCGTGCCCAGCTTTTCATGGCCGCGCGTAGACTCCGCCTTCTTAGCGCTCGCCCAAGTGCCCCCCGCAGGCCGCATCAGCCTTGTGGTGATGGGCGAGCTGGCGCGGCAGGTGGGACAGCCGCCTGAATCCCTGGCGGCTGCTTTGTTTCCCCCCCGCCGCTCCTCCTAAGCGGCGCGTGTTGACGGCTTGATGTTACTTAGGCATCACGCAGGTGTTGGTGCCCGCGGCCGACAAATAACACTCGCGCGCGTAATCCATCACCATGCGGTCGGTGTTGAAACGCCACCCCATGGTCTTGAACGCGCTCTTCATGCGGCCTACCCAGGCCCGTGGCACTCCGTGCTGATCCCGCTCGAAGAAGTCGGGCAACACTTTGGTCTCCAATACCTCGTAAAGCGAAAGCGCGTCTCGGCGATCTTGCTCTTCTTGCGACACATGCGTGCGCCCATCGCCGATCGCAAACCCGTTCTGGCCGTCCCAAGCCTCGGCCCACCAACCATCAAGGATGGATAGGTTTAGGCCGCCATTGAGCAACACCTTCTGACCGCTGGTTCCCGAAGCTTCCAACGGACGGCGAGGGTTGTTCAACCAAACGTCCACGCCTTGCACCAGGTGCCGAGCCACGTTGATGTCGTAATCTTCAACGAACACCACTTTGCCCAACAGATCGGGCCGGAGCGACGACTGGTACACCTCGCGCAGAACCGCTTGGCCTGGCTTATCGGCGGGGTGTGCTTTGCCGGCAAACACCAACTGAACCGGACGATTGACGTCACCCACGATCTTCAGCAGCCGATCAATGTCGCTGAAGATCATGTTGCCGCGCTTGTAGGTGGCAAAACGACGGGCGAACCCAATGGTAAGCGCGTCGGGATTCAAGGCCGAATCAGCGGCTTTGGTGAGCTCAGGCGCCAGACCCACGCGGGCCCGGTGTTCACCCACCTCGCGGCGCACGAACCGCACGAGCGCGGCACGCAGCATGCGGTGGACCTCCCAAAGCTCTGCGTCGTCAACCTCATCAATCTTGGCCCACAACGCAGGCTCGGTGATCTTGTCGAGCCAATCGCGGCCCAAATGACGACCGAACAGCTCTTGCATCGCCGGAGCCACCCAGGTGCGCAGGTGCACGCCGTTGGTGATGTGACCCACCGGCACTTCGTCTTCGCGATGATGCGGCCACAGCACTTGCCACGCTTTGCGGGTGACCCGTCCGTGCAAAGCCGAAACGCCATTGGCCCAACGGGACATCTTGAACGCCAGCACGGTCATGCAAAAGTGCTCGCCCTCATCGCGGGGTTCGATGCGGCCCAGGCCCAAAAACTCGTTGCGCCCCAGGCCCACCGAGCGGCGCAAGGGTTCAAGGTGCGCGTCGGCCAGTTCGGGCGGAAAGCGATCATGCCCCGCCGCCACGGGCGTGTGCGTGGTGAACACGGTGGATTGCGCAACTTCTTGGGCGGCGTCCGAGAAGCTGGCGCCAGTTTCCTCCATGAGAATGCGTGTGCACTCCAAGGTGGCAAAGGCGCTGTGGCCTTCATTGAGATGCATGATGCTCCAGTGAATGCCTGCGGCCCGCAGCGCGCGCACGCCACCCACACCCAAAAGCAACTCTTGTCGAATGCGCACCCGTTGGTCGCCGAAATACAGACGCGCCGCCAAGGAACGGTTTTCCGGCGTGTTTTGCTCTACATCGGTGTCCAGAAGCAAGAGGCGGTTGCGGCCTACGTTGACTTGCCAAACGTGAGCGTAAAGCACCGAGTGGTCCATCGGCACCTCGATGACCAAGGCTTGGCCGTTGGCATCGCGCAAAGGTTGCGCGGGCAAGCGATCCAATTGGGCGTGATGGTATTCGGCGTGCTGTTGGCCGTTCTCATCGATCAACTGGCGGAAGTACGATTCGCGATAGAACAAGCCGATGCCCACCAACGACAAGCCCAAATCGGACGCCGTCTTGATGTGATCGCCGGCCAGAATGCCCAAGCCACCGCTGTAGATGGGCAGCGACTCGTGAATGCCAAACTCCGCCGAGAAGTAAGCCACCGGGCGCACCTTGAGCGGCGCCGCGTGGGTGCCCGCCCAGGTGTTGGCATCGGCGGATAGGTAGGCCCGAAACTCGCGATGAACCTTGTCCAGGCGGGTCCTGAACATGGCGTCTTCTGCCAATTCGGTCAACCGGCCCGAGACAACCGCTCGGTACACCGCCAAGGCGCTGTGATTGGAATCATGAAAAACCTCTGGTGAGAGGTCACGAAACAGGCGGATTGCATCTGGGTTCCACGACCACCACAGGTTGGACGCTAGGTCCCGCAGCTGCTCCCCCAACTGATCTAAAGATTTGACTGTCGACATGTGAACGCCAGTAAACCACGACCCGCCCATTCGCAAACAAGAAAAAATCGCCGCCACAAAGCGTCTTTTTTCTTCGCCTATGGGGTTCGTTTTTCCGTTCGTATCCTATAATGCGTCCTGTCCATGCCACATCAACCGCGACTTCTGGCCCTAATCATGGCTGGCGGAAAAGGCTCCCGGCTGTTCCCGCTGACCCGCGATCGTGCGAAACCGGCCGTTCCCTTTGGCGGCCGCTACCGAATCATCGACTTTGTGCTTTCTAACATGGTCAATTCGGGCATCCGATCCGTCTACGTTCTTACGCAGTACAAGGCCCAATCCTTGGTGGAGCACGTTCAACGGGCGTGGGGTTCGCGAAACAGCCATTCCGACTTTGTAACGGTGGTGCCGGCACAAATGCGCATGGGCGAATCATGGTACCGCGGCACGGCCGACTCGGTTTTCCAGAATTTCCACATGGTGGAAGACTGCAAACCCGACCTGTTGTTGGTTTTTGGGGCTGACCACATCTACAAGATGAACGTTCGCCAGATGGTTGATTTCCATCGCGAGCGCGACGCCTTGGCCACTGTGGCCTGCATCCCGGTGGCCAAAGAAGAAGCTTCAAGCTTCGGCATCATGGAGGTTGATAGCCAAGGCCGCATCGTGGGGTTCGAGGAAAAGCCGAAAGAGAATCCCAAGACCATTCCGGGCGACCCCACGAAGTGTTTGGCGTCGATGGGCAATTACATCTTCCAGCCCGACGTGCTTGCCGAAGCGTTGCTTGCCGACGCCCGCCGCGAATCACGCCACGATTTCGGCCACGATGTCATCCCGTCGTTTTTGGAAACCGGCCGCGCCTACGCTTACAACTTCTACGAAAACCGCATTCCCGGCGCCAAAACCATCGAGGAAAACTGCTACTGGCGCGACGTGGGTACCATCGACGCTTATTACGAAGCGGCCGTTGACCTTAAGAATGTTGTGCCCGCGTTGAACCTTTACGCATGGGAGTGGCCGATCATGACGGCCAGCTACTCTGACCCCCCGCTAAAGATGGTGTTCGATGAAGCCGCCCGGCGCGGGCAAGTTTTGCAATCCACAGTGGCCGGCGGTTGCATCATCGCGGGTGGGTTTGTGAAAGATTCAATTTTGGGCCGCAACGTGTTTGTGGATGAGGGCGCCGAGGTGCGCGACTCGGTGATCTTCGACAACGTCTACATTGGCAAAGGCGCCCGCATACAACGCGCGATCGTAGACAAAAACGTGCGCGTGGCCGAGGGCGATATGATCGGACACGACCTGGCCAGAGACGCGCTGCGCCACGTGGTCAGCGAAGGTGGCGTCACCGTGGTGGCCAAAGCCCGCGACACGCTAACCACCCGCCTGCGCGATTACGGTTAGGCCGCGGCTGACGTATGGACAAGCCGGCAAAGGGCAAAACCACCAAGGTCACCGCTTCCAAGACCCCTATCGAAAAGGCGTCGGGCAAGGCCGCTGGCCCTTCCGCGCCCAAACAAGCTAATAAGCCCGAGCCCACCGTTGAAAAACCCAAGCCGGCGCGGCCGAAGCCCGCTGTGCCACGCAAAGCACCTGCCACGGCCAAAGCGTTGGTGGCGAGAACCGCCTCACCGGCAAAGGTCGAAGCCGACCCGGTTGCAAACCCCGCGGTGCCAACAAATCGTGTTGAGGCCCCCACGTTTGCAGAGGTAAAGCCCGCGCAGATCTCGCCAGCACAAGCGGGACCGGTTTTGTGGGTGGCTTCTGAAGCGATTCCCTTGGCGTCAACCGGTGGTCTGGGTGACGTGGTGGGCGCCCTGCCCGCCGTGCTGCGCGGCTTGGGTTGGGATGTGCGCGTGTGTTTGCCGTACTACCGGCAGCAGATCAAGCAAGCGGTTTCAGGCGCGCTTTATCAGTTTGATCTCGCCTTAGCAGAGCCGCTGCGGGTGGTGGTGCGCGAGCTTGTGGATCCTGCCAACGGCGTGCCCACCTACCTTATTGATTGCCCGGTGTTGTTTGACCGCGGTGGCCTTTACGTTGACGCCGTGGGCGCCTTCGTCGACAACCCCTTCCGCTTCGGGGTGTTTCAATTGGCTGTGTTGGAGCTGGCGGCAAAGCTTCAGCCTCGCCCTTGCTTGATTCACAGCCACGATTGGCACGCGTCCTTGCTGCCCGCGTTGGTGCGCCTGCCTGGGGAAACCGCGGAGAAACTGCACGACGTTCGCACGATCTTCACCATCCACAACCTACAGTATCAGGGCGACACCGAGCGCGGCATCATTGATGTGTTGGCGTTGCCGCCAGAGTCATGGAACCCCGATTGGGCCGAACACTACGGTCGCTTCATTCCCATGAAGGCCGCGATCATGACCGCCGATCGCGTAACCACAGTAAGCCCAACATACGCCGAAGAGCTGCGCGGTCCCATTCGCGGTCAGGGCCTTGACGGCGCCATTCGAAGCCGCGGTCACGACATGCGTGGCCTGATCAACGGCATCGACGACGTGGCCTGGAACCCGACCACCGACAAAAGCCTTACAGCCAATTTTTCTGCGGCCGAGCTGCAAGGACGCGAGGCGTGCAAGCGTGCGGTGCGCGCCGAAGTGGGGCTTCCGGATCGCCCCGATCGCCCGCTCATTGGGTTCATTGGTCGCTTGGTAAACGACAAGGGCGTTGACTTGATCATGGACGCGCTGCCCGAGCTATTGGCTCTGGATGCGCAAGTGGTGATCTTGGGCTCGGGCGAACAAGATCTGGAAAATAGGCTACGCGCGCTCGAAGCCGCCTACACGAAGAAAGGCTTTCGTGGGCTGATCAAGTTCGACCTTGCGCTGTCTCGACGTCTCTACAGCGCCTTCGACATTTTGCTGGTGCCCTCACGCTTGGAACCCTGCGGGCTGGTTCAGCTATACGCGCTTCGCTATGGTTCGGTGCCCGTGGTGCATGGTGTGGGCGGTTTGCGCGACACCGTAAAAGAAGGCGAAAATGGCTTCGTTTTCTACGAGCCCTCGGCCCGCGCTTTGGCCGACGCGGTGGCACGGGCCGTGGCGCTGTGGGATGACCGCCCCGGCTGGTTGGCCTTGCAACGGCGGGGCATGCAACAAGATTGGTCGTGGCGGCAAGCGGCCGCGCCTTACGACGCGCTTTATCGCGAAGTGCTGTCTACGCCGGTGCGCCGTGAGCCAGTGCTGCCCGCGCCGCTGCCGCCTCCCGCGCCAGCGCCCCCGCCACCCGTGCAAGTGGAAACGGCGTCATTTCGTTTGATGGTGCAAGGCCCACGTGCGTTGTTTGCGTACTGGGACCTGAAGGGTGAAGGGCCGTTCGAGTTGGTCGTGGAAGAGCGGCCTTCGGGTGTGATCTTCACCGCGGCGGCCGAATTGCCGGCACATGGAGAGCGTTGGATGGGTGCGCTGCCCGATCAAGCGTACAGGGCTTTGATTCGAGGGCGCGGCGGCAAAGTGGTGGCGCTTTCGAATGCGGTGGTCACACCCTTGGAAACCCCGCCCGAGCCGCAGGCCCAACAGCCAGCCTGGCTCGAATCAGCGGTTGAGGTGGGGGTGTTCGAACAGGACAACGAGGGCCATCGTTGGGCGGCCGTGTTTCCCGAAGCCGCCACGTTTACAACCACCAAACAAGGTGATTTGCAGCCGCACTGGCCGCATGAAGTGGACGACAACGAAGCGCCTTCCTATGTGCATAAGGCACCCCAAGGCGAGCCCAGTGTGCCGTCGCCACACGCCGCGGCTATGGCAGCACCGTTGCTGCTCTCGTCACGGGCGGCCGGCACATCGGCATGGATGCAAGTGCCCGCAAAGCACGTGTCTTTCGAAGCGGTGTCTTTCCCACGTGCAAAATCAGCAGCGCACTCAGGAAGTTTGGTGCACCCGCTTTCATCTGTTCCACCTGGGCCGCGCCAGCTGAACCTGCGCGACGTTGCCTTTCGGCCCACAGACGCTCCGGTTTCAGGGAACGCGGCCTCGCCCTCATCCGACAGCCTGGCGCTTGCGCCGCGAACAACCTCGAAC
>JBBSJE010000163.1:0-14085 GCA_038257535.1 Polyangia bacterium
CCAATGGCTCGCCTTCGGTCCAAGCCGAAAAGCCCGGGGAGGCCACAAGGTTGTTCAACAGCATTGCGAGTTCAAGTCGGTCCTTGGCGGGAAACACAGTTTCGACATCAAACACACCCAGCTGCGTAAACGGCGGTGTTTGCACCGCCCGAATCAGTCCTGCCAGTTCGACATCGGCGCCTTGGCTCCAAGCGTTCTCTAATATGCTTGACAGCAAAATATGTTCACGGCTGCGCAGTGGATCGGCTGTGATGCCCGCCAAAGCCAACAAACCACTAACGGAACCGGCGATCCGTTCGCGCAACACATCGGGCTGAGCAATAACGGCAGCAGGCGGCGCCGCAAAAGACTTCAACACCGACAGACCCCGGCCAAACTTGGCGCCGGGCGTGTAAATCACCACGTCTGCCGCCGCCTGCAAGCGCCCAACACGAGCGCCGTCTTGTCCCCAAGCTGCTAGGCCCTCACGCCACGTTGTTGCAAGTGACTGCGCCAGCTCCGGGCGCGTGGCGCCGCGCCGACGAACCTCTTCTCCATCCACCCACGGCTCAAAATCACCGGGGCTCAATGCAGGAAAGGTAAGCGCCAGATTCCCCATGTCGCCCTTGGGATCAATAATGATGGCACCGATGCCATCGAGCGCCGCTTCTTCCAGCAACGCGATGCCTAGGCCTGTTTTTCCACTGCCCGTCATGCCCACGACCACAGCATGCGTGCACAGGTCGCGGTCCCTATAAAGCACCGGCGTTTCTTTGGGTTGTCCCGAGGCCAAGTCGAAATCGCGGCCTAAATAAAACACGCCCAGCTTCTCGAAATCCGTCACATTCGCACCTTCAGGAAGTGGTTTAGCGGGCATAGAGCACCATTCACCCAGTTTTCGCAGTCTAACTAAACCTAACGCTGTAGATGGGCGGCAGGTTGTTTGCGACGGTTTGCCAGCTATCGCCGCGATTTTCGCTGACGTAAAGGTTGCCTGTGGTGCTGCCAAAAGCCAACGCGCCATCAGCAATGCCAAGCGCATGACGATAAACAACGTCGTACGCATGCTTCTGGGGCAGCCCTTCGCGCTGCTGGGTCCACGTTTCACCCCCATCTTGGGTGCGACCTACAAACAGCGCCCCACCGATGGTCGTTCGCTCCATATCGGCCTTGCCCGGTACCACCCAAGCGGTTTTGCCATCATTGGGATCAACCGCCACAGGAAAACCGAAGTGCACGCCCTGTTCGGGGCGGCTGACCCTCTTCCACGTCTCGGCGCCGTTAGCGCTATAGAACACGCCGCAGTGGTTTTGTTGCCACACATGATCGGGCTGCGCGGCACACAGATCAACGTAATGCGGATCGTGCCCCCACTCGGCCGTTGGGTCAGGCTGATAGTCTTGCAACAAGCCCTGGTTGCGGCTGCGCCAACTGTTTCCGCCGTCGCGTGTTTCCAGCACACCCGCCGTAGAGATGCCAATCAAGATGCGCTGCGGATCACGCGGGTCAACCACAATCGAGTGAATGCCCGGCGCGAACTCGCCTTCCGAGGCGGGCGTCCCAAACCAATGCGTGACGCCTGTGCCCTTGCCCGAGAAGAGGTCGCCCCCCCGTGATGGATGATTCCAAAGCGGAAGATTCAACGCAAAGCTTTCACCGCCGTCTTCACTCACGAACAAGCCGCCCGGAATGGTGCCCACATACATGCGCCCCTGCGGACCGAAAGCTATGCACCACAACTTCAACAGCGTGGCGTCTTTGATGGTGGTGCCCCCGGGCCCCTCGCCCCCATCCTCCGTAGGCATAGGCGGCGCCAGGTAGCGTGCGCCTAGCGGGTACTTGATTTGGGGCGCGTCGGTCCAAGTTTCGCCACCGTCATTGGAACGAGAGAGCTTCGCACCCCAATGGCCATGCCCAAGTGCCGCCCACAAGGTGCCTGTGTAAGGATCCCGTGTCACAAAGTTTACGCCAACGCCTGCGTGCCCCACCAGGCGAGGCGTCCATCCTGCAGTGGTCTTTTCAACTATGAATGTGCCTTTGCGCGTGCCTACCAAAATGCGATGGGACATGGTCGCTCTCCTTTGCCTCTAACCGCCGCTAAGCGCTTGCATGATGAACACCCGCGAATCGGGCCCCAGACGATCGCTCAAATTCTTGCGATCCACAATGCGTTCTTGTTCAACAAAAATGTTCACGTGCATGCGCAGCCGGCCCAGCTCGTCACACACATAGAACGCGAATCCTGGCGCTTGTTTGTCGAGCTCGCGAACAACGTCCGCAACGGTGCTGGCCTTCACCTCCACCACAACCTCGTTGAACTGTGGGAAATAGCCACCCAGATGTCTTGTGACTTCAACCTTCGCCATTGCGGGGGATCCTAGGTTGCAAAGCGCTCTGCCGCCAGGCTTGACGAAGGTTCAGTTTTGCGCCTCTTTGTCAGGCCCGCAGCTCGCCGCCCGTGCCATCAAAAGCTCTTGCTCACGAAGGTTCGAGGTCATGCGCGCCGCCTGTTCGAACTGGGCTTTCGCTTCATCCTGTCGCCCCAGTTTCAACAGAAAGTCGGCACGAACCGCGGGAAGGAAGTGATAGTCCTTTAGCGCTGGCTCCTCCGCCAATTCGTCCACCAGCAACAACCCTTCGCCAGGCCCATAGGCCATCGCCACAGCCACGGCACGGTTAAGTTCCACCACAGCAGATCCGGTGATCTGCACCAGGGCATCGTAAAGCGCCACAATCTGCGCCCAGTCCGTTTCCTCCGGAATGCGCGCGCGGGCATGGCATCCAGCGATCGCGGCTTGTAGCGTGTAGGGCCCCAAGGGGCGCGCCAAGGATTGCGCGCGGTCAAGCGCAGCCATTCCCCGCGTGATCAACATCCGATTCCACTTCTTGCGGTCTTGGTCATTGAGCAGCACAGGCGATCCGTCAGGCCCCACACGCGCCCCCATGCGCGAGGCCTGCAACTCCATGAGCGCCAGCAAACCATGCGCCTCAGCCTCGCGAGGCACCAACGCCGCCAGAATGCGACCCAGCCTCATCGCTTCTTCGCATAGCTCCGGGCGCAGCCAGTCTTCGCCAGAGGTTGCCGCATAGCCTTCGTTGAAGATCAAATACACCACCTCCAGGGCCGGCGGCACCCGCGCGTGCAAAGCCTCACCGCTGGGCACTTCAAACGGCACCTTCGATTCAGACAGCGTTCGTTTGGCGCGCACAATTCGCTGCGCCATCGTCACCTCTGTGGTCAAGAACGCACGTGCAATTTCCGCGGTGGAAAGCCCTGCAATCAGCCGCAGCGTCAAAGCCACGCGCGCGTCTTTAGAAAGCACGGGATGACAAGCCACCAGCATCAACCGCAGCACATCATCTTCCACAACCGCATCGACCGCTTCATCATCAATGCTGCCCGACGGCTCTTCCGCGCGCTCTAGCTCCTGGTGCTTGTCGTCCATCATCGCACGCCTGCGGCCTTCATCAATGGCCCGGTGTTTGGCGGTGGTCATGAGCCAAGCCCCCGGGTTATCGGGAATGCCTGTTTCAGGCCACCGCTCAAGCGCCGTGAGCAGCGCCTCTTGTGCAAGATCTTCGGCTTTGTCCATATCGCGAACAAAACGCACAAGGCCGCCGATCAATCGCGCCGATTCGATCCGCCACACGGCCTCGATGGCCTTGCGCGTGAGTGCCGGTTCACTCATGGATGGCCCCTAGGCCTTCGTGCGCTGTTCCACTTCGGCGCGCAAGCGATCCTCTTGTGCACGGAGTTCAGGCGTGTACTCTTTGCCAAAATCTTCCGCCTCGAAAATGGGGCGAATCTCAAGCTCCGCGTCCTCACCCGGCATGGGATCAGGGCAACGACGTGCCCACTGCACCGCCTCCTCCATCGACCGAACCTGCCACATCCAAAAACCCGCGATCAGCTCCTTTGTCTCCGCAAAAGGACCATCAACCACACTTCATTGGCCTCCAGAGAACTTGATCCGTTTGCCCTTGGCGCTGGGGTGAAGGCCTTCCCCCGCAAGCATGATGCCGGCTTTGACAAGTTCCTCGTTGTAATTGCCCATCGCGGTGATCAAAGCCTCGGTGGGCATCACACCGTCTTCACTGTTCTTCGTTGCCTTCACAATCACCATGACCCTCATTGTCGTGTCCTTTCGCTGCGGCGCCGTCGGCACCGTTGTTGTTCATTAGGGCGACGAATGAGATTGGCCCAGATCGACACGGCGCTGCCGATTTTTTTGGCCGGCCATCAAAAACAAAAATTTGCGAGTGGAAACGAGGGGTTGCAAACCTTACAAGCCGCTGTCGTGATTCAACTTCCACAGCCCCAGCGCCGCCAAAGTGCATCCCAACACGATGACGCCAAAGCCGCCCGCCCCAAGCCGAAATGCCCAAGCGAAGCCACGCTCAGCCTGCTCGCTCACATCATCGTGGTGGCGCAGGGGCGAAACCCACCATCCGCGCGGCACCGGCCCCCGCGCTTTGAGACCGAGATACAGCTTCACGTGGTACACAACCGCCGCCGGGATCCCCACCGCAAAGCCCAGCCCTACCATGCCGACCCCAAGCATGAGCAGCCCTTCCGCCGACACCAGAGCCACCACGGCGCCAAACAGCAGAACGGCCGCAACAACGCCCGCTTCCAGCATGGTGCAACCTCGTGCGAGCTAGAGACCTGCCACCGTCATACGCGACACCCGAAAGCTGGGAACCTGCACAGAAGATCGCGTGTCCAAGTCATCGCCCACGGCATCCACGTTTTTCCACAAGTCATCAAAGCTAGATGAGATCGTGATCTCGCTGACCGGAAACATGCGCTCGCCGTTTTTGATCCAAAACCCTGAAGCGCCCTGAGAAAAGTCCCCCGTGACGCCGTTGAAGCCAAAGCCCATCAAGTGCGTGACGTACAAACCTTCAGGCACCTGCTCAAGCGCGCCCTTGCTTGTGCTGCCGGGGCGCATGATCAAATTGCTTGTGGACACATGTGGCCCACCACCCACGCCCCGGCCCGCGGACCCCGTTGAGGTGCGCCCGAGCTTTCGCGCGGCGTAGGTATCGCACAAAAACAAACGCAGTAGGCCTCCATCCACCAGCACATTGATCCGGCTCGACAACCCCTCACCGTCAAAAGGACGTGATCCAGGAGCGCCGGGAATCAACGGATCATCCACAATCGTGATCAGAGGCGAAGCCACCACCGTGCCCTCGCGTTCTGCTAGATAAGTGCTTTTGCGCCACACCGCCCCGCCCGACACCACGCCTGACAATTTGCCCACCAACGAACGCCCTGCTTCGGGAGAGAAAATCACCGGCACCTGGCAAGTGGCCACCTTCTGCGAACCAAGCTGCGCCAACGTGCGCTTTGCGGCTATCTGACCCACGGACTCGGCAGATTCAAGACGCGCAAAAAAGCGCCCGCCCGTCCACCAACTGCCGTTGCGCTTTTTGCCGCCTTCGTCATCCGCGATGGGTTGCACCACCAAAGACGCGTAGGTACCACGATAACCGCCCGAAAACCCGGCCGACGTCGCAAACGCCGAGGCGCCCACCACCCGCGAGAACGAAGCGCCTTCCGAGTTGGTGATCCGCGGATCAAAATCCTGCGCGGCCTTTTCGCCCCGCCGGCACCACGCCAGCGCGTCTTCCACCGTAATCCTGGGCACGGCATCGTCCCATAGCTGCAGATCCGGAACTTCACGGGCCATGAGTTCCGCATCCGGCAACGCCGCAAACGGATCTGGTTCCGCCAGCGCCGCCAGCTCAACAGTTTCTTGCGCCAACCGTTTGAGGCCCTCGGCCGTAAAGTCAGAGGTATAGGTGACCGCCGGCCGTTGGTCTTTGATCACCCGCAGCCCCAAAGCGCGGCTGCCCGCCTCTTTGATGAGCTCGGGCTCGCCCAATCGCAAACGCACTTCAAGTTCAGCGCCATCGCGCACAAGCACCTCGGCCCCATCGGCGCCTGCAGCTTGTGCAAAAGCCAACATTTGTTCGGCCGCCCGTTGGCAAGCGGCTGGATCTGGCAAGCGTTTTTCCACTGTGATGTTTCCGGTTGAGGTTGCGACTACGCTGTTTTTGTTCCGCCCACTGTGATCTCAGAGATCTTCATGGTGGGGTTGCCTATGCCAACAGGAACACTTTGCCCATCTTTGCCACACGTCCAGGTGCCCGGTGAAAGCGCAAAGTCGTTGCCAACCATCACCACCCGCCGCAAAACGTCTGGCCCGTTGCCGATAAGATTTACGCCTTTGAGTGGCGCCGTGAGCTTGCCGTCTTCAATGAGGTAGCTTTCTGTCAGCGAAAACACGAAGTCGCCGTTCGAGATGTTGACCTGGCCTCCCGAGAAGTTCTTGGCATAGACGCCACGTTTGACCGAGCGAATGATGTCTTCGGGATCGTCTTGCCCGGCCATCATTAATGTGTTGGTCATCCGGGGCAGCGGCTCATGACGAAAGCTCTCACGCCGGCCATTGCCCGAAGGCTCGGTTTTGAAGTGCTTGGACGAAATCCTATCTTGCATGTACGAAACGAGGATTCCGTTTTCGATCAAGACATTGCGGCGCCCCAGGTTGCCTTCGTCGTCCACGTTGATCGAGCCACGACCGCTTTGCAACGTGCCGTCATCCACCACCGTGCAAAGGGGCGAAGCCACGGCCTTGCCAATGTGATCGGTGTAGTTGGAGGTCTTCTTGCGATTGAAATCAGCCTCAAGCCCGTGCCCCACCGCTTCGTGAAGCAAGATTCCAGATTCGCCCGGCCCCAAAACCACTTCCATGGTTCCCGCGGGCGCTTCCTGCGCGTCGAGCATGGCGATCGCCAGCCGCGCCGCTTCGCGGCCGTGCTCTTCGGGGCTTTGTCCCGGCAGCGAAAATTGCTCCATGCCCCGTCGCGCGGCGCCCGCTGAACGACCGGTTTGGCGTTTGCCGTTTTCTTCCGCCACGGCCCCCACGGTGAAACGAATCATCGGCTGAAAATCGCGCGCCATTTTTCCGTCGGATGTCACCACCAGCACATCCTTCAAGCTTTCGCCCATGCCCACTTCCACGCGCACGATACGAGGATCGTAGGCCCGTGCCGCGCGGTCGGCTTTGCGAAGCAGCTCAACCTTGTCTGCGCCCGGTCGATCCCACGGCGCTTGTTCCACAGAGTACAGATTGCCCGTCGAAAGCTTTTCCAAAGCCACCGTGCCGCCACCCCCGCCTGCCGCTGCGATTCGCCCCGCTGTCCGGGCGGCCTCGATCATGCGATCTTCCGCGAGTTCTTCGGTGTACGCATACCCCGTGGCATCACCCTTGAGCGCTCTAACCCCCAAACCCAGCGTCACCCCTTTGCCCACACTGCGCACCTGGCCATCCTCGAAGCCAAAATGCGCCCCGGCCGCGTACTCGAAATAAAGGTCTGCGTAATCAGCACCGCCTTCAAGCGCGGCCGTGAGCAACCGCTGGGCAAGCTGAGCGTCTATCTGGTCTAAAGGCGTGGAAGACATGTTGTTATGATGCGCGTTCTCCTGGCCAGGTTCGAGGCCAGGGTGTTGTTTCGGGCAAAGCATATGACAACGCCGCCCCTGGGCCACGCATTTGCGGGCTGGAACGGCGTTGACGGTGAACAGCGGGGCGAAATGGTTACGGCCGCTCGGGCGGTAAATCCAGTTCCACGTCTTTGTGGTTGCGCAGCTTCTGCAAACCACGCACTTCGACTTGGCGAATGCGTTCGCGGGTCAGGTTCATGATGGCACCCACCTCTTCCAAAGTGGTTCCGCCCTTGTCCGCAACGTCCAGCGCGCAGGTTTCCGGCATCTCCCACACCTCAAGGTGCGGGAAGTTGAGCTTGATGGCGCCGCTATCTGGGTTCACATCTAGGTATAGATGGTGACCACAGCTCACAAATGGGCAGGGTCGCGGCATTGTCAGGCATTCTGCCCGGCTGTGCGGCCGCTCCACCTCATCTGGATAGGGCAGGGTTTCCGAAAGAATTTTCTCTTCTTTCGTTAGGTATCGGCGCGCGATGGTTCGTGATCGAACGCGCCCCTCATCGTCTGGACGTACTTTTCTTCTCAAACGTGCCACCTCCGGCTGCGGATTGGCATCGTCCGGCTCGGTTAGAACCTTGAGCCGTACTTTCGAATCTTGGGCTTTGGCAATCACCATGACCTCTAACATTTGCTGTTCACCTTTTTTTCAAGCGGTTGTCAGGCACCGCTTAAAACAAATCCGTCCCGCCCCCGACAGCAGGGCCAGAGTCTTCCTCTGGCATCGATAACCGTTGTTCGAGGTCCGCGATCCGGCGTACCAAGTCGGACGCCGCTTTCCGTGCCTCGCCAATCTCTTTTTCTAAAACTTGGCGCCGCTTCTCGGAGAGGTTCGCATCGCGCGCCTCTCGCTCGAATCCGGAGATAAGCTCTCGCAGGCTCACCTCCACGGAATCGATCTCGTCTTTGAAGCGGACGAACGCGCGCTGAATCTCCTCAATGGTGAGGTTGTCAGCCATCATCTTTTTCACCACGTTCACGCGGCGAACGACGTTGCAGGGGTAAATCCCCATCGAGCCCATGTGCTTGCCTTTGCGCCCCACCCGCACCGAGCGCGGCAGGAGGCCTAGCTGCACGTACTTGCGCAAAGTGGCCTCCGAAAATCGGACACCTCGCGATTCAAACACGTCGACGATTTGACGTGACGACAGCCCGCTGGGCCACGTGCGTTCGATCTCCAACAACTCGGGCTCTTCCAAAACGGCTGAAACCCGCAGGACCGCGGGCTTCGGCAGCGTTTCTTGCAGCTCGAGATGTGAAGTTCGTTTCATTGAACGGGATTGAATGTACTCCACTGAATAGATTCGTCTCAATGGAAAAATCACGTGAGATTTGTTCAGGTGAAGCGGTGTGCGCAGACGCGCCAAGCGCCGCACATGCATGCAAGCCGCCCGCACGCGAAAAACGTCGCGCATCCGGCGATTCGCGAGCGAACCAGCTCCCCGAATCAGCGCGCGCCCGCAAACGGCACCGCCAAAGCAATTTTCGGCGGCTGTGGATAACCGGCGCCACCACAGCCCGAACGACAAAACGCGTTCGAGGTCGCTGGCGCTACTTCAAGGCTGACATTGCGACGGCTGGATCAAGCGAGGGGAGGAATCCAGACCGCGGCCGCAAATACTTCCAGTGTTTCTTCAGCCACCGCTGTGGCCCGCGATCCACGCAGCCATAGGCCCGATGTTGCGGATCGCAGTAGATGCGGACGTGCATGTGATCATCATGGGGAGCAGAGTCGCCGGGCTGGCGAAGCAGTTCCGCAAGGCGGGCCAGCATATCGGCTGATTCGCCCTCGAAAACGGCCTGATGAAAAACCAATTTGGCCAAGTCGCGTTGGATGAACACCCATTGCACCTCAATCGACGGGTCCGCAAACAGCGCGCGCAATAGCGCGAGCGTTCTCACTTTGTCGAACCAGGCGACCGGCACGGGCAGCCGGGGCGGCAAGGCGCCGTGAGGGGGAGACCAGGCCACGGCCCGCCCCTCGCGGTTGAATTTCAGCATCGCGGGTCCAGGGGACAAGGAATTGCCCCGTTCATCTACCGCATAAAAGAAGATGTCGATGTCTCGCCCGCTACAATGCGAAGCGTGTCCCATCGCCGGTCCGCCTCCTCGGTGTGCGAGGTCCCCCAGGGGCGCCACGGCGCCGGGATGCAGGCGCGCCACGGCAGCAAAAGACCGCAACAGGCCGGCCGCAATTTGTTCGGTGGTGAAAACAGCCTCCCGCGAACGCCATGCCGGGGGAACCTGATAGCCCATCCCCTCAAAGGGAAGCTGCACCCCCGAAAGCAATCGTCCCTGCGCGTGATCTCCAAACGACAGGCTTGTGCCAGGCCGGGCGAACACGCCCGTGCAAGCGGTGGTGCCCCAAAACAAGACCAACGCCGCCAGTCCGATGCGCGGCGAATCGAGATAGGGCCGCGGGCACCAGCGCCAAAGCGCCTTAGCTAGCCGTAGGCCTTTTCCTGGCGCTCCTGATCTTCTTTGCAGCGAATGCACAAAGTGGTCTCTAGGCGCGCTTCCAGCCGTTTGGGCGAAATGGGCTCATCGCATTCCTCGCAAATTCCGAAGGTGCCGTTGTCGATGCGTTCAATGGCCTTGTCTATCTTGCTGAGGTAGTGCTTTTCGCGGCCACGCAACCTGAAATTGAACGCGTGCAAATACTCCACCGATGCCAAATCCATTTCATCGGCCAAATCGTCTGAATCCAGAGTCATGTCCTCGTTCAGAGTTCTTTGAGCGGTCTTCAGAATCTCTTTGCGCCGGGTTTCCAAAATGTCCCGGAACTTTTTGAGATCCTTCTTCTTAAGCTGCGTCCCTTCCATGATCTCCCCTTGCTTACGTTTCCGGTGAAAACCGAACGATTTTTCTCAGTCATTTACCAGCGAAAAAAGCCATGATTTCACGACTTGGGTTGGATTTGGGGTGCCACATATTAGCGCGGCTCCAAGCACAAGGGGATAACTAAGTGGCAATCAAGCAATCAATCAAGCAGGCAATCAAACAGAACCCACCTCAGGGCCACGTTACGGGCATCGAAAGATTCCCGGACGCTTTCCGTCAATCGCTTGACACGTTAGCCAATCAGTGACTAAATGGGTGCGTCCATACGTTACATTGATCCTTATGAGGGGAGCTCTATGGCCGGGTCCGATAAGAGGAAACAAAGTCTCTACTTCCCTGAAGAGATGCTGAAGGAAATCCAAGAGGAAGCGGCGCGGCAGGACCGCTCGCTGTCTTGGATTGTGCAAAAGGCTTGGAAGATTTCCCGCAAGGAGATCATGAAGTACCCCTCGGTGAATGAATTCCCCGGGGAAGACGACGAGCGCGGCGCCAACGAATAGCGCGGCGGCGCTGCGAAACCAACGGGCGGTGCAACTTAGTTTGAACCGCCCGTTGCATTTGTGGCGGGGGTCTGGGAATGATGCTGTGGCATTTTCGCCCTGCACACGCCCGATCAATACCCGATGTCCGCATACCTTTTCATTACTGACAGTGTGGCTCCTGTGAGCCGAGACGATCACGCCTTAAGCGCTTGGGGACTTGCGCGTGGTTTGCTTGAGCTGAAACACAGGGTCACCATCTTAACGCTTGCACAGGGTGAGGAAGCCGCGCGCATCCCCGGCCTGGCCCGCCGCTTGCGCAAAGTTCTCATTGAGACACCCTCGGGCTCACGGGAACTGGCGCTTTACGAGGGCCAGTTTTCGTCGTCGGATCCACAGCTGCTGGTGCTGGAAAGCGACAGCGTAAGCCCAAGCGAGCGCGCGCTGCAATTGGGTGGCGCTGCGGTGTCTTTGGCTCAAGATGGGCTTGTAAAACCCGAGGCCGTCGTGGGCTGGGGAGAAGCCTCGGTGGTGGCGCTGGCACGTCTATCCGCGAGCGCGAAGGTGTTTGTGCTCCCGCAACCACAATGCGTGGCACGGTTCACCCCCCAAGAGGCCGCCGCCGTTGGCCTTACGGAGGCCGACAGTCCGGCGCTGTCGGCTTACGGTGTAATTGCGGCACAGGCTGTGATCGCCCCCAGCCGTCGCGCGGCCAAACAGCTGGAAGCGGCTCCCGAACTTTCGGGGCGGCCCTCTGATGAACCCATCGTGGCCCTGCCCTTTGGAGCCGATGAGCCACCCTATGATCCCGCCTCGGATCCAGCGTTGCCAAAGGCCTTTGGTGCCGCAAATCCCGCAGGGAAAATCGATGCGCGCCGCGCTTTGCTGAAACGCTTGTCGGTGAGCGTAGATCCGAGGGTCAGCGTTTTGGGAACCGGCCCGCGGCTTGAGGGACCCGGCGGGCGCTGCCTGGTCAGTGCCCTTGAAAACATCGTCAAGCGCGACGTGTTTGTTGTGTTGCCCGCTGCGGGCGACCGAGCTTTGGTTGAAAAGGCGGCGGTGCTTGCCATTGAACACCCCACGAAAATCGCGCTGCTCACGGCGCCTTCTGAAGAGGACGTGCGCCTCATGATGGCGGCCTGCGACGCGTGGTGGTTGCTGGATGAAACAGATCCCACGGGCCGCGCCGCGGGACGGGCTCTGCGCTATGGCGCTCTGCCTCTGGTTCCTACCCGGTCAGCCGCCTCCGACCTGTTTGTGGAATGGGACGCAGCCTCATCCACGGGCAACGCGCTGTTTTACCGCGAACTCACTTCGCTAGAAATTGAAGCCACAGTGGCACGTGTGTCGCTTTTAAAAAGCGACGCACCAGCTTGGTCGAACCTAGTGGCACGTCTGTTGGCCACGGCACCCACCTGGAAACGCACAGCCACGTTGTTGGACGCGCTCAAGGAAGCGGCTGTGCAAGAGGCCAACCTACAAGCCGTTGCCCTCTAGGTTCAGCTTTTCGATCGCTAAAACCGCTCGGTAACGCGCACGCCGAAGGTGCCATCAATGTTAACCAAAACGCCTTTGGCCACAGGGCGTCCAGCCACCGAAAGCGTCACAGCGCCACGGCTTGAACCGCCCAGCGACAAAACCTGGCCCTGACCCAATCCCGCAAGTTCAGCCCCGGTCAAAACTAAGCGTCCCACCTCGGCCACCACCTCCACCGGTGTGTTGGCCAACGCCTGCGTAAGCAAAGCGCCCGGTGCATCGTTCGGCGAAGCCGCGGCGCCCCCGGGGCCATTTATGTCCACTGTGCTTGTCATGAGCATCGTACCTTTCCACGGGCCCAAGGCCCCAGCCATGGGCGACGTTGCGGCGCCCTCAAACCCACCAGGGGATGGCTCAAACGGCCCTTGCAGCCGCACATCCGCCTGGGACCACTGCGCTTTTGCCCGAAATAGGCCCAAAGAAACCCACACGGGCAATGGTGTTACAGCGTTGAATGCCTCAACGCCACCGAAAACCAGCCCGTCTCCCACGTCCAAGTCGCCCAGGCTCGTGCCGTCAATCTGCGTGCGCGCAAGTTCAATGACCACCGGGAAAGGCACGCGCGCCAGGTGTGGCCAGTGTACGGTGGAGGGATCCATCCACGCGGCGGGCAAGAACAGCCGCGCCCATCCCACAACGGAAATGCCATTTTCTGATTCAAAACGCAGATCCAGTTCGGCTTGCATGTCGAGCCGCAGTGGCACGGCATCGGGAGCGTCAACGGCCAGCTGAAAAGGCGCACAAGCGCGGTCAAAAACCGAGGCAATGAGGGCGGCGAACACACCACGCTCCCCTGGTGACAAGGCGCGGGCCATGGGCATTGTGACGTTGGCTGCCATCAGTGTCGAGGTCACCGCGGAAGCAAACCGCGCGTCCACATCAAGCCGACCGTGGCGACCGGTACGCCACAACGAAAACGACTCGCACAGCCCTACAGCGGCCGCGCTTTGTTGATCCACCGGAGCCACGGCCGACAACCGCACGCGCAAGGCCCCGCCTTTAGGCCATGCGACGCTCAGGTCACCCGGCCAACAGGCCTGGGCGCGCGCCACCGCGCGACTGGCCCACACGCGCCCAGCGGGCTCGGGTTCGCAGTGTGAAGGTAGCAGGTCGGTAACATTCATTCGCATGCCGCGGCAGGCAATGGCTCCTAACCTTTTGCGATAGGCTTGCCCCCCTTGTCAAGCGAGCGTGCGGTCGCCCAAGGAAAACCCTGGAACGATGAAACGCATGCGGATGTGTGGAATCATAGAGGCGCCGCCCAAATACCGGAACAGCGGGTGCGGCAAAAGGCTGTTCCTTGGGAACGAATCGGTTATATTTTTTCAACGTGTCTCATTGTAAATCCGCGTCCCTGGGCTGTAAGCAAGTCGTCGACTACGCCTTCGACTACTTAGACGGGTCGCTTCCAGGCGCAGAAAGCTCGCATTTTCGTGAGCATTTGGAGGCATGTCCCGAGTGCGTTAAGTTCTTCGAAACCTATCGGAGAACGCCGGAGATCTCGCGCGAGTGCTTCGCCGTGAAAATGCCAGACACCGTGAAGTCCGCGGTCTTGTCGTTTCTCCGTAGCCGCTGCGGAGATTAGGAGCGGGAGGGCGCCACGAAGGCGAAGCGGCGGCAGTGGGCGGGTCTGGTGGCGCTGGCCTTCGGCCTGCACCTAATACCCCCCGCCACGGCCGAGTCAAAGTCGAGGCCCGCTGAGTTTCTTGCCGTCGCGGAGGCAGAATCGCGTTC
>JBBSJE010000164.1:0-14035 GCA_038257535.1 Polyangia bacterium
CCCACGACGCCCCCGGCGTGGTGCTTTGGGCGTGGGCGACAAGCGCGGGAAATTTTGCCAGCTCCGGCCCCCCCGCAACCGTAGGCCCCTGTAAGTGCGAAAGTTCGAGCCGCTCACAAAGTTCCTCGGGCGATAGACGCCACGCGGCTTGCTGGGGTTCGGGCCCGTGCGGTCCGGCGATGAAAACCTGCGCGTGCAGCTCGCCTTTGCCGGCGTCCAAACACGCAACCAGGTGCGACGCGGCTTTGGCTTGAGGCAGCGCGGCCAGATCGCAGGCCAACGTGTGCAAGGAAGAGATCATCACCAGGGGTGTGGCAAACGGCAGCGCCAAACCCTTGGCCAGGGCCAATCCCACGCGCAGGCCGGTGAAGCTTCCCGGCCCGGCGCCGCACGCGATCATCACGAGGTCGCAAGGCGCTGTGCCCGTTTGCTGGAAAAGTTGGTCGCACAAACTCAAGAGCCCAGCCGAATGCCGATCGGCGGTCTGCTCCGCCAATGCAAGTGTGTTACCAGCCGCATTGAACAACCCAACGCGCGCTGTGCGCGTGGACGTTTCAATGGCCAAGAACGGATGGGTGGCGCTGTTTGATGACATCGTTACTCCAACAAAAACCTCACAACGTCGTTCTTGAGCGCCAATGCCATTAGCACAACCACCGCGGCCAACCCTACGTATGAAGCAACCTCACGCGCGCGACGCGATGGGGGGCGCCCCTTCAAGAGTTCGATGGTGAAAAACACCAGTTGACCCCCATCAAGGATCGGGACTGGAAGGAAATTTAGCAACCCAATGTTGATTGAAAGCAGAGCCAGCAGCCACAGGTATTGATCAAGCCCTTGTTCCGCGGCCACGCCTGCCACGTAGCCGATGGTGATCGGCCCACCCAAAGTCGAAAGGGGCACGCGACCGCGAACGACCTCAAAGAAACCTTGGCCCATGGCCACAATCAACTGCCCCGTGC
Source organism: Polyangia bacterium (assembly GCA_038257535.1). Classification (GTDB taxonomy): domain Bacteria; phylum Myxococcota_A; class Polyangia; order Fen-1088; family Fen-1088; genus JAGTJU01. The sequence goes on from JBBSJE010000164.1 coordinate 963, forward strand.
GCGTGATGGCGTGATCAGCTGCATAGAGGAATCGATTTTTGATGGGTGTCGTATCGGCCGTTCGCCAAGCGCGGCGGCTTTCGGCACCAAACACCAACCGATCTTCGCCGCGCCTGTAGGCATCAACGGGCGGCCTCAGCTCTTGCTTAAACGTGGCTTCGTGATGAACGCCCCCGGGGGAAACCCATGTGATGTGAAAGTCCCGTGTGGAACCCGACGCCAATTTTTGCGCCAACTGCGCCCAGTGCAAGATGGGCTCTGCGTTGAGCGTGACCAACTGGTCGCCATGTCGAATGCCAATTTTGTCGGCGGGGCTGCCTGGTTCCACGGCATAAACGAAGAGCTCTGATGACAAAAGCCCCGTTTCATAGCCGCGCTTGCCATCCTCGCCCATCACCGGACGTGGTATCACCACCGCGGTTCCAGGTGTTTGCAAGCTAACATGTGCAAACGGCAGCGAGGACTGCACGCCACGCAAGTAGGTCAAGCGAAGCGGCGACGCGCTCACCTTGCTAACGGCCCGTTCGAGTTCAGCCCAGTAGGTGACGGGTTTGCCATTGACTGACGTGATGAGATCGAAGGTGCGAAGGCCGGCCTGAGCCGCGGGCGAGGTGAGATCCAATATGCCCGCTTCAGGCAAGTGAAAGCGCGGTGAGATGCCCACCAAGCCAACGGTTTCTCGGAAACGGAAGGCCCCCCGCCGTTCCAATTTCACAGGGCGCAGATCGCGCTCCTCGAAATGTGTGTCGCGCTTGATCAGCAGGCGAATGGTTTGCTCAGGATTGCTGGCGATGGTGGTCTCCAACTCTTCCCAGGAGCCAATGGGCTCACCATCGATGGCGGCGACGTGGTCACCCGCGATGAGCCCCGACTCCGCCGCCGGCATATCGGGCAAAACCGTGCCGATGGTGGGTGGCAGCACCGTGGTGTGGCCGAAGAAGTGAACGAAATAGATGAAAATCGGAAGCAGCAAATTGAAGATGGGGCCCGCAACCACGATGGCGTAGCGCTGCCACAAAGGTTTCGACACCAAGGTGCGATCCTCATCAATCTCCTTCACCGTTTCGCCGGGATCTTCACCCAACAAGCGTACGTAACCGCCCAAGGGCACAAGCGACAGGCGGTATTCTGTTCCGCCTGCGTTGAACGCCAGCAGCTTGGGGCCGAAGCCCAAAGAAAATCGCAGCACCCTAACGCCGAAGATTTTGGCGAACAGAAAGTGGCCAAGCTCGTGCACCAAAATCAGCACGCCCAACAGCAACACCGCGGCGGCAATCCAAAACCCGAGCGTCATGCGCCCCCTTGTGTGCGTTGGGGCAAACACGGCAGTGCGGGCGCGTTGGCCAATTGCCGATCACGGCGCAACTGATCCCAAGCGTGTTTCGGCATACCTAGGGTTTCGGCGCGAAGGAAATGCTGACACGCCTGATTAAAGTCGCGCCGCCGGCTGGCCAGCAAGCCGCGGCCGTAGCTGCTGTAGGGCTTTCGGGGGTGGTGCTGGCCCAAGCGTTCAAACAACCGTTCCGCCTGAGCCAGTTGGCCTTGATGAAGCGCCACGCGCCCCCGCGTGTACAGCGCCGCGGCGTGGCTGGGGCTGCGGTCAATGATGTGGTCGAAAGCCGCGGCGGCGGAGGCGAGATCACCTTTGTCAAGCCGCATCAAGCCCAAAGCTTGCCGCGCGTCGAAATCGTCGGGTTTGCGCGTAAGGCAGGCAAACAGCACGGATTCGGCCTCGCTGACCCGGCCCACCTGTCCCAGCAACTGAGCCAGCGGCCGCTCCACCTCACAGGCCTCTTTGGACACCCCGCGCGCGCGCTTGTAGGCGGCTTCGGCTTCCGAAAACCGCTGGGCACGGAACAGGGCGTTGCCCAGTTGCAGCAGACTCGAAGCGTCTTGCGGATCCTTTTGTGCAGCCGCTCGAAAGCAAGCGAGCGCGCCCGCAAGGCTGCGTTGGCGAAGCAGCAAATTGCCTTTGGCCTGCAGCTGCTCTGCCTCGCTTACGCAGCCCGTCGCCAGCAGCGCACAAATCCCCACCCACTCAATGAAGAGGCTAGGCAAGCGCTGGCGCGGAAGCAAAAAAAGGCGAGGCAAAAATCCCACAGTGGCCACTTTCCGTATCGCACACATTTCCCCTCGCGCCCAGGCCTGGCGCAGCAGTTTTGCCGCCCCCCGCGCGCCCGTGGCCACACGGGGTTACAATGCACCGGTGAAGAAGAAGGCCCCAAACCCGCTGGAGAACGATCCAGAGGCGTTGGAAGCTCATATAGAACAGCTTGAGAAGCGTTTCGACCGGCTGAAGTCCACCTACGAATCGTTCTTCTCGGGCGTCGAAAAACAGGTGCCTGCGGTCCAGCGGCGCGAGATGAACCGCCAGTTGGTGCAAATGCAGCAAGTGGTGATTGGCAAGGCCACCTTGCGCTTTCGGTATCAAAGTTTGCTGCAAAGGTGGATCACCTATACGGCGTACTGGAACCGCGTGGTTCGCGAAATTGAACAAGGCACCTACCGTCGCGACGTGGCGAAGATGCAGCGCCACTTGGCAAAGTCCGGTGGCACCATGACCGACGCAGAAGCCATCGCGATGGGCGTGCCCGGCAGCAGGGTGCGGGCGTTTGTTGATCGGCAAAATCGTATGGTGGCGGCGCGTGGGGGGGCGGTGGCCCCGGAAAAGCGACCCACGCGCGGGCGCGACGACGGGGCGTTTCCGGGTGTGACGCCGGCGCAGCTTCAGGCCTTCTACGACGAATACAACAAAGCGCGCGCGCAGGTGGGCGATCAGCGGCCCTCGAAAAGCTTGGATGAGCTGGCGCAGAAACTGAGGCCCCAGATCGAAAAAGTGCTTAGCGAGGCGCGTGCGTCACGGGCACGGCTGGAGGTGTCAATCGAGGGCGGAAAAGTACGGGTGCTGGCCAGGCCGGATGAAGACCCGAAGACTTAGCTGGTTTCAGCAGAGCTTAAGAATCTTCACCTGTGTGAGGCAACGTCGTGGGGTCGGCATGTCGTCCCAGCAGGGCCGCGCTCCACAGCCGCTCTTCAAGGGCGTCAAGCAGCGGCTTGGTGGAATCGATGTTCAGGGCCGAGATGCCTATCACCCCTGACATGGCAGCGACCACGGCGCGTTCGTCGTGCGACAAACGATCCATTTTGTTGAACACCATCAAGCGGGGCGTCTCTCCGTACCCGAGTTCACCCAAAATGCGCTCGACCGCCGCGATTTGTTGATCGCGTTTGTCGTCCGAGGCGTCCACCACGTGCAGCAAAAGGTCGGCCTCAGCCAGTTCTTCAAGGGTGGCGCGAAACGCCCGCGCCAGGTCCTGGGGCAAATCGCGGATAAAGCCCACCGTGTCGGCAATGATGATTTCCCGCTCGCGGGGAAACCGAAGCCGTCGCGTGGTGGGATCCAAGGTGGCAAACAGTTTGTCTTCGGCCAACACCTCGCTGCGGGTCAGAGCGTTCAGAAGCGTTGATTTGCCGGCGTTCGTGTAGCCCACGATTGCCACCACGGGCAGGCCGCGCTCGCTTCGCATCTGCCGCCGCGCGACTCGTTGGCGGCCATACTTTTCGATTTCTTGTTCCAGCCGGTGGATGCGCTCGCGCGCGCGCCGGCGGTTGATTTCCAGCTTTGTTTCGCCCGGCCCGCGGCCACCAATGCCACCGGTCAGGCGGCTCATCATCGTGTCTTTTTCCTGCAGCCGGGGCAGCATGTACTTGAGCTGCGCCAGTTCCACTTGCAGCTTGCCGTCGCGGCTTTTCGCCCTTTGCGCAAAGATGTCCAAGATAAGCATCGTGCGGTCGATGACTTTGATGTCGTTGAAAGCGCCAATGGCGTGCGCCTGGCCCGGCGTCAGCTCCGGATCGAACACCAGCAAGGTGGCGTTCACTTGCATGCTCCTCACCAAAATGTCTTCCAGTTTTCCGCGGCCCACGAGGTACTTGGGATCCACCTCGGGGCGTCGCTGGGTAACCACCCCCGTCACCACAACGCCCGCTGTGTGGCACAGCTCCTCCAGTTCGGCTTGTCGCTGCTCAAGCGTCATGGCGGTGCCGTCGCGGGGCGCTTTGCGGGTGATTTCGGCAATCACCAACAACGCCCTATCTTGTCCCGCATTGGCTTGGACGGTGGGCGAAATGCGTTCGAATTCGGTTTCTAGCGAGGCCACCAAGGCTTCGGCGTCCACCTGCGTGCGATAAAAAGGTTCGGGCGGCAGCACTTGCCATGGCGTTTGCCCAACCGCGGTGGGCAGCAGATGGGCCAGATGCAGGTCCATGGGACGACCATCTGGGGTCACGCCCACGGCGGCCACCAAATCCAAGCGCAACAGCGCCAAGTCAACCAGATCGTCGCGCGTTAGCGGTTCATTTCGCAAATGCGTGTGCACCAGGCGCAAGCCGCGAAAACGCCCCCGCCCGGCGCGCAGGCGACCGAAATCAGGCAGCGTCAGCTTTGAAGCGTCGCCCACGAAAACGTGTTCGATCTCGCCGCGACGGTTGCACAGCAAGCCCACCTGCCGCTGCATGTCCCGCGACAGCTTGCACAGATAACCCGCCAGCTCTTCGCTTAACACCTGCTGGGGAGGAATGTGGCGGCGGTAGATGCGCTCAAGTGCCTTGAGTTCGCTGGTTTTGAGACCGGCCAAATGGCCGGTGAGTCCGTGTGCGCCCTCTTTCAGCTTGCGCCCCCGTCGTTGGACGGCGCCTCATTGGCGTCGTCTTGGGCCTGTGGCCCTTGGGTTTCATTGGCTTGTGCCGCGCTGGGCGCTTCGCTTGTGGCTGGCGCCATGCCACGCTCTTCCAGCAGCGAAAGCGCCACCGCGAGAGCACGCTTAGCCTTCTCGACCACCTTGTCGTCGCTCCGCAGCCGTTGGTACGACCGCATGATCTGCTCTTCGTATTGCGTGGTTTTGATCTCAAGCTCAGACACGCGAAGGTTGTTTTGCGACAGTTTCACCTCGCGGTCGCGCAGGTCTGCGCGGGTGGCGTCAAGGTCTGCTTCCAGCCCGGAGATGCGTCGGTGGGCCTCGGAAAGTTCTTCTGTTCGTGCCGCCAAATCGCCCTCGGCACGCGCCGCGCGGGCGTGGGCCTCATCCATCTCAGAGCGGTGACGCTCCGCCGTCTTGGTTTTCTCATCGAATTGGCGCCGATCCATGTCGGCAACCTGGGCGTTGTGCTGTTCGTCGCGGGCTTGCAGCTCCGCACGACGGCGATTTTCGGCCGTTTCAAGTTCAGCTTTGGTGCGGGTCTCGGCCTCTTCGAGTTCTTTTTGTCGGCGCTCGTCCGCGGCTCGCAGCTCGTCTTCGTGACGCCGACGCATGCCCAAGATCTCGTTGCGATGGTCTCGCTCTTTGGCGTCAAGCGCGGTTTGGTGGGCCTCCCGCTCGGCTGCCAGTTGCAGCGCGTGCTCCTCCTTCTGCGACGCCGCGGCCTTGTCGTGATCTTTGCGCATGCGCAAAACTTCGCTTTGCATGCGCTCGTCAAGTGCGGAAAGCTCTTCGGAGGCTTTGCGCTGCGTGGTTTCAAGCTCGCTGGCATGGGCCACGCGAAGTCGCGACAATTCGTCGTGGTGCTCTTGCTCCATCGCCGCTTCGGCGTTGGCGCGCTCTTCGGCGGCTTGCACAAGCTCGCTGCGGTGGGCGTCTTCCATTTCCAGGATTCGCCCTTCCAGCTCGCCGCGAACGCGATCCATTTCGGCCCGCATGCGCTCTTCGGTGGCAACCCCGCGCTTTTTGAGACTTTCGACTTCGTCGTGGGCTTTTTGAATTTCCACGTGTGCGTCGTCGAGCCGCGCCTTTAGAACCTTTTCTCGATCGGCGCTCTTTTGTTTGTCGGAGGTGACGGCTTCAACGCGCTCGTTGGCGTCCATCAGCACCTTTTCGAGGCCTAGGTTCTTGTCCTCAAGGTCGCGACGTGAGCGCTCGTTTTCGCGAATGCGATCTTTGTGGTCCAGGATCTGGCGTTCGCGCGCGTCCAATTGGTCGCGTATGTCCAGGAGGTCACGCTCCTTTTTGTTGATGACCTCGCGCAAACTCAGAATTTCTCGATCACGCGCAGACCCTGGGCTTTGCGGGCGGCTCTTGATTTCATCGACCTCGCGTGAAAGCTCGTCGCGTTCGGCCACCAGCTTGTCGCGTTCGCCACGTAGCGATTGCGCTTCGTTCTGCGCCGCTTGCTTCTCGGCCGCCAAGGAAGCCAATTGCGCTTGCATTTCGTCCAACTGCGCGCCATCGGATTCAGCTTCCAAACCACCCGTGAAGGCCACCGGCGCGGGCGCCGCTTCGTAGGTTGATTCGGCATCGACTGGGGGGGAAACTGCCTCGCCAAAGCCGGAAAGTGGGCCGAGCTCGCCGGTGTCGCCTTCGCTGGCGGAAGTTGAGAAGGGCTCTTCATCGTCGTCCCGCGATGAGTCGGCCAGAAAAGGTGCGGGGGGCGGGGGCGGGGGCGGGGGCGGGGGTGTGGCGCTGGTGCTGGTGCGTTCGTCGACGCCGTCGCCAAACTCATCTTCAGCGTCGATCTCCAAGGACGAGGCGCTCACCGCTCGGGTGGGCAACTGCAAAGCACTGAACAGATTTTCCGATTCTGCATCGCCCGCGCGGGTAGATGGTTCGGTCAGTTTGGCCAAGGCATCGTCAACTTCGTCTTCGCCGATGTCGACCGGATTTGTGGATTCGGCGTCCCAGCGGTTGGGGGCAGACTCCCAAGGCGCCGCAAGACCTTCGGGGCTGGCGGCTGCTTGCGAAGACGGCTGTGACTTTTGTTCGATGGCGGCGAAGGCCGCGTCGGTCTCCGAATCGAAGACGTCATCAAGCGCCCGCGGACTGACAGCCTGCGTGGATTCGTCCTCGAAATCGCCAGCCTCCACGACGAGCTCATGCCCATCGTCATCAACGATGTCGCTGTCGCCGATCGAGATTTCTTCGAGGACATCTGATGACAGCAAGATGTCGTCATCGTCTGCGTCGGCCTCGCGAACGCCAAATCCGCCTTTGCCGACCTGACCGTTCAAGGGATATACCTCCTGCACTTTGTGGAGCAGCTCTTCCGGTGAGAATGGTTTGACCAGGTATTCATTGGCTTTGACCTTTAGCTTCCGATGCTGTTCAAGCTGCGCCGGGGTTTCTTCCCCCGAGGCGAGGATAAGCGGGATGTCTTTGAGTTCGGGGCTGCGCTTGAACTTGTTGCAAATGGCGTAGCCCACTTTGCGAGGTTCAACAGACACGATCACGAGATCGGGCTGATTTTGACGCCCCCAGGCAACGGCTTCTTCGCCGTTGGTGATGTTGGTGATCAAAAAACCATGGGGCTCAAGAGCCCCGCGTATCGTTGCCAGTGCAGCCGCGTCCGGCTCGACACAAAGCAGAGTGTGGGCAGCCATCGTTAGACTGCGACACTACTACGGAATCGCTCCATAGCCTAGTGCGCGAAAACAGGGGCGTTAATGGCCCGCTTTGGGCCCATGGCGGGCCACCTCGGCTTGCAACGACTGGGCCTGCTCTTCCAGATGCCAAGGAACTCGGCAAAACACGTCCTCGAACAGCGTCTGCAAGGGAGGATGAGGCGGAACCTTCTCAACTTCGGCAAGCGTTTGCAGGAAGTTTTGCTCGAAAGCTCTGCGGAACGCCTGGTCTTGGTCCTCCGACCACAGCCCCCTGCCTTGCAAGAATTTTCGGTACCTCACCAGCGGATCTTGCTGGATCCAGCGCTGGGGCTCGTCCGTGTCGCGGTAAGCGGCCGGGTCGTCCGAGCTGCTGTGAGCGCCCAAGCGGTAGGTGCGGGCTTCGATCAGGGTGGGCCCATCCCCCCGTCGGGCGCGGGCGGCGGCCTCCTGGACCACGGCCACCAAGGCCAGAACGTCGTTGCCATCCACCAAAACCCCGGGCATGCCGTAGGCGATCGCCTTTTGCGCCAAAGTGGGCGTGGCCGTTTGCATATGCCGCGGCGTGGAAATGGCCCAACCGTTGTTCCGGCACAGGAAGATCACCGGCGCCTTATCCACCGCGGCCATGTTGCAGGCCACGTGAAACGCGCCGGTGGAGGTGGCGCCGTCGCCGAAGTACACCATGGATACGTCGTCCTTGCCCAGGCGGCGTGCCCCCATGGCGATGCCCACCGCCTGCGGAATTTGGGTGCCCACGGGTGAGCTGATCGTCACGTAATTGAGCGCGCGGGCGCTATGATGAACCGGCATCTGGCGGCCGAAGATCGGATCTTCGGCGTTGCCAAACAGCTGGCACAAAAACGTGCGCAACGGGTAGCCACGGAAAAACGCGGCGCCAATTTCACGGTAGCAGGGGTAGATCCAATCGGTGGGGCGCAGGGCGTAGGTGGGCCCAATGTGCGTGGCCTCTTCGCCGGTGGCGGTGAGATAAAAGCCAATGCGTCCCTGGCGCTGAAACTTCAGCAGGCGTTCGTCGACCAAACGCACGGTTAGCATGCCTTCATAAAGCCGGGCGAGATCGGAATCAGGGATGGAGGGCAGGGGGGCAACGGGTTGTCCCTGGTCGTCCAGCACCCGTTTGAGCTCGAACTTCACGCCTCCCATTGTAGCCGCAAGGCCGGCGTTCGTCCCGCCGCGGCGGTTGGGCGCAAACGATGGGCGATTTGGCTTGATCGCCGCGGCAAACGACGGCAGGAAGATGGCCGAGGCCACACAAGAACATGAAACTGCAACTTCGAGACATTGTGAGTTACCAAGGGCGCGACTTTACGGTGGAGGGCCTTGTGACCTACAAGCTGGGCGCGCGCACACTGCCGTTGGCGCGGGTGGTGGATGGCGCCGAGGAGTGTTGGCTTGAACCCCTGCTTGACGATCTGGACGACCGGGTGCTCTGGCTGTCAGAAATTAGCGACCTAGACACGGCCACGCCGCCAGCGGCCACCATTTCCTACCAGGGCAAAAGCTACGTGCCGCGATTTTCGGGCACGGCCACCGTGGCGGTTGATGGGCGGGTGGCAGGCCGATCCAACGGCAGCTGTGAGATCTGGCGCTACCGGGCGGCGGGCGATGTGTTCTTGCAAATTGAGCGCTGGCCCGACCGCGTGGTGGTGTTGGCGGGGGAGTCGGTTCATAAAGGCATGGTCGACGTTTTGCCAGCCCCCTAAGGGCGGCCGCGCAACAACCGCCGCACGCACAGGTGGTGCAGACCCCGGCGCGCCCATGCTAAAGCGCCGTTTCAACAACACCGAACGGGAAGGAAACTGAACGACTATGTACAAGCTGGTTCTGCTGCGTCACGGAGAGAGCACCTGGAATATGGAAAACCGGTTCACAGGCTGGACCGATGTGGATCTTTCCGAAAAAGGTTTGCAGGAGGCGCGCGCCGCGGGCGAGCTGCTCAAGAAGGAAGGCTACGCGTTTGACATTGCTTTCACCTCGGTGCTCAAGCGCGCCATTCGCACATGCTGGCTGACGCTGGAAGCGCTGGATCAGCTGTGGTTGCCCGTGCAGCGCTCGTATCGTTTGAACGAGCGGCACTACGGCAATTTGCAAGGGCTTGATAAGGCGGAAATGGCCGCAAAGTTCGGCGAAGATCAAGTGAAGATCTGGCGTCGCAGCTACGACGTTCCACCTCCACCTTTGGATGCCCATGACGAACGGGCGCCCAGCAAAGACGTTCGCTACACCAACTTGCTGCCCGATCAGCTGCCGCTGACCGAGTGTTTGAAGGACACGGTTGATCGCGTGTTGCCCTACTGGTACGAAACCATCGCGCCCACGATCAAGTCCGGGCAGCGCGTCTTGATCGCTGCGCACGGCAACAGCTTGCGCGCTTTGGTGAAGTACCTCGACAACGTGTCCGAGTCGGACATCGTGGGCTTGAACATTCCCACCGCCATGCCGTTGGTTTACGAATTGGACAAGAACCTGCGCCCCCTCAAGAACTACTACTTGGGCGATCAAGACGCGATTGCCAAGGCCATGCAAGCCGTGGCGAACCAAGGCAAAGCGAAGTGAAGAATGCACGCGCAGGTCTGCCAGCCTGCGCGTGACGGCAATTGATCTGTCGGCGTTGGCCGACGCTTGGTGAGGGAAGGCGCGCCGGGACAGTCCTCGCGCGCCCAGGTTTTGTCGCTACCCTAGAGCAGGTTCTTTATGGTGCCCTGGGCCTTCATATCCCTGCTACCGCATATCATGCCACCGCCGCAGCTAGCGTCGTTGCAGGTTGAGTTGCTCATGCTTGCCTCGGCGGACACGTTTGATACCGACCGCGATGGCATTCCCGACAAGCAAGAAGTTGAACAAATGGGGACCGATCCCTACCGTCGCGACTCGGACGGTGACGGCATCATCGACAGTCGTGAAGACCTCGACCGCGACGGTGTGGTGGATCCGGGCGAATCCGATCCCAACGTTCACGGTTTGTTCCCAGGCGCGTTCCCTCACATCGCCGAACCTATGGTGTTTGATCTGGTTCGGGGACTCGGGGCCAGCAAGGGTGAGCTTGAAACCAACGTTTTGATGGTGAGCGTGCTGCGCCCTTATGGCGGGGTTGCGTGGGCGCCTGAAGTTGAGTGGGCATTTTCTAGAGGGCACGCGATTGAGTTGGAGCTGCCCATGCAAGACCACGCCGTGGCGGCCTTGAAGACCGCCGTGCAAGGCACGCTGCCTGAGCGTTTCCGCAACCTAATTCATGGCTGGCAAGTGATTGGCGAATATCTTTTGAAGCAAGAGGCTTTCGAGGCCACGGGCCTTTACCTCAATGGCCTGCGCTTCAACTCGGTGTTTAGCCTGATGACAATGGCGGGCCTGCGGCGTGGGTGGTGGCCCGAGGGGCTTCGTCACCTCCAGGGGTTGCTAAACCTCAATGCGTTTTTTGATTTGGCGGAAACCGTGACGCTCGGGCTTGAGACGCTTCTCGAAGTTGACGCGCACCGATTGGGATGGGCGCTGATTCCGCAGGCACATTGGCAGTTCGCGCGACATTTCCGTGTGCAAGCGGGCGGTGGCGCCAGCAACGCTGACGGGCGCGTGGCCCCGTTGATCGCGTTGCGTTTTGTGGTCGAGTGATCTGCGCTCCTGCGCAATCTGCGCCCGCGCAGCCCAAACTTACCATCTGTGCTCAATTCGCCAACGCGCAGCAAAAAATAGCCTGCAGGGTCCCGTTCGGAACGAACAAAGGGTAAACTCCTTGAACATGTCACGTCTCCCCCTCGACGCGCTCAAAGCCTCGGCATTGTCGGCGGCCTCGTCTCATCCTGGGGTGTTGTTGGTCGTTCTGTTTGGATCCGCGGCCCGTGGAAGCGCGAGACCGGACAGCGACGGCGATGTAGGGGTTCTGGGGGGCGGCTTTTGGGACATGTTATCGGTCGGCTCGACCGTTGCGGCCGTGCTGGGCCGTGAGCCTGACGTTGTTGACCTGGCAACGGCGAGTGAGCTTCTTCGCTACAATGTTGCGCGCGAGGGCGTACTTCTTTACGAGGCAACTTCTGGGTCGTGGGCACGCTTTCAAGCGGAAGCGGCGGTTCGATACTTTGACCTCGCGCCGATGATCAAGCTTTGCACAGAAGGGGTGCGCCGACGGCTTGAACGCGAGGCGGGCATCAATGCCTGAAATCATGTTGCAAAAGGCCGTAGCCTGCCGAGATCGACTAGCGAAAATCCGCATGGCGTTGCCGGTAGACGCGCGCGAAGTGACGGTCAACGAACGGCTCGAAGCGTTCATCAGCTTCAACATCTTCTTGCTTTTGCAGGACGCCATTGCCTTGGCAACACAATTGGTTTCTTCCAAAGGCCTAGGTGTTCCAGCATCACAACGAGAAACCTTTGAAACGTTGGCAAAGGCGCAATTGATAGGCACTGACACCGCGGCGTCTATGGGCGCTGCCTCGGCACTTCGCAACCGTATCGCCCATACCTACGGCGATCTGGATCCCGTTCGCTTGGTGGCTGAGGCGCCTGCGGGACTTGCTGTTGTGGAACGCTTCCTCGATGAAATTACCCCCTCACTCTTGTGAAGTTTAATGTCTGGGTGTGCTTGGGTGACCCGCGCTACGCCTTACGCAAACGCTGTTCAAGCGTCTTGTAGGCTTCAGTCAGTTTTTGCGTCAACTCATGAGCGGCTTTTTCTTTGTCGGGCGAGCCTGCGTGTTTGTCGGGATGGTATTTGCGCATCAGTTTGCGGTATTGCGCTTTGACCTCCGCAAAGTCAACGCCTGGCTTTAGTTCGAGCGCCGCGTACGCTTTGGCCACTTTGTCAGCGGGTGCAGGGGGACGTGCATGGCTTGAAGTGCTCCCGGCCCTGGCGCCGCCTCGGGTTGCTTGACCTGTGCTGGACCCCGCCGTGGCCGCTCCTCGCGCGCGGGCCTGCCGAGCGCGGTCTTCGATCTCCCGCTCAAGCCGCCGCCGTTCCAACTCCGCTTCAAGTTCGGCCTCGGAGAAGGCGTCAAGGCCATCGGCCGAATCGTTGTTGTCGCCTTCGCCCAAACGCGCCGCCTTGTCGAGCAGCGTGTTGAGTTCCGTGCGAGCGAGGTCAAACAAACGGCGTCCCAAGGCCATGTGACTTCGATTGTACCGAGATCCAGCTCGGCTCGCACGCCCAGGCGCTTGTTTCGCGACATCCAGCCGCTAGTCTTGGGCCCATGACGCAGGGGCTTGATATCGCGGCTGAACGCTTGTTGGCCGCCGACGCTGCTTGTCTTTGGCATCCTTACACCCGCCACGCGCTCGAAGAGCCGCCTTTGGCCGTTGTTGGTGCCGCTGGGGCACGGCTGCGGTTGGCTGATGGGCGCGAAGTCGTTGATGGCATCTCGTCGTGGTGGGCCAGCGTTCATGGCCATGGGCATCCGCATTTGATCGCGGCGTGGACGAAGCAAGCGCGCACGCTTGACCACGTTTTGTTTGCGGGCGTGGCGCATCCACCTGCCGTCGCGCTGGCCCAGCGCCTGTTAAGCGTTGCCCCGGCCGGATTGTCGCGTGTGTTCTATTCGGACAACGGATCCACGGCCGTAGAAGTGGCGTTGAAGATGGCGTACCACGCGTGGGTGATTCGTGGCCAGCCTCAGCGCCGGGTGTTTGTGGCGCTGAGCCATGGCTATCACGGCGATACATTTGGCGCGATGGCTGTGAGCGATCCGGATCC
>JBBSJE010000165.1:0-13965 GCA_038257535.1 Polyangia bacterium
AAGCCCGCATCGACTGGCTCTTCACCATTGATCGCGCACGCATGAAACTTGGTCGTTCCTACCCTCAGCCCAAGCACGGCTCTCCCGCTATCGAAAAGGCCGCCGCGTGAATCCGTCAAATCCTCTGTGGGAAGGTACTAGGAACTCTTTGCACATTCAAGGGGAACTGCTGGGCCGGCGGCGCGAATTCGACAACCTGGCCCGCGAGCGTCTCAAGGATTACCCCTATCCCGCATACGCGCACGACAACACCCGCTGGGGCGCCTATGGCCTCGTGGCATACCGAACGCCGCTTGCCGGAATCATGCCGTTCGTGGTGGTCGAGCGCATGGGCTTTCCCTATGGGGACATTCCTGTGGCTGCCGCGGTTTACGCAGGCCTAAATTATCGCCCCGACCCGGCCCTGGTGGTTAAGGTCGAACTGATGCACGGCTGGTTTCCCGGCGCTTTGAAAACCTCATTTGGCGCCGATGCCTTGACCTTGTATTCCGCGCAAGTGGCCTGGGTTTTTTAGGCAGCCGGCCGGCCGAAAGTGTAGTTGCGTCAAGGTGTTCGAGCGCGAACCAACCAACCAGGTGCGGCCATTCCAAACCGGCCTCATGCCAAAATAGAGTCAAAATGGTGATAGTTACAATCAATCTGTCGACGTCGGCGGCATTGGCGCTAAACCCAGGGCATGAGCGCGCACTCGAAGGTACTCGCCAGGGAATGTCGGCACATTTCGCCACTTTGGTTCCCGCTCCTGGCCGTGGGCCTCGCGGCCTGCGCCATGTCATCTGACGGCCTTTACGTGCAAAGCGAGGCCGGGGATGAGGATGACCCGTTCCAATCGCCCGTTCCCAATGACGATTCCGATTTTGAACCTGGCGAGGATTCGGAATCGCCGGACATCGACCCCCAAAACCCCGGTGGCGAAAGTGCCGCGGGTGGCAGCGGAGGTTCCGCCCAGCCGCGAGGGGGCAGTGGTGGTGGCGGCCCGAGCAACAAGGGTGGTTCCCAAGTCGCGGGCTCGCAAGGCAGCGCGGGCTCGCAAGGCAGCGCGGGCTCGCAAGGCAGCGCGGGCTCGCAAGGCAGCGCGGGCTCGCAAGGCAGCGCGGGCCCGCAAGGCGCCGCGGGCTCGCAAGGCGCCGCGGGCTCACCCGCTTCTGGTGGCGCGCAGGCTGGTGGCGAAGCAGGGGCCGGGAACGCGAACGCGAACATGGGTGGCACCGCCAGCCCGCCCCCCGTGGCCGTGCCGCCCATGCCCACCCGTTACGATTTCGAGACCGACACGGAAGGTTGGCGTGACCTAAAAAATCAAAACACGAGCCTGCGGCGGGCCACCAATCTTGCGGCCACGGGAGGCGGATCGCTGGCAGTTGACATCAGCACCCGCGGCAGAGGCAACGACGGCGAGGCCAACAGTTGCTACGTGGGGTTGGATTCCAGCCGTGCTCCTCTGCTTTCGGTTGGTCAAACCCTCACCATGCAGTTGTGGATTCCAGTCGATGCGCAACTGCTGGGCCTGCAACCCTTTGTGGTGACAATGGACGGCGATTGGAAAGGCACTTGGTCTCCTGGAGAGGCTGTGACGAGGGGCGCCTGGACAACCGTGAGCATCAGAGTTCCCGACGGCTTTGCGGTGGGTAAGCTTGAATGGATGGGGGTGCAATTCATAACCCGCAACGGCGGCTGGTCTGGCACCGTTTACGTCGACAACGTGGTCGTGCGTTAGACCCCGCTTTTGGCGTAAGCTCCCGAAGTGCGGGGCTGCCTCATCGGGAGGCGCCAAGGGGAGTTGATGCAGCGGGATGAAAAAATGCGGGGAGACGACGAGCGGTCTATCGACAGCCCCAACCACGCCGATCGCAAGCCGCCTCAAGATCTCTCCCAGCGAACACACCGCGTGTTGATCGGCGTGCTGGGAATGCTTCTGCCGGTTGCGGTTTATCTGCTGGCCGGACTACGCCCCACCAACAACGTGGTCGAGTGGAAGCTTCTGCCTTCGATCAGCGCCTACTACCACACAGGCGCAGTGGCTGCCTTCGTGGGCGTATTGTTTGCTCTGTCGTTGTTCTTATTCACTTACCGCGGGTACCTCGGCGTTGCGACCGATCGCATCGTGGGTGCGATCGGGGGAGCGGCGGCGATGGGCGTTGCCTTGTTCCCCACGAGGGCCCCCGAAGGGGTGGCGAATCCACAGTGGTGGCAGGATTGGATGAACGACGTTCATTACGTCGCGGCATGCGTCTTTTTCATCGCATTGATCTTGTTTGCGGTGTGGCTGTTCAGAAAGTCGGACATCCCACGGCGCAGCGATCGCCCGCGTGCCAAACGCATCCGCGACGACATCTGTCTGGTGTGTGGCGTCGTGATGATGCTCAGCATCGCTTGGGCCGTCGTGGCCCTCCGCAGCGATCAATCCATCTTCTGGCCTGAATCCGTTGCCGTGGTGGCCTTCGGGGTGTCATGGCTGGTGAAGAGCCAGATCTACGAGCCCATGCTCGAACGAATGCTTTAGCCTCTGGTAAGGTCCTACGGTCAATGGTCAAACAAATCAGCGTGCACGACTTGAAGCTTTTGTTGAACAAGGGCGAACCCCTTGAACTGTGGGATGTGCGTACCGAAGCGGAGCGAAACATCGCGTGCATTGGATCCGCCAAACATCTTGATCACGAAGCCGTTGACCACATCGAAGATCTAGACCGCGATACGCCGTTGGTCTTCGTATGCCATCACGGCGTGCGCAGCCAATCAGCCGCACAACACTTTTTCGCACTGGGCTTCACGAACGTTTGTAACGTGATCGGTGGCATTGAAGCGTGGTCCTTGCACGTGGATCCCGCGGTGCCTCGTTATTAGGTACGCCACTTTTAACGGCCGCCCCAAAACGCTCTCGCGCCCTGAGGCGTTGTTCGCGCTTCGCTTGAAGCTGGGGGTTTTAGCCCCTGCTAGAGACCCAGTTTCGCTTTCATGTGGTCCAGCACCTCAATGTGCTCATGCTGGGGGCTGAACATGATGAGTTCAGCGTCCTTTTCCACGCGCACCGAATGCCCTGGTGGCCAGTAAAACAAGTCGCCTCGGTTAACGGTTTCGACGGTTCCGTTGTTGTAAGTCACCGTCACCGCGCCTTCGGCCATAAAGCCCCAGTGAGGCGCATGGCAAGCGTCGCCTTTTAGGCCCTGCAGCAACGGAGCGATGTCTGTGCCGGCGGCCAGGGAAAAATATTCGCCACTCATGCTGCTGTAGTTTTTGGCGTCGCCAAAGTCGGGCAGCAGACGGGCCGTGGCCCCCGGCACTTGCAGTTTTACAGGGACCTCGTCTTTGTGAATTCTCATGTTGTGCCTCCTCGTTTAGGTTGGTAGTAGACCGGTCGGTCTGGAAGTGACCGTACGCCTAACGGGAAAATCTGGCAAGCCACAGCTGCAAGAAATCGTCTCAGCCGGGGGACGAGGCGAAGCGAAAGTAGAAATCGAGCATCGCGTGCAAGGGCGCGGGATCTTTGGATAACCGAGTCCGAAGGGCAGCGCCCTCCCAGCAATCAACCAGCAAATTGGCCATATGTTGGGGATCGGTGCCCGGGGCCAACTGGCCGCGCTGGCGTGCCTCCTCAAGGCAAATCCCTATGCGGCGCGCAATCTCCGAAAGGCACCACTGGATCTTGCTTCGGAAAACCTCGTTCACGCCCGATAGCTCTTGCCCAAGCCCCCCCAAGAGGCACCCGAGGTAACCTTCGGCGCGGTACTTTTCGCGTGTGCCCTCGAAGAAGTTGCGCACCCTTGCAAGTGGCGGCTGCGCAGGGTCGCAAAGGCAGGCCGTTAGGCCCTCGTGGACCTCGACCATATAGGCGTCGATCACCTGCAGTGCGAAATCGTCTTTGCTCTTAAAGTGATGGTAAAACGAGCCCTTAGGAACTTCAGTGGCCTGCAGCAGCGCCGCAATTCCCAAGTCGTGGTAGCCCCGCTCGAGCAGCATGCTCAACCCGGCCTTCAGCAACCTCTCTTTGGTTGCGTGGACGGGCGAAGCGACAGGCGAATCTGGGGGCGAATTGATGCTCATATTGGAGGGGGGCGCGGGCCCGCAAGGTTGTGGACCAAGCGGTCTAAAGCTCAACCACTATAACGCTGCCCTAAGCGATGTGCATTGTGAAGATGCGATGGCGCAGTGTTCATCGTTTGACCGGATGTTGGCGCCACATCGGGGATGCTTTCGCGTGCCAAGAGCGTTTTGTGAGCCCGTTTTGCACTCCGCCTCAACTGACGGGGGTGACATGGAAACCCAGCCTTACCCATTGCGCCAGCCCGGCGCCGTGCCGTGGTGGGACATGTTGTCGCAAGACCAGAAGACCGGGGCGGCCTACAATCGGTGCGTGGAGGAAGATCCTTGTGTGAATGCGCGATGCCAGTGCCAGGCTTGGTGTACCAAGCCCCTAGGGGGTGGTTCGCCATGAGCACAGCGCCCAAATCACCTGAACGCACAGCGCGGGTGCTGCCCTTGGGCACGGTTATGAGCGATGAGGCGATGTTGGACGGGCTGCGCCAACAGAGGCCGGGGGCCCAAGCGGTCTTCTTTCGCCGCTACCATCACTACGTTGAGCGGCTGATCACGCGCGTGTTGGGCTATGACCGCGACGTACCGGATCTTGTGCAGGATACGTTCTTGGCGGCGCTAAAAGGCGTTGAAGCTTTTCGCGGTGATCACGGTGCCTTGGGAACCTGGCTGGGCCAAATCGCCATTCGAACGGCCCGGGGATGCATTCGCAAACGCAAGGCTTTGCGATGGCTCGATTTTCGTCCCAGCCCCAAACTTGAATCCGCAGCCGCAGCCATCTTCAAACCCGAAGACCAACAGGCCCTAAGCCACGCTTACACCGCGCTTGACAAGCTGCCCACCAACGAGCGGGTGGTTTTCGTTTTGCGGGCCATTGAAGGTATGGACGTCGGCGAAGTGTGTTCGATGCTGAACATCTCTGCCGCCACCGTGAAGCGCCGAACAAAGTCGGCCAATGAGAGGTTCACGCGCTTGGCGGGGCGCGATCCCGTGCTGCGCGATTGGCTCGACGTTCATGCGGAGGATTCGGAGAGACGCTCGCCACCGGAGGACAACGGGCAATGAACGATCGCCTGTCACCCCAGCTTCAACGACTGGCGACCGCGCAAGATCGCACCTTGGTGGTGGATCAAGATGCACGCGCACACGCGGCTGAAGAGCGGCTTTTGTCAACGCTCGCGCGTCGTTCCGAACGCACCACATGGCGATGGGTGGCGGTGCCCAGCTTCGCCTTGGCCGGTATGGCGCTGCTGTTTTGGCTGCGCAACCCTGACCCAACACGGCTTGAAGCCTTTGTGGCCGATGGAAGCCGCGTGGCCATAGGAACCACGCTGCAGGCCCCCGCCAACACTTCGTTGCCCTTGAACTTTTCGGAAGGATCTTTTGTGCAGTTGCAAGCCCAGGCAAGCGTGCAATTGCTGGAGTTGCAGACGCGATCAGTTGATATGCGGCTCAACAGCGGCGCCAGCCGAATGCGCATCACCCCAGCGCAAGGCATCGCATGGAGGTTTCATGCTGGACCGTTCGTTGTCAACGTCACCGGCACAGCGTTTGATCTACATTGGCGCCCTGAGCAACAGCAGTTTGAGATCGCGCTTAGCGAAGGCTCTGTTGTGGTGGATGGTCCCTTGATCGAAGGGTCACGCCGCGTGAGCCGAGGGGAAAGCCTTCGGGTGGATCTATTGGCAGGAATTTCAACCTTCCAAGATCATGCTGTGCGCACCGCACCCAAGCCGGAAGCGCCCGAAATCCAAAGGCGTGAGCCGTTGCTTCACAGTGTGCGAAAGTCGACCGCCGTCCCTCACGAAGCCCCCGCAGAAGGGGCGGTGCCCACCTGGAACAGCTTGGCTGAAGCTGGGCAGTTTCGAGCGGCACTCAGCGCAGCTGAGGCTCAAGGAATGAAATCGCTTTGCAACACATTGGGTGCACCCGCCTTGCTTCAGCTCGCCGACACCGCCCGCGCCGCCGAGCAAGAAAGCACCGCCGCTTCGGTTTACACTTGTTTGCGCCGCCGGTTTGCACGCAGCGAGCAGGCCGCATTGGCCGCCTATATGTTGGGTCGCATTGCTTCAGAAATTCATCACAATCCACCGCGGGCCGCGAAGTGGTTTCAAACGTATCTAAAAGAACAGCCCGCAGGGCCGCTGGCGGAAACGGCGTTGGGCCGGTTTATGGAAGCTCAGCAGCAGCAAGGCCAGTTTCAGAGCGCGCGACAATCCGCGCAGCGATATTTGCAGCGGCACCCCAATGGTCCCCACGCCGCCATGGCGCGCAGCCTGTCAGGGCAAGCGCCTTAAGTTGCTGATGCGTAGGTGCGCCTGCGTGGTATTGCTGGGTTTGCTGGCCTGGCCATGTCGCAGCTTTGCGGCCGAAAACGCCGGCCAAACCACGCGGCCGCTCGTGGCTGTGACGGGGCTTGCCAGCGATCATCCTTTGGCCGGGCAACTGGCGTTGGATCTGTCGATGTTGGGCTTTGCGGTTCAACTGCTGGCCGATCCGGCAGACGAAACCACGCTGTTGGCTTCTTTGAACGCCGCGGCTGTGTTGTCGTTTCA
The DNA here is from genome assembly GCA_038257535.1 of Polyangia bacterium. Lineage (GTDB taxonomy): Bacteria > Myxococcota_A > Polyangia > Fen-1088 > Fen-1088 > JAGTJU01. The sequence continues at coordinate 6,585 of JBBSJE010000165.1, forward strand.
GCGAGAAGGGTTGGCCATCGCTACAGAAGACAGCCCGCAAGGCAGTTTTGAGGTGGTCGATTGGCAAAGTGAACCAACGCTGGAGCAGGCGCGCATCACCTCACAAAAGGTTGTGGAGTTGTTAAGAGCTAAATTGCGGCGGCTGCCCAACCAAGCAGCCCGCGAGGTTGCAGCCCCTGCGGTGCAAGCAGAAGTTAAACCACGCCCCGCCACACTCACCCCTGCGCCAAGCCCACAAAGGCTGTGGTTCGTGGAGGCGGGCCCTAGCGCGCTTCACAGCCCAGGTGGCGTGCCCGCGCAGGTCAGCGCGATGCTGAGCCTGGGCACTGAAGGGCCCAGCGCGGCTTGGCGTTGGCAGCTCTCCACGTGGCTGCCGCTGTCTCAAGCTGAGTTGTCCGCGGCCGAGGGTGAAAGTCGCGCCTCGGCGTGGGCCGGTTTTGTCACGCTCTCCCGTTTGCTAAGCGGGCCCCCCGTGCGGTTGCGACCCTATGTTTCAGCGTCCGCTGGTGTGGTGCACCTTCGGCTAACAGGTGAGGCGCAAGCACCTTTCGTAAGCGCCGCCGACAACGTCACCCGCGCGGCGGCGTTGTTTCAGGCGGGTTTGCTTTGGCAGCTGTCGCCACGATGGCACCTGCGGCCGCATGGCTTTGTGGGCACGGTGGGCCCCGCGATTGCCGTGGAATTTGCCGGCCGCGAAGTTGCGAATTTTGGGCAAACAATGTTTGGCGGTGGATTGGCCTTGGGGTACGTGCTGCCATGAAGGCCATTTCGTTTTTGATTTGCGCCGCTGCCCTTGTGGCCTGCGACGGTGCGGTGGCGCCGATCAAAGCGCCCAGCGACGCTGTTCGCTGTTCGGCACAACCGGCCGCAGGTGTTTTGGCGCAATTCGATTTCGAGTCTCTGTTGGCGCAATTGCCCCGCGTGAGCGACACGCGCGCCGACCATCACGGTGTTTGGCAAGGTGATCCGCCGTTGCTCGAACGCGGTCCGCCAGGTTGTGGGCAAGCGCTCGCCTTTGGCAACAGCGGCGACAGCTACGTTGAAGTTCCCCACAGCCCCGCGTGGGATCTAGAACAAGGTGCGGTGGATTTGTGGTTCAAGCCCGAAACCTGCGCGGATTTTGAAGAAGGCGTGGTCACCCGCGATGCGGAAAACGCAGAGTTTCCGGGGCATTTCCGGCTGTTTTGGCGCAGTGACTGTCGATTGGCCGCGCGCACCCAGGTGGCTTCGGCTGTGGGCGCAGAAGCCGCCGTTGAAGTGGCCACCTCGAATCCTTTGGAGGTGGGGAGGTGGAATCACTTTGCGGTGAACTTTGGCGCGCCGGGGCTTGAGTTGTGGCTCAATGGCCAGCGGGTGGGCTTTGCGCCAACGATGGCTGGCATTGCGGGAAATGCCAACCCGTGGACCATTGGAATATCAAACGACAAATCCGAAGAAGGCTCGTCGCTGCCAACGTGGAAGCCATTGCGCAACGCCGCTGTGGATCGCGTTCGCATTTGGAATCGCCGCGCAGACTTCGGATCCATTTCGTTGTCCAATGGCCTTTAGCCGCGCACCTTGTCTTTGCGGCTGCCAATCACCCGCGCCGGCACGCCCGCCACGATCGCCCACGGCGGCACGTCTTTGGTGACCACAGCGCCCATGCCCACCACCGCATGATCGCCAACGGTCACGCCATCGGTAATGCCGGCCTGCGCGCCAATCCAAACGTCTTCGCCAATGCTGATCCCGCGCGACGTTGCGGACTGCCCGCGCACCGGTGCAGTGGGGGACAAACCGTGGTTGAAGGCAAACAAAGTGGCGCCCGTGGCGATGCGGCTGCCCGCCCCCACCCGAATGCCCGCTTTGCCACCATCCATCACCACACGCGCGTTGATGCTGACTTGTTCCTCGATCTGCAGCGGCCCATGCAAAAACGCCTCGGCCGCCACAGCCGCGCGCGCGCCCACCACAATGCGACGATGCGGCTCTGCGAACAATTGCGCGCTGGGCGCGATGAAGCAGGTGGGATCAAGGTCAACACATTCAAGCCGCGACAACCGCGCATGAACCTCTTGCTGCCAAAGCGTTGCCCACGCGCGAATTGCGGGCGGCGCCGAGAAATACAGCCACGGCATGAACGCCATCCGCTGTTCATGCTGCTGCCGAACTTCAGGCGTCAAACCCGCGTCGCTCATGGCACTGCTTAGTGAACGCGCTGCCCCGGCTTTGCCCCCGCATCGGGCGACAACACAAAGATGTCTTTGCCACCAGGCCCCGCGGCGATCACCATGCCTTCGCTCATGCCAAACTTCATCTTGCGTGGCTTTAGATTCGCCACCACAACAACCAGCTTGCCCACCAACGATGACGCTTCATAGGCGCTCTTGATGCCAGCGAAAATCGTGCGTGTATGGCTGCCGCCCAAGGTCACTGTAAGCTTCAAAAGCTTGTCGGCGCCTACAACGGCTTCTGCCGAGAGCACCCGCGCCACGCGCAGATCCACTTTGCCGAAATCGTCAATGCTGCACTCGTCGGCCAATGGCTCGGCGGTCAATGCCGCGTCGTCGTCTCCACCTTGCCCCACGGGCGCATCATCGAGCTTGGCAACCGGAGCTGTCACTGAAGATTCCACCACCTTCTGCACCGCCACAGGATCCACCCGTTGCATCAGATGCGTAAACGCCGACAGCTTGCTGCCCACCTGAGGCGTTTTGGCTTCTTGCCAATGCGTCAACGGGGCGTTCAACAACTCCGCGCTGTCGGTGACCAACTTCGGCAACACGGGGGCCAAATAGATCACCAGCTGGCGATACAGGTTGATGGCCACCGTGCAGGCGTCTTGCACGTCTTGCGCGCGCGCAGGATCTTTGCGCAACTTCCACGGCTCTTTGCGATCCACGTATTCATTGGCGGCGTCGGCCAAGGCCATGATCAATCGCGTGGCTTTGTTGTACTCCCAGCTTTCGTAGGCGGCGGCTATCTCGTCGCCGGCGGCGGCGGCTTTGGCAAACAGGCCTTCGTCATCGGGATACACGGCGGACAGGCCTGAATCCTGCAGGAATTTGGCGCTGCGGCTGGCCAGGTTCACCACCTTGTTTACAAGGTCAGCGTTGACCTTTTGTGTGAACTCTTCCAAATCTAGATCAAGATCATCGGGTTTGCTGCCCAACTTGCTGGCGTAGAAGTATCGTAGGCCCTGCGGATCCAAGTGCTGCGCAAAGGTTGACGCCATCACAAACGTTCCTTTGCTCTTCGACATTTTCTCGCCATTGACGGTCAAGAAGCCATGAATCTGCACGCGCTTGGGCAGCGTGTAGCCGGCCACCTTCAGCATCACGGGCCAAAACAGCGTGTGGAAATACACAATGTCCTTGCCAATGAAATGATAAATGTCGGTGTTTTCCGAGCGCCACCAATCCTCAAGACGCTGCCCGGTTTTTTCGCACCAATCAAGTGTGGAAGCCAAATACCCAACGGGCGCATCCCACCACACGTACCAGTAATTGCCGGGCGCATCGGGAATTTCAAAACCAAAATACGGCGCGGGCCGCGACACGTCCCAATCACGCAGAGGCTCACCCAAGAAATGCCCTTTGAGGTAATTGGCAATGCTGGAATGCAAACGATCGCCGGTTTGCGTCCATTGCTCCAAAAACGCGTGCTCGCTTTCAATGTTCACGAAGAAATGTTTGGCGGCGCGGGTCTCTGGGGTGGCGCCCGACAGCGTGCTAACAGGATCCTTCAGATCGGTGGGCGAATAGGTGCTGCCACATACGTCGCAGCTATCGCCGTACTGATTCTTCGCATCGCATTTGGGGCACGTGCCTTTCACGAAGCGATCCGCCAGGAACACGCCGGCTTTGGGGTCGAAGAGCTGCGTGATCTCGCGCTCGGCAATCAGCCCTTGCTTGCGAAACGCAGCCCAAAATTGTTCGCACAGCTTGCGGTTGCTTTCGGAATTCGTGCTGCCGTAATGATCGAAGCGCACGTCAAAATCGGCAAAGTCTTTTTGATGGGCGGCGTTGGTTTCGGCCAGCAGCACGTCTTCGGCGCGCCCCTCTTGCCGTGCCCGCATCATGATGGCGGTGCCGTGAGTGTCGTCGGCACAGATGTACGCCACCTGATGCCCCACAAGCCGCATGAAACGCACCCAAATGTCGGTTTGAATGTATTCCACCAAATGCCCCAGGTGAATGGGTCCATTGGCGTACGGCAAGGCGCTGGTAACAAGGATGCGGCGGCTGGTCATAGGGGCGGTAATCTGCCACACGCAGGCCGCGCGCGGCACCCCCGATCGGGCGCTTAGTAAAGCCGGCGCTCAGTAAAGCCGTCGCACTTGGCTGCCCTGGTAAAAGTGCGAAAGGATGTCTTTGTAGCTTTTGCCGGCCTCGGCCATGCCCATGGCGCCGCTTTGGCACATGCCCACACCGTGGCCAAACCCACCGCCGCGAAACTCAAACGCTTGTGGCGCCTTGGCGTCGCCCACCGGCTGCACCACAAACAGCGCGCTTTTCAGCCCCCCCAACAGCCGCCGGATGTGCAAATCCCCCCGCGCCACCACCTGCCCCTTGCTGCCCGTAATCTGAAGCGCACCAATGCGCCCCGAGAACCCCCGCTCAATCGGCTCAAGCGCGCGCACGGCCCCCACCTGAGGATAAACCTCGGCCACCATGCGATTCATGTCGGCGCTGGGGACAGTTTGCTGCCAGCGAAACTGTTTGGCGCCAATGGCGGTGCGGCCCGCGTACGCGCTTTCGGCTGGCAAACGCAAAAACGCTTCCACAGCTTCGGAATTCACGCCCTTGGCAAACGGCTTCCATTCCGCCCGCTGCGCGGCAAACGCATCCACCCGCCCGCGCAAAGCCGGATCGGGCGCGCCACCCCAAACAAAATCATTGTTCTCGGAAATGCCGCCCGAATTCGCGCTGTAGCGCGCATCCACCAATCGACCGTCGTTGCGAAACAACACCAAGCCCCGCGTGTCGCGCACAGCTTTGGTGGTGCGCGGATTGGCTTTGCCGGCGCCCGAATACACCTGACACTGCTGCGTGGAACAAATCAAAAACGGATCGGCATGATGCCGCATGCCCAAACTAGAAAGCAATTCGGTACGCGCCGCCACGGCTTGCGTCTTCAACGCCTCTTCATGGCTGCTGGCGTAGATCTCTGAAGGCACTAAACCTTCTAGCAGGCGTTCTGCATCAACCGCATTCACCGCCACCAAGCGGCCATCGTTGCCCACGGTGACATAAACCTTGCCGTGGTATTGCCGAGTTTCTTTCTTCACGGGACCCAGCTGCGATCCACCACCGCCGTGCTCTACATCAAATACGTTCAAGGTGGCGTCAGCGTTGCGCGCGCCGAACCAAATCACCGAAGGGTTTCGCACCACCGCGCCCGAAGCGTGCCGCGCCACCAGCACACCCGAGGGACGTTCCGCCAACTCGTGATACACCGACGTTTCAATGCCAAACTTCTTGGCCAACGCATCCGCCTGCCGTTTGCCGGCCGAAGCTTTCTCCGGCGCCACGGCCACCAAGATCTTGCGGCTATCGAACACGGTGCCTTCCACACCAAACACCGTGCCCACTTCAAAACCACGCGGCTCGAAGCCTCTTGCTTTCCAAGTTGTGAACGCCGTGCGAACGTCTTGCCCCGTGCCCGCAGGAATCTCAGCCACCGTGGTCCACTCACGAACCACCCCAGGCTTGCTTTTCTCTACGCTGACCGTCCACACGCCCGGCCCCGCATCAACCACCGCGCCGCCTTCACCATCGGGCATCACCACCGTGGCATCATCGCCCCCCAAGCGCACCTGCGTTTGCCCGCCCATCAATTCCACCGTAACCAACGGCAGTCCCTGCGATGTGAAGGTAAAGCCGTTGCTATAAAGGATGCGCAACTTGTCTTGGTTTGAAGTCTCATCGGGCTGCGCCTGCCCCATGGGCAGCACACACAACCAACTGCCAAGCAAAGCGATGGCAGCCACGATAAGCCTTTGCATCACTTCAGGCTAACGGCGACCGGCCAGCACAGCAAGCCACGCGAATGGTTTGGTGTGGGATTTCGATGGGTGTGCAGGTGGGTTTTGCGCACACGAGGGGGTGTGGGGTGGCAAAAGTGAATGGAAGCGAAGGGAGCCACGTCTTAAGCAACTTTTTAAGGTGGGTGCCGACAATCTTGGGCGATGACCATTCTTCCCATAACGTTTCCTGGCGAAACCCGGGCCCTAAAGCTTCTGGACCGCGTGGAGCTGACCATGCGTGTTCGCCACTACAGCGAAAGCACATACAAAGCCTATAAGCAATGGGTTCGACGTTACGTGCTTTTCCACAACAAGCGGCACCCCAAGGACATGGGAGGCCCCGAGGTGACGCAATTTCTATCGCATTTGGCCACCACGCTGAATGTGAGCGCATCCACCCAGAACCAAGCGCTGGCGGCGCTACTGTTTCTGTACCAGCACGTGCTGGAAATGCCACTTGATTGGCTAGAAGACATTGAGCGCGCCAAAGGCCCCTTCCACGTGCCATGCGTGCTAACCCGCAACGAAGTGTTCGCCGTGCTTAACCGCCTGCGCGAGCCGACCTGGCTGCTTGCCGCGATTATGTATGGCAGCGGCCTGCGACTGCTGGAAGCCCTGCGCCTGCGGGTAAAGGACGTAGATTTTGAAACGCACACGGTCACCGTGCGCAGAGGCAAAGGTGCCAAGGACCGGCGAACGATGCTGGCGGCTTTTGTGGCCGAGCCGCTGGCCAAACACCTGTGTGCCAAGCAACGGCAACACGAAAAGGATGTCCAGCAAGGCGCAGGCTATGTTGAATTGCCGTACGCGCTGGCACGCAAATCCCCTGGCGCCGCACGAGAATGGGCCTGGCAATGGGTGTTCCCGGCCACCAGAACCTACCTACACCAAGAATCCCAACACACCCGTCGTCACCACCTGCACCAAACGGGCATTCAAAGGGCCATCAAAACCGCCGTTCTTGAATCGGGCATCACGAAACCCGCCACCGCGCACACCCTACGCCACTCGTTCGCCACCCACCTTTTAGAAGCCGGCCAAGACATTCGGACCATTCAGGAGCTGTTGGGCCACAGCGACGTGCGCACGACCATGATTTACACCCATGTCTTGAACAGGGGGCCTTTGGGCGTGGTGAGTCCGCTGGATCTGAGTGCACAGTTTAGCGGGTTATCGCAGAACCATCATAATACGGGGGCAACACTGGGGGGGCAGGCAATGCGGGGGGTTGAGAGGGGTGGGAAGGGGGGGCTTCCCCCGAGGGGATCTGGGAGATAGGATAGCGAGAAGTGTAGAATTCACGTTATCCGGACAGTACATATGGGAGGCGAGCACATGCAGGACTTCGAAGACGCGATGAAAGTTCTGTATCCC
>JBBSJE010000166.1:0-13955 GCA_038257535.1 Polyangia bacterium
CGCCAAACAGCTGCCTTTTCGCCCGTTTCCGCCGCCTTTTCACCCCTCGCTCCTCCCCAATTTCAGGGCTTGAAGGGCTTGTTCCCGCGGACTCTCCGGCCCGCCACTCCCCAAAACACCCTTTGAATCACTTATTCACAGCCTGGAAACTTTTGTGTTAGCCGTCCCACATCGGTGCGCATGGCCGTGTAGGGTGGCCCCAGCATCATGAGGCCAAAGGGCGTTTGCAAGTGCTCGTCAATCGCCGCAAACATGTGCTGCTGCTGCTCAGGCGTGGCGGCGCCGCTGAGCAACGCCCATCCTTGGGGATTTAAATAGATCTTTCCCTCTTTGTCTGCGGTCCCACCAAACACCACATCATCATCAGTGATGCCCCGGGCGAACCAGCGGCCATCCCACATGTGCTTGTTCACGGCCGCATTCATCTCTTCGGCATGTTGCAAGGCCACATCGGCCTCGCTTTGTTTTCCCAGGCCCGCGCATATGCCCGCCCACACCCGCAGCGCGTAGGCCGAGGCCAAAGTGAGCCAGCCCGATACGCCTTTGCCCTTGGGCCCCACCATGTTCATGGGATCGCACCAATCGCCCTGGGCAATGAAGCTAAGCCCACGATGATCGCGCGCTTTGACAAGCCACAACATGGCGCGCGCCACATGTTCAAACACTGTTACGGGCGTGGCATCGTCGACAAATGGAATCTGCTGGCCAAGCAGGTCCACATCGTGCGTTTCGTCTAGATACGCTTGCAGCGCCAACGGAATCCACACGCAGTGATCTGTGTGCGGGATCTGATTGATATATTTGAGTTCTGCTCGCTCGTGAATCAATACACCATCAGGCATGGCGCCCGACGCGTGCTGTTGGGTCAGCGCCGTGATCAACGCCGCTCGTGTCAGGGCGGGTGCCACGTAGGCCATGCCCATGTTGTCTTGCAGGTAGTTGCGAGTTTGTGGATCGGTGGTCAGGCGATTAACATCTCCGTGATAATACAGCTGCCGCGGCAACCAATGGTTCACGTAGTTGTCAAGCTGCGGATCGGGGGTTTCAATGCGCAAACAGCCTTCCGCTGACTGCACATAATGGGCGTAAGCTTCGGCCTCGCGCTCAAACGCCCCCGGGGCGAACAACCGCTTGCGAATCGCTGCGATTTCGCTGTCGTCGAAGGCGGGGCCAAACGCAAACCTCAGCGTCTTTGCTTCGCCAGAGGCCAAGGTCGTTTGATACTGAAGGGCACAAGTCGGCAGTTCGTAAAGGGCGTCGCCTCCCTCAAGACGGGCGTTCGCGATCGCATCAGGGCGCGCAAGCCCTCCTTCGCCCTCAAAGGCCTCTTGATTGACTTCCCAAGCCACCGGCGCTTCGTCGGCCAACAAGTAGGTTTTGTCTTTCAGCAGTCTGTTCTTTTCGTAGTCTTCGAGCTTTTGATAAGGGGTGATGGAAGAACACACCACGGCGCCCAGATCAGGCCGGTATTGCCCCGACAAGTTCATCCACGATGGGTAACCCACCGGGAAATAGGGATACACGCTCAAGCGACGAGGACCGTCGCTTAGATTCTTCACCTCCACCGTCCACATTTCAACTGGATCTTGAACCGCCAGCGTCAAGCGCATGCTCACCGAAATGCCGCCACAAATGGCCGTCCAGCAGATGTCGCTTTTCCCTACGGAGAAACAAAACGAATCTAGTTTGCCCCGCGCAGGCTCGTATGGAGCTGAAAACACCTGCTGTGTGTCTTCGTCTTTCACATAAACAAAGCGCCCAGGGTGATGCGCGAAATAGGGTTGCTCCGGCTGCATGAAGGTTTTGGCGGCCAAAACAGGCGGGTGCGCGTACTTGGCGGGTTCCGGCTGCATGAACTGCGCAACGGCGTATCCACGGCAGGTCACGTGAATCATCATGCGCCGGTTCCACAAGAACGCCGACGCTTTCGGCATAGCGGTGGGGCTGTGAAGCTCAAACCGCGTGCCGTCAGACGTGGGTTGCAGCAGGGATTTGCTGTGGGTCATACCCCCCTTCATATACACCAACCAAGCGCATTTCGTCCCGCCAACAATGTCGGCTATGCTCACCGCCAATCATGCTTCCCGTCATCGTTTTCGCGCATGGTGCAGGTGCCCCCTCGTCGCATCCCTGGATGCGCGGCTGGGCGGCGCGGCTGGGCGTGTGCGGCTCGGTCTCCAGCTTCGATTACCCTTATATGCAGAACGGGCGCAAAACCCCCGACCGTGCTGACAAGTTGCTGGCCGCTCACGCAGATGCGGTGACCGAAGCGCAGGCGGCAAACCCGGGCGCGCCATTGGTGATCGCAGGAAAATCGATGGGCGGCCGCATGGGGTGCCATCTGGCGGCACAATGGGCGGCGGCCGGTAACCACACAGTCAAAGCACTCGTGTGTTTTGGCTACCCGTTGCGAAGCGCGGGATCTGGCAAAAGCCGGGCGGAAGTTTTGCTTGAGGTGAAGGCGCCCATCCTGTTTGTGCAAGGCAGCCGCGATGCCCTGTGTCCGTTGCCAGAGCTGCAAGCGGTGCTGCCACAACGCAAAGCGCCCTCGGAGCTACATGTTGTTGAGCAAGGCGACCATTCGTTGATGGTGGCCAAACGCACGCTGACCGCCAATAACGAGACCCAAGCCGATGTGGATGCGCGCATCCTGGCCAGCGTGCAGAATTTCTTACAGCGTCACGTACGCTAGCGGGGCACTAAGCCTTTAGATTAAGCGCCGCCGTGCTGTTGCCAAACCTCGCATCTGTGAGGCCATAGCCCCGCATGAGCCCCAGCAACAAATTGGCGGCAGGTGTGCCTTCTGGAGCCCGGATGTGCCGCCCCGAATTGATGGCACCGCCAAGCCGGCCAGCCACAAGCGTGGGCATATTTTCATACGAGTGGCTGTCGCCGTCGGAGACGTCGCTGCCAAACAGCAGCGCAGAGTGATCCAGCACGCTGCCGTCCCCTTCCTTCATGTTCTTCAACTTTTCTGCCAGGTAAGCAAACTGAGACACCTCCCAGGTGTTAATGGCTTCAAGATCTCGCCAGTTTCCACTGTCGCCGCCGTGATGAGACACACCATGGTGGTCGGCACGCACAGAAAGAAAATCGAAGACATAACTGCTTTCCCAGGCCCCTAGCATAAACGTCACCACCCGGGTGATGTCGCACTGAAACGCCAACGCGATGACATCGAGCATGGCCTTGGCATTGGCACGGTAGTCCAGTGTTTTGGCGGGTACAGCCCCCGGCTTGCACATTTGACCCGTTCCCGCCCCGGTTGCTTGCATCAGCCTGGTTTCCAACTCGCGCACCGAACTAAAATACTCTTCAAGCTTGAGCCGGTCTGCCGTGCCCAAGCGGGCCCGCAACCGATCAGCGTCTGAGCGAACCACGTCCAACACGCTGGTTCGCAGTTTTGTTCGCTGCTCCAGTTCACCATCGCCCACGTTCGGACCCGTTGAAACGTCAGAGAAGATGCGATTGAATGCCGATTGCGCGTTGACCTCAACCTTCAACGGCGTCCGGGAATTCGCCCAGGCGAGGGTGAGTCCATAAACGCAAGGAATGCCGTCACAGCCTTCAATGCCGCCAGCTTCAGCCGCCAGCTCTAGCGAATTGAAGCGCGTTTGCCCACGAACAGATTGCGCGATCACTTGATCCACAGTGGTGTGGTTGTTGATCACACCATCTCGACCGTTGGGAAACTGCGCCGTCAAAAACGAAGCCACCCCCGCCAAATGCAAATTGGGCAGTTCGCCGGCGACGCGATTGTGTAAGTCCGAAACAACCAGCACCTCACTCTTGATGGGTTCAAGCGGTCGCAGGCTCGGCGTCAATGCGTAGTTGCTGCCGGTTGTGGCAGGGGTAAACCGCTGCATCAAGATGCCATTGGGCACATACACGGCGGCAAATCGCAAGGGCGGTGTCGCTGCGTAAGCTTCCCGATCAGAGGACCACATTTGGTCAAGCAGCGGCAAAGCCATGCTGGCCGCAGTGCCGCGCAGAAACGTTCGTCGCGCAATTCTCCAGGGTCGGTTCATGGCGTCTCTCCTTGAACGTCGCCGCGTCGGTGGGTGAACGCGCGGCTCTTGACGATTGTGGACCAAAGCTCGCTGATGCCAGCCCCTGGCTTCACCAACGTGTCGGCCACCTCCCCCACCAAGCAGCCATCAGCGCCTTGGGGCACGCGCCCCAGAGTCCACGTCAGCAGATGGTGCGCTGTGCATTCGGCAAAGCGCCGATCTTTGCGCAGCAAGGTGGCCAACTCATTGGGTCCTTTAAAGGCCGTTCCATCGGGCATCACGCCGCTGTCGTCGATGGGCTGGCCCTTGACTTCGTCGCGAAACTTACCCACCGGGTCGTACCTATCAAGCCCCAAGCCGATGGGATCGATCAACTCGTGACATCCGGCGCATTGGGGTTTTACCCGGTGTATGGCCAACCGTTCGCGCTCAGTCTTGGCTTGCGTGGCGGCTTCACTGGGAATGTCTTCGCCCGGCGGGGGGGGCGGCGGTGCCGAACACAGCAAGCGCCCAGCGACCCACTTGCCGCGCTTCACAGGCGAAGTCCGCGTGGGCGGCGAGGTGGAGACCAAGAACGACCCATGGCCCAAAATGCCTCGCCGCGCCTGCCCTGCAACGTCGACCCGTGTGAGTGCTTGCTCGCTTAGGCCCGCAGTTGGCAGCCCGTAATGCTGCGCCAAACCTGCATCGGCGAACGTAAACTCAGCATCAAGCAGATCGATGAGCGGTCTATCTTGCACAATCAATTCCCGCATAAAGCGCTCGGTTTCCAGCGCCATGGAGGCCAACAAAGCAGGCGTCACTTCAGGAAACATCTGCGCATCAGGGCGCGACGACAGAACCTCGCGAAAACCCAGCCATCGCGCCGAGAAGGAAGTGGCCAACGCCTCTGCCTTAGGGTCTGCCAGCATACGGCGGATCTCCGTTTGCAGCACGTCGCTTTTCGCAAGCGTTCCAGAATCGGCAAGCTGGTCAAGCCGTGCATCAGGCGTACTCGCCCACAGGGCGTATGACAAACGTGTGGCAAGCTCGTGCGGCGACAGGGGGCTCACCTTGCTGGCGTCACCAGCCGAAGGCACTTCGATGCGGAAAAGAAAAAACGGTGAGGTCAATAGCGCCCGCACGGCCGCCTTCGTGCCCGCCACGATGTCACCGGATTCTGCAAGCTTGTAGTAAGCCGCAAGTTCCGCATCATCCACAGGCCTTCGAAAGGCCTTGCGCGCAAACGTCTTGATCAGACGACGCGCGCAGGCTGTGTCGCCTCCCGAAGGCTTACAGATGAGCAGGTGCGGCTCAGTCTTGGAGCTTGTCATCTCGCGCTGCCACACGGCGTCCACCACGGTGCTGGCGGCGGTCTCGTACTTTTCAAATAGCAAGCCAGTGAGGATCAATTGATCTGCGGCGCTCTGGTCGTCCGCGGGGAAGCCCCGGCCAGGCGTGCTGGCGTCGCCCAGCAAGTCGCGGAGGGTGTTGTCGTATTCATCCGCGGTAAGGCGTCGCAAAACCGTTCGCCCCGGGTCCACATTTGCTGCGCACGTCTGGCCTTCAGGAATGCCCAGCAAGGGCCCAGGCTCCCCACCGCCAGCCCCCGCTATCGCGCTGTCGCCGCTTTCCGCCCCGTCAGGCGCCGAGACCCTGCCCTGGCAGCCGACCATCAGTGCCAGCAACACGGGGACAAACGCAGGGCGGGACAATCGATGGTGCATGATTTGGGAACCTCTGGGGATAGACCTGCGGGATCGGATTCCGCGACAACAAATCGAACGGGCGCCGCGTCAGGGTTCGGATTTTGAGCAATTTGCCAAAAAGATTGTCGCGTCTGCCACGCGCATTGGTCTGTTTAACGAGGAACGGGTTTAGGCCACGCAACTTTCCTCAAGGGAAACGGAAACCTCGTCATGCGAATACAAAAAGCATCTCACGCATTACAAAAATTTTGCTTGTGGGCGCCCCTTGCGCTGAGCATGGCCTGCCAAGGCGCGATCAACAACAATGACCGCAGACCGTCAGATGATGATGATTCGGGCGGTGACGACCCTGAAGGTGGTGCCCCGCCCGACATGATGGCTCCGCGAGGCATGGCGGAGTTTACGTGTGCGAAGCAAGATCTGCCGACGCCACCCCCGCGCCGTTTGCGACGCTTGACGCCTTCGCAATACGCAAACACGACCACCGTCTTTCTGGATGGAAGCCCTGCAGCCGATGGCAGCAAGCCGAAGCCTGTGGAAGGGGTAACGATTCCGCTCGAGCCTGCGGGCGGCGACCATCGGTTCAAGACCTATTCGGCCGACCACAGTCTGACCAACTTCGAGTTTGCACGGCTGCTGCCCGCTTCGTCTCAGATTGCCACGCGGCTTGTCACATCGCTGGGCACCAACAGCTGTTGGTCATCGGCAATGTCGGGCGGTGCGGCGGACGCCTGCCTGGAGACCTTGATCAAACAACGAGGCGCAATCCTTTTTCGTCGTCCCCTAAAATCCGAGGAGGTGGCGCTTTACACCGGGCTAGCCAAATCCAACGCGGGCATGTTTGGCCGCGACGAAGCGTTGGGCATCGCCTTCGAGTCGATGCTGATGGCGCCGCAGTTTCTATTTATTGCGGAGCTAGGAGAGCCGATGCAAGGGAGCCAAGGTGTGGCGCAATTAACACCCTTTGAGACCGCGGCGGCACTGGCCTACACACTAACCGAAGCCCCCGCTGATGAATCGCTGTGGGCCGCCGCTGAGGCGGGCAAGCTCGCCACGGCGGACGAGATCAAGGCGCAGGTGTTGCGAATCTTGGCCACGCCTGCAGCGTCCGCGGGGCGCGAATTCATTTCAGAATATTTTCGACTGGGCCGCGTGCTGCAAGTGAACAAGTCGCTTGAGGAAAAGTGCGAGTACGGCAAAGCGCGCATCATGCAGGACGCCCTGATGGTGGTTGACGATGTCTATGCAACCCATGGTCGCAAAGATTTTCTCAAGACCCTGCTGACAACCTCGGTGGGGTTTGCCGGCTGCGACAGCTACAAGATTTACGGATTGAGCGCCGAGCCTCAGGAAGATACCCGTTTAACGCTGCCGGCGCAGCAGCGTTCGGGGCTACTCACACATCCTGCGTTCTTAGCGGGAACGTCGACGTTTGAGCAAACCCTGCCGGTCAAGCGCGGGCGGTTTATCAACGAAAGCATTCTTTGCCAGGAAATCCCCGAAGTTCCTCTTGATGTGGTGGCCAAGCTAGATAAGCCGGAGTTGACCATGCGCGAGCAATTGGAGGTACATGTTGGCAACCCCCGTTGTGCGGGTTGCCACACGTTGCTGGATCCGCCGGGTTTGGCCCTGGAAAACTACGATGCCTTTGGCCGCTACCGCACGTCCCAGCATGGCAAGACGCTTGACGGCAGTGGGGTTCTCACGGGAACGGAAGACGTTGACGGTCCGTTCACCAATGCCATTGATATGACGCAAAAGCTTGCCCGTTCAGTCACGGTCGAGAAGTGCTTCGTTCGCCATGGCTTCCGCTACTTCATGGGACGGCCTGAAGATGCGTTCGACAGCTGCGCGTTGCAAACCGCGGTCAACGCTTACCAAGCAGGCGAAGGAGATTTTTTCGAGCTCGTCGCGGCGCTGTTCACATCAGAGTCATTTTTGAAACGCAGCTTCTAGGAGAAACGCCATGGCCACCAGCAAAAACAACACAACCATTTCTGCGCGCATGCTTCCCCCTGCGGTTTCACGACGCTCTTTCATTGAACGCCTGGGATTGGGTGCGGGTGCTGTCCTGTTGTCGCCGATTGCGAGCGCTTTGGTGTCCGAAGCGCGCGGGCAGGTAAATGATCGCAAAATTGCCTTCTTTATGCTCTCGGGCAATGGCATTCATCCCGATTGGCTATTTACGCCTAAAGAGTTTGCGGCACGCAGCCAGCCTGATGACGTGTTAACCGTGCAGTCAACTCTGCTTGATGCCCCCAAGACCTTTACCTTGCCACCCATGTTCAAGGCCATGGAGGCTTACCGCAGCCGTATGTTGTTGATTGATGGTTTGGCGAACAAAGTTACGGGCGCTAGCCACTCAACCAACTACGGTGCGCTGAGCGCGATGGGTGACGAAAATGGCGACGAAGGGTCCCCCGGAGGAGAATTCGGCCCGCCTGCAGGCATTACAATAGACCAGTTCATCGCCAACCAAATTGGCACCAAAACCCCGCGCAAGTCGGTGCTTTACGGCATCTCTACGGCCGAGACGGCCACCGCCGCAGGCCACTACGGCATCTTCGCCGCTGGAAAAGACAAGCCTTTGCCCATTTACCAAAACCCCAGCGCTTTGTTTACCGACGTGTTTGGCAAGGCGATGACGCCCGCACCCAACGCGCCTACCGGAGGCAACGACAAGGCGGCGGCCCGACAGCGCCTTGTGTTCGACACCATACGCGGGGATATTAAACGTCTTGAAGGCGCCCTTGCCGGCACAGAGAAACGGAAGCTTGAACTGTATTTGGAGGCCATCGAGGAGTTCGAGAAGAATCAGCAAGCCATCAAGTTGGTAACGGCCAACTGCACGATTCCTCCCGTGCCCATGGGCACGCCCGCAACGCCCGTTGATGCGCTGGAATCGATGAACTTGATTGGCACGTTGGCACTTACCTGCGGCGTCACCAATGTGGTGGGTGTGTCGTGTGGGTGCGGACCCTCACACGACACGTTTCCCGACCTTGGCAAGTTGTTTTCCGGAACCAACCACGAAAACATTGACGGCCATGCGGACGAGCGAGGTCGCACCGAAGCGTTCACGATCATGTACAACTGGCTCGGCAAACTGATGGCACGCACGATCCAAAGCCTGGCCACCATCAAGGTGGGTGATCGCACGCTTTGGGACAACAGCGTGTTCGTATTCACGAGCGAAAACGGCGAAGATCACCACGCCCACTACAATCGCTGGCCTGTGGCGTTGTTTGGGAATGCGGGCGGCAAGTTGAAGGCGGATGGCCGATTCTTGCGCTTCCCTGCTCGCGGATCGTCAGGCTACCGATCGATGGCAGATTTGTACTGCACCTTGGCCACAGCGCTGGGCACACCCACGAATGACTTCGCCAAAGGGGGCCCCGAGCCAGTCAAAGGCCCGATTGATTTGCTGATGTGACCACAAACACCTGAACAGCTACTTTGGGGCGTCTGTGCCCAAGATTCTCTGCACCGAGAGATTCCAGTCGCTTTGCACAAGACGCATCAAAGTCTCCAACTGGCTGGGGTTTAAACCCACCTTTTGCCCCACGCGTTTGCGCACATTATCAACAATCTGTTTGCGGGTCTCCGCGATGCGGCGTTGTATGGTTCGCCCCGAAACTTGAAACAACGACCCAACCTCCGCGGCGGAAAGGCCATCCAGAAAGTGCATGCGTAAGATCGCGCGCTCTTCGCCCGGCAGCGCCTCCAAAGACTCTTGCATAGCTTGCGAAACCACGGACTGGTAATGCTGCCGCAAATACGAAAGCTCCGGATCAGGGGATGATTCCGATGCCGTAAACAGGTCGTCGTCCAAGCTGGTGTCGCGCGCAGCGGCATTGTGTAGATTCAACGCCAAACGCGTGAGCGTTAACCGCAGCCACGCTGACAGTGGGCCCGTGCCACGGTACCCAACCAAACGCGGGGGCTCGCCGGATTGTCCCACCAGCAACCTGACCCGCAGCATCTGCTGGGCTTCGTCTGCGTACACGGCAAGCCCCCCCTTGCGTCCCAGTTCGCCGCCCAACCGCGACAAGAAATGTTGTTCTAAGCACTGCAACGCCACCGGATGGCCTTCCACACAGGCCAAAGCCAGAAACAAATCCGCCGCGTGTAAGGTGCTCAAGGCCATCACGGGATCGGCTTGCCCTGTGGCACGTTCGGCCAAGGCCCGTGCGAAGGCTGGCGCTTTAGGCTGGCAATGGGGCCACACCCCCCGCGCTTGATCCCAAAGGGCGAGCAGGAACTCGCCGGTGCCGCGCTCATCTGACAAAGCAGGACCGCCCGCGGTGTCATACGCCTCAAACAGAGCCTCTTTGAACAACTGAGTCCGCATGCCTAGCGTCCGTTGGGGAACTGGAAAGCCCATGATACACTGATGCCATTCCCGTGCGAGATCGAACGGCATGCGTTCTTGCCTGAGCGACGACGAAATCCTCGGGTTTGTAGGTGGTGCAACCACCGCGTCCCTGCGCCCTTTGATCCACGATCACCTGGGCACTTGCAGCCGGTGCCGTGTATTGGTCGCGCAGACGCGTAAAGGTCTACCAATGCCCGCTGAAACGTCCGGCCATGAGCCCCTGGACAACAGCCACAGTTCGACTGAGCCTATGCCGTTTGGAACGCAGATAGGGCGGTACCAGATTGGGGCGCTGCTGGGTTCGGGTGGCGCGGGACTTGTTTACGAAGCTTTCGATCCACAACTAAGCCGGCGTGTGGCGCTGAAGATCTTGCGACCAGACAAACGGAGCCCGAACGCCGAAGTGGATGCCCAGCGTCTGCTGCGCGAAGCGCGGGCCATGGCGCAGCTTTCGCATCCCGCGGTGGTGGCCGTATATGACGCCGGATTTTTCGACGATGGCGTGTTCATCGCGATGGAGTTGGTGCAAGGCCGCACGTTGGCGCGGTGGTTGACTGAGACGAACCATGGCTGGCAAGCGATTGTGTCCCAGTTCGTGGCGGCGGGTCAGGGGCTGGTGGCCGCGCATGCAGCTGCACTTATCCATCGCGATTTCAAAGCTGAAAATGTGCTCCTAGGCGCCGATGGTCGCCCCCGTGTCACCGACTTTGGTTTGGCGCGCGCGTCACAGCCCCACGCCGATGGCGACAAAGACGCCGGGGACGGCACCAGCGGCGAATCATTAACGTCGGTGCGATCCTTTCTGCTGACACTCACGGAAGCGGCCGCGTTCGCAGGAACGCCAGCCTATATGGCGCCGGAACAGTTTCGTGGCGCGCGCGCCGATCAGGCGACCGATCAATTTAATTTCTGTGCCTCGCTTTATGTTGCGCTTTACGGGCAGCCACCCTTCGTCGACGATGCAGAGCGCTCACTGCCTGTGTTGGCACGTGCGGTGCTGGCGGGCCATTTGCGGACGCCGCCTGCGAAAAGCCCTGTGCCTCCGGGGTTCTTTGCGATCCTGAAGCGGGGCATGGCCCTGGATCGAAACGCTCGCTATCCGTCCATGGCGCAACTGCTTTTGGCATTGGAGCAGGCCAAGACCCGCGCGGCGCCTGTGACTTCACCCCAAGCCCGCCGCCTGCTTTTGGGGGCAGGTGCCTCCATCCTGCTCGTGGCTGGCTACGGCGGATATCGATGGACGCAAGCGAACCAAGCCGCGGCCCCGCGCAGCCCTGAAGCTACGGACTTGCCGCCCCCGCCCAACGTTGCGCCCTTGCCGTACGCACAGCCTCTGCCCAAACCGGATGTCCCCAAGGCCGCAATGCCAGCTGAGGTTGCGCAGCAGCCGCCAAAGCCTGCCAGGCCCCTTCGCCCCGACGCCAAAACACGAGCGCGCCCCCCCGCACCCCGAGCTGGCTTGAGCCGCTCACCCACACCGGTCATCTCCCCTACGCCCCCTCCCCCTACGCCTTCGCCCGCGCCTTCGCCTTCGCCGCTGCTTGACGGTATAAAGGACCCCTATGGCCGTTGATGGGCAAAGCCATCTTACAAATTCACGCTGGGGGTGGATTGTCGTGAGTTTGCTGTGCTGTGCTTTGCAACAATCATTGCCAGCGTGGGCGCAGGATGCCCCTACGACAACCGAGGCGCGCGAGGAGGCGCGTGAGCGCTATGAACAAGGCGCGCATGCCTACAGCGAAGGCCGATACGAAGACGCCATTTTGCATTTCGAGGCTGCGTATGCCTTGGAACCCGCAGGCGCTTTGCTGTTGAATATCGCGCAAGCCAACCGCTTGAAGGTGCCCGCCAATTGCGAAGCGGCGTTACGTCACTATGAGCTTTATCTCGCCGCCGATCCACGTGCACCCGAGCGCGTGGAGGTGCAAGGGCACATAAACAGGATGCGGCAATGCCAGGCCGAAGCCAACCGCGCGGCCGCAACGGCAAACGTAGATGTGCAAGCGTCTGCGCCCGCGAAAACTCGCCCCAGCCAATCATCAACAACGCCGCTGTGGCTTGCCGGATCTGGCGGGGCCGTTTTGTTTGGAGGCGGTGTGATGTATACGGTTGCGCGCCTACGCTTCAACGCTTTGAAAGGCCAGTGTCGTCCCTGCTCTGACGAAACCATAGACCGGTGGCAAGCCATCACGAATGTCAGCTACGCAGCCCTGGCGGTGGGGGCTTTCACAACCGTCGCGGGTTTGGCTTGGTGGCGCTGGTCAGAGAGCGCCGAGTCCCCCAAGCCTTTATCGCTTAGGTTTTCGGCTGTGCCCAGCGCTTGGATCCATGAGCGCCACGTGGGATTGTCATGGCAGGGACGATTTTGATGAGACGCCAGATTTTCATCGCATGCATGGCGGTGCTGACCCTTCAGTCAAGTGCCAGCTGCATCGATTGGGACAGACTGCGTGCAGAATCAGATGCATCAATGGGCCGTGACGGCAGCGCTGACACAAGCTCTGATAGCGACGTCGGCTTGGGCGATCCAGTGGTTGCATGGCGATTCGCACAGCTCGCCGATGATGTGGTTGCAGACATGGCGCCGCGAGCCCCGAACCTGCCTTTGCTTCTGCATCGCACTGAGGCTGACGGCGAGGAACCCGTGGTCGAAGGCAACGCTTTGTGGTTGCGCAACAATGCCCTAAAGGCCACGCCAACAGCGGCCAAGGAGTTGGGCGATGTCATCGCCCTCGCAGGTGGTGGATTGACGTTTGAGGTCTGGATCCGAGGCACCGTTCTAGAGGATGGGTCGTCGTTGTTGCTGGGCTTTCCCTCCGGTGCGTTCTCCATGCTTGTGAGAGACGGCGCCGTGTGGATTGAGCTTAGAACAAGCGTGGGGCTGATCGATGTAAAGTATCCGGAGACCAAGTCTTTGACAGAGGATTGGCACCATCTGGCTTTCACCTATCAGCCGGGTGTGTCTTTGGTGACAGTCTATTTCGATGGGGCTAAGGTGGTGCATGCGCAGGATGAGGTGCCAGATTCCAACTCTCGGCTGGTGTTCGTATCCCCCGAGGACGAAGCCGATCCAGAGTTGCTTTTCAACACTGGTGAACAGGTAAACCTCCGCCTCAACGCCGCCGCCATCTTCGCCCGCGAACTCACCGCCGAAGAGGTCAAACGCCGCCACAGTTTGGGACTGTCGCGGCTTTAGTCTCGGCCATGCCCGGAGAACGGGAGGGCCGCCAGGCCAGAGCCTATCGGAAGAAGTACACCAGACCTGCGCTGGTTAGAAACTGGCCACCGAAGGCAAAGCTGTCATCCCGGCCATCGTTAAGATTGACACCAAAACCAAACGTGGTGCTCAGTGCCACATTCTGCGTGATAAACGCACGAATCTGCCCAATCGCCTCAAGATGAAAATCGGTGACGGAATCGTTGTTGTCGTTGCGGTCGTTGCGATCGTGGTGCAGCACGCCGAGGCCGCCGCCCAATGAAAAATCGGCCGCGCTTGATCGATGCAACACCCACAACAAGCGCCCACCCAAGCCCAATTGGGTGTTGTCCCCCGCAGCCATACTCAAGATGCCATCGACGTGCATATCACCCATGTCATAGACGATGGCGGCGCCGGCAGGCCCACCCAAGAGCATGGCCTCAGCGCCAGCACCCCAGCCTGTGGGCCCAGCCGTCGAAGTTGTTCCCATTCCGTCTTGCGCCAAGGCGGTACCTGCAAACGCGCATACAATTGTTGCAACAAGAAGCGTTGTTCTGGTTTTCATGCGCCCAGGGTGCCCGCCGGCGACCCCTCATTGTGCCCGCCGCCACTGCGGCCGCCGCTGCAGCGCAACCAGCGGAATCGCCCGCCCAAGACCTGCATGCCCCCATTGCCGCCAAACC
>JBBSJE010000167.1:0-13944 GCA_038257535.1 Polyangia bacterium
CGGTGGATCGCCGACTCCGAAGGGCCTTCCTTCATCACTCATGCAGCTTCTGTTGCAAGCTCATTCACTCATTGGTGATCTTTCTTGCCGCATTTCCACGGCACACTGCCATCGGACCACGGGCGTTTGAAGTCGAGCTGCACTTTGTTGCCGGGAAGGATGTGCAAGCGGGGCAAGCGGCGGGCGCAGGATGTAGCGGCAAAGGTGCATGAGGCCTTGATGGTCGTTGCCGTGCACGCGGGTGGCGGCGTGCAGGTTAAAGCCCCAGTGCTCGGCGCACAGGCGGCCTTTGCGTGAAGGCTGGGCATTGGCAGGCAAAGCCAGGCGCACGGGGGCGCGCTGCTGCGCCGGTCCTGCGGGTGGCAAACCAGCGGTGGCAAGCAGCAAGCAGCTGTGCGAGCAATGGGTCGTCTTCACCCAAGGTCTCGTCGCCAACGATGACCGTGAGTTCATCATCACCGGGTGCCGTGGCAAGCGCGATGAGGCCGCGTCTTTTCAAGAAGCGGATAATGCGAAGGGCTGCCTTTTTCACCACCGCCTCCACCTGTGCTTGCGAGGGCTGTGCTGCGGGGTGAAACACGGGCGCGCCACCTTGCTTGTCGCGCACGTAAACGCCATCAAGGAACACAGTGTGAAAATGCGGATTGCAGCGCAAGTCGCTTGAGGCGCGCTGAATCACCGTGAGGCCGCCACACTCGGCCTTGGTGGCGCCGCAGGTCTTGGCGGCACGCTCGCGATAGAAGGCCGCCACTGTGTCTGTGAACAGAAGGTGCACGGCGCCCAGCAGGCGCGCATCGAAGGCCAGGGGAAAGCGCAGCACAAAGGGATGGGTTAACACCCATTGGCGAAGCGCAATACCTGTGGTAGCACGTGCTGATCATTAAGCGATCTTTTTCCGAAGTACTTTCCCAATGGCGAAAAGCCTCCTTCGGACTGCCCCATCTCTACGAGCAATACTTTTCGTCCCGCCTGCGACAGCGCGCGAGCCACCGCCACAGAGACGATCGTTCAACCGACGCCGCCTTTTCCGGTGATCAAATGTATGCGTTTCTGAAAGCTCAACGGGTTCGTCTGCTGACCATGTTATCCCGGTTAGGTGCGAAGCTCCAAAAGAGCCGCAACGAGCAATGACTCCATGCGTCTTTGGATTCTAAACGCCTGGCGACCCTACTTACTGTCCGTCAGCGAAGGCATCCTTGGTTAGCAGCTTGAGATGCTTGGCGATGTCCGCTGGCCAGGCTCGAATCAACGACTTGAACTTGCGCCCATCACCTCCGAACAACGCACGCGTGGCTTCCTCGAAGCCTACGAGGTCGCCCGCCGTCGCTGACATGAATCGATATGTCACTTCGCGGGCTTGGCGCACTTGATCCTTTTGTAGGTTTGAGCGGCGCGCGTCTTCCACTAATTTGCGCAACGCCACCGATGCGCCGCCTGGCTGTTGCGCGAGCCACTGCCAATGCCTAGGCATCAACGTCACTTCTCGCGCGACCACGCCCAGCTTCGGCCGGCCTGGACCGCGCGGCTCGGCGCTGACGGGTTCGCCCGTTGCCGCCGTCAGGCGTTCCATTCGCGCTTGGAATTGCCGATGCGTGCCCCGAAAATCAACTTCCACCATTTCACTGGTGGCCATATCGAACACCAGCACATTTTCTTCCGTGCCTTGATCAATGAGTTGCTTGGTGGCCAGCGCCACTTGCATCAAGGGGCCCGCAGCCACCTGCATGCAGCCAGCAAACGCAACCACATTTAACTCACCGCCGTTGTCCATGACTCAATATTACCCGGATATAATAGAACGTCAATATCACCCGGGTATAAATAATCGCGGTCACGATTGGGTGGGACGCTGAACACCGAGAGGCCGCGTGAAGGCGTCGCGATGGGAAAAGGACACTTCGGGCACCGCTGGAAAAAAACTTAGCGAGGCATGAAATCCCGGAGTCTACCTCCAGGTTTTCACGCTCTGCCGGCGGAGCTTGCCTGCAACACACGAGGGTGGGGTTGACCTTGAAATCCTGGACTCTACCTCCGGTTTTTCGTGTATATTCATTTCCATTGTGATTGCTCGGCGAGATCATCTGGATCAATTGCACCGCCTCTTGCGCCAGTTCGCTGTGGTCGGCCTGATAGGGCCGCGCCAAGTGGGAAAAACCACTCTGGCACGCATCTTAGCCCAAGCGCATCCCGGCCCCGTGACGATGTTCGACCTTGAGGATCCGAGGAGTCTTTCCCGGCTAAGCGAGCCAATGTTGGCACTTGAGCCGCTTCGAGGGCTTATCATTCTGGATGAGATTCAGCGCCGCCCCGAAATCTTTCCGGTGCTTCGGGTGCTTGCCGATCGTCCACGCAAGCCGGCGCGATTTTTAGTCCTGGGTAGTGCTTCGCCTGAGTTGTTGGCCCAAAGCTCCGAGACACTTGCAGGTCGCATCACCTATCACGAACTAGGGGGGCTCTCGGCGAAGGAGGTTGGCGCCAAAGCGATCGACCGGCTTTGGCTGCGAGGCGGATTCCCCCCTTCTTATAGCGCTCGGTCGGACGCCGAAAGCAGCCGCTGGCGTGCGCAGTTCATCCGCACTTTTCTAGAACGAGATTTGTCTACGTTAGGGCTCCGTCTCGCCGGAAGCACGATGCACCGCTTTTGGACGATGCTCGCGCATTACCATGGGCAGGTTTGGAATGGGGCCGAGCTAGCTCGTGCGTTCGGCGTGAGCGAAAAGACCGTAAAGCACTACCTGGACGTCCTCGCTTCCACGTTCATGGTGAGGCTGCTCGCGCCATGGCATGCCAATATCTCGAAACGGCAGGTGAAGTCGCCGAAAGTGTATCTGCGAGACACGGGCATTTTGCACGAACTCTTGGATCTTCAATCCCGGGATCAAGTCCTGATGCATCCTAAGGTCGGCGCTTCGTGGGAAGGATTCATGATTGAGCAGATCATCTCGGCGCTTAAAGTCGCGCCCGATCGATGTTTCTTTTGGGGTACCCACACCGGCGCCGAAGTCGACCTCGTGCTCAGCGTTGGTGGCAAGCTAAGGGCTTTTGAGGTAAAGCGCACGGACGCACCGCATGTGACGGCGTCCATGCATAAGGCGATGACCGACCTCGAACTGGATCGTTTGGACGTCATACACGCTGGCAACGAAACCTACGACCTCGCTGCAAACGTACGCGCTGTTTGTGCGCGCGACGTTAGTACGCTCATCGTTTAACGTCTTCCTGTGGGTCCTTGTATCTTACTTTCTGTCGAGACGATGTGGACAGGCCGTTGGGTCCTGGGTCGCGAGACCGTTTTTGAGCATGGGTCGTCCCATTCGTTTCTCTTGCTAGAGCCCGAACAGTTGCCTGAGCATGAAGCTCGTATCAACAAGGCATACACCCCGCAATGATTGAATTTTTGGGCAACGCCGTCAAGCTCTTCCGGCCTCATGCTGAACCTCATTTTCGCCCTGCTCGCCACAGCAAGGTCGAGCCTCAAGCCTCAATGTGAGCTCGCCCTGGAAAATCTGGCACTTCGTCAGCAGGTGGCCGTCTTGTACTGGAGGTGGAAAAGTCGCGCGAAGAGTGGGCGCCCGAAGAAGGACACGGAAATACGCGACCTCATACGCCGCATGGCCAAGGAAAATCCAACGTGGGGCGCACCACGCGTTCATGGCGAGTTGCTTAAGCTGGGCACCGAAGTTAGCGAAGCCACCGTCTCTCGCTACATGCCCAGGCGGCGCAATCCCCCATCGCAAACCTGGCGCACATTCCTGCTCAACCACGCTAAGGAGCTTGCGTCCGCTGATTTCTTCGTTGTGCCCACGGCCACATTCCGAGTCTTGTATGTGTTCATCGTTCTTGACCATGAGCGCGTGATCGGCAGCATCCGACGGGAGTGTCTCAACCACGTGATCATCCTCGGTGAGCAACACCTTCGTCGCATTCTGGACGAGTACGTTGGCTACTACCACACCGCGCGCACGCATTTGTCGTTGGCCAAGGATGCCCCCGTGCCCCGCCCTGTGATTGGCAATGACAACGGGAACGTGGTTGGCTTGCCCATGGTCGGTGGCTTGCACCACAAGTACGTGCGGCGCGCTGCCTGAAGCCGAGTCGGCGTTTCGGTTGCGAGAACGGCGAAACCATGCCGAACGGCACAGGGCTGCCTTCACATGAACGCAGGCCATTTGTCACGCGCATCGGGAGCGGCATTGCGGTCAGACCTTGGTGGCACGTCGCCCTGCCGAGCAACATCGGTGTCCATTCATCGTTCAGATGAGGTTTTGAGGAACCACAGGTCGCCAACCGCAACCGAGTCTTGCGTGGAACGAGGGTGACCTCGGCTGCGAAGCGTAGACAGGGATCGTATGGGCCGTGGGATTGAGCCCCGAGAGGTTTATACACGTGAAGGCCGACGGTATCGTAGGACCGGCAGGCAATACTGAGGCGCCGCAATGTGACCTGGCGCCAAAGCTTCACCGGGGTCGATGAACAGGGCACGCACGAAGAGATCCCCCAGGAACCTAGGGATGTCCTGATGATTCCTCGCCAACGCGGAAGATGGGCAGCCTTCCACAAACAACGCCCGGCCCAACAAGGCGTGCTCACGAAGTTGGGAGCCCGCAAGGGAACACGAAAGCAGAGTACAGACGAGGTACCGCCAAGCGAAGGAAACGAAGCGCGGTGGGACGATCATTAGGAAGTCCGAGTCGCCTATACGACCTATGAAACAGGAGAACTCTGCTCAGGAGGATCCTGTCGAGGAAAGGGGCGACCAAGAATACAGAACCAGGAGACGGAAAAGATGAACGAGACACAGAGCTCGAGAAGCATCTCAACACAAATCGAATGGATAGCAGAACTGGCAAGGAAGCACCCTGCACGCGTGTTTGCATCGCTACATCATGTCATCGACATGGCGTGGTTGATGGAGGCATCAACGCGGGTGCAGCGGTAGGCATAGATGGGCAAAGTTGGAACGAATATGCAGCGCATTTGCAGGACAACCTGCAATCGCTGCTCAATCGATTCAAAGCTGGCACGTACTATGCCCCACCGGTGCGTCGCGTGCATATTCCGAAGAGCGACGGGCGCATGCGACCCATCGGCATCCCCACGTTGGAAGATAAGATCTTACAGCGCGCGGTGACGATGGTGCTTGAATCGATCTACGAGCAAGACTTCAAAGAATGCTCGTTCGGATTTCGACCAAGGCGAAGTGCGCACGAAGGACTTCAGGAACTGTGGCACGGACTGATGAAACTCAAAGGTGGCTACGTGATTGACGCAGACATCGCTGATTTCTTTGGAACACTGGATCACAGTTTTCTTCGGAGTTTTCTTGATCAGCGGGTGACGGACGGTGTCTTACGAAAGGCAGTCGATAAATGGCTAAAGGCGGGCGTGATGGACAACGGCGCGTACACGCGACCAAAATCCGGCACGCCACAAGGGGGAGTGATCTCTCCGCTGTTGGCAAATATCTATTTGCACGTGGTTCTAGACGAATGGTTTGCACGCGATGTGTTGCCGCACCTTAAATGGCGCGCACAGCTCGTACGCTATGCGGACGACTTCGTTGTGATCTGCGAACGAGAAGATGATGCCAATCAGGTGATGGCTGTACTGCCGAAAAAACTTGGCAAATACGGTCTAACCTTACATCCAGAAAAGACGCGCTTGGTTCGTTTCAAACGACCAACACGACGACCTGGTGACGGGCGGAAAGAAGGCGACGAAGAGAAACCACAGACTTTCGACTTTCTAGGATTCACCCACCATTGGGGTGTGTCTCGGAAAAGCAAGTGGTATGTGAACCGAAGCACAGCGAAAGCAAGGCTAACGCGAGCACTGGAACGAATACGCGTATGGTGCCGGGCACACCGGCACGATGGCGTGCAAGAACAGCAGCAAGCGTTGCAGAAGAAGATGCGAGGGCACTATGGGTACTACGGCATCACCGGGAATTCCCGTGGGCTCTCACGCTACTACTGGGCCGTTGCGACAACCTGGTGCGGCTGGTTGCGTCGTCGCTCTCAACGGGGAAGGATCACGTGGGAGCGTTTCCTGCGCATACTTGCACGTTACCCTCTGCCTCTGCCCAACATGCCCTTGCGGAAACCCACGTCAGTGAACCTGTATTCTTGAAGAGCCGGGTGCGGTAGTCCCGCATGCCCGGATCTGTGGGGGCCCTGGGTGCGTAAGTGCCCAGGGCTACCCGAGCACTGCAAGTCGCGGCAACGGTTTACCAAAGTGTTGGATCAGAACTTAGTTTGCGGCGAATCGCGGCGTCGGTGGGTGCATCTGTGGATACCGTTGCCCATTGCCTTGAGGCTTGTGAACAGGCTTATCTCTTGTTCGGATGCCCGCACTTTTCATACTCCGAGCGCCAATCTGCACACCGCAACAAGAAGTACTATCCCATCGACACGGCGTTGCATCGTGCGGTAAGTGGCACAGGTGGGCGGGACCGCGGCAAAGCACTAGAAACCTTCGTCTTCCTCTCGCTTCGACGCAGAGCGCTTCCGGTTGGCTATTGGCGAGACGGCTCCGAGGTCGATTTCGTTGTTCGCTCGGGCAAGAGCGTGATTCCTGTGCAGGTTAGCTGGGAAGGCGAGCAGGAGCGTCACAAGCTGGCCTTGAGGCAGTTTTACGAGCGCCACCCTCATGCCCTCGATCCCATCTTCGTAGAGGCCACCAATGCACCGTTCTTCGCGACCGAGGTGGACCGCATCGAAGCCGCGATGCTGCCCGCGTGATAGAAGCCCGCTTTGCGCCAAAACGCAAAAACGCCCCAAGATCTTCCGACCTCGGGGCGTCCTATTCCGCTTTATCCCTCGGCCTACCGCAAGAACGCGTCCGCAAGCCCACCGTCCACGTTGATCACCTGGCCCGTGGTGCGGGGCAAGCGATTGGACACCAGCAGGAACACAGCTTCCGCTTGATCTTCCGGTGTGATGGGTTGCTTGAGCAGCGTGCGATCGGCGTAGAACTGCGCCAAGCTGTCGCGAAGCGCCTCGGTGAATCGCCCTCGTTAAAGGGGATGTTGTATTTGGTGAGCGACGAGATCACGCGATCGCGTGGGAACATCGTGCTGCCCTTCACCACCGTGGCAGGTGCCACCGCGTTCACCCGCACAAGCGGCGCCAATTCAACCGCCAGTTCGCGGATGAGATGGTTGGCCGCTGCCTTCGACGTGTCGTAGGCCACGCTGCCTCCGTACGGCTTCCTTGGTCCAGGAAGGAGGCAAGGTGAGCCTGCATCACCCGGTACAGAGCCGTGTTTTGCGGCTGCGGGGGGGCATATATGGCCGCTGGTGACGCGGCGGGGTGGCTGTGAGCTGTGGCTTGGTCCACCCGAGGACATCGGCGCCAGCAGGGCCGCTCTCAAAACGGAAGTTCTGCATAGTAAAGCCCGTCATCGTCGCGGCCCACTTGGAGTTCCGGCGTGCTTTCGTGGCATCTGAGTTCGTGGTCTTTCTTTTCGCCCGACGGCTTGCCTACCCTTCACCGCCCGGGCCCAATCTCGCATTCGGTGGAACCGATCGAAAAACGTTGTTCGCCACGTCTGACAAACGCCTGTCTTCCATCCAGGTCAACGTTCCTGGGCCAAATTGAGAAACTGATACTTACCTAGTAAGAAGCCGCGATCGTGTGTCGTGGCTTCTTTGCTTTCGAATAAAGATAGCGCTCGATGCCAATTTCCGGGCGGCTCAAAAGCGGAAGTCTAAACCCTGGGCAAACCCGGGGGTAAATGGGCCAAAAGCGTGGTTTACATAAGCGTTTTAAGCGTTTTTATCGGACATTTCATGTGTAGCGCCCAAATAGAAATGTCCCCTTCGGCCCAAGTAGAAATGTCCCCTTTGAGACGCGTTGTGCGTGCTCATGTTGCGCGCGCGACCACAACCAAATGGCGGCGAGCGTGCCGTGAAAATCGACGGAGGTTTCCCCCTGCCACACGGGCACCCCTCCCCGGCCGGGCCCGCGCTCAACCTGGCGGCTCTGCAACGTCAAACCGGCCTGGACAAACCCGATGGCCCGCTTGGCTGCGATAGGCCTCTAGAACATCTTCACGGCGGGTCGACACGGTTGCCAGGTATCCGAATGGTTGCCGGGTGTAAACGCAGGCGATGAATGGCGCAGTGCGACCTGGGCTCCAGGAACTGGGGCTTTGTTGAGGCTTGCGGCCTTCCACTAAAAGCATCTTGGCGCCCACCGGGGGGGACCCGTTTCACAATTCGAGCGTCGCCCTGGGCCCCAGGTTCTCAATGATGTTCGCGTCCGAGGTCGCGAGAGTCCAGCCGCGGAGAATCGCGTGGGCCGCGATGAGACGGTCAAACGGATCCCGCGTCCAGGTGACGGAGCAAGCGTGCTCGAACAGTTGCGCCGATGAAGGATTATCCAGCGCGAGGCGCGGGTCACTTTCGAGATCGGGCTCACCTCTGTGAAAACGGATCCGGCCCGACTCGCTCAAGAACCGCAATTCAAGCAAGCTGACAGGCGACACATAGAATCGCCTTTCGTTTTTGGGCAATCTGCTGGCACGTTTGTGCCCTGCCAAAAGCCAAATTAGTGCGTTTGTATCCAGTAAGGTCAAGTGCGCTTCCGCTTTTTCGGGGTGGGTACAAACTTGATTTCACCCTTCGACATCATGCCCCAAGACCAAGTGCCCGCTTCCACCGCTGCGTCAAGAATCTCGAGTTGCGGAGGGTTAGATCGGCGGGGGGGGCGCTTGGGTTGATCAAGCGACAACCGAAAGAGCACGCCTTTCCGCTCGATGATCACGCCCTGGCCTTTTTCGGCTTCATCTAAAACGTGTGCCATCTGCTTGCGAGCATCCGCAACGCTGTACCGATTCATTGTGTACATTGTACATAGTTGGCGGCGACGGGGGCAAGCCGTGTTTGTTAAGTTGCGTGCTCGACCCCAGCCAAATGGCTGCGAGGCCCCGGTCACCTTACACAGGTACGGGGCCAACTGCAGGCATTTGCAATCCTTTGGGTTCAAAGGGCACGCGCACGACGCGGTTTTGGGCCTTGTATCGTGAGCGCGGTTTAGCAGCCCCTGCTCTGTATTGGGGCGTGTTTGACCAATCGGGCGCCCAGGTGACATATTCAACAGGCCTGGCGGTGAAGGGAGTGAGCGCTTTGGGACGCATCCACTTCAAGACGAAGGCGGACTTCACCATGACTGACGACCTTATCTTAAGCTTTTGGCTGCGCTTGAAGCAGGTCACGCTCGTTATGCTGTTGCCGGCGGCTTTGCTGTTGTGCTTCATGGCGTACCCCGTATGACTTTCGATTTAGACATTCTTGTCGATCTGGCAGCCGACAACATGAAGCGGCTCGTGGCTGTGCTGCAGCAGGAGGAATTCCGTCCACGCTTGCCGGTGGACCTGCACGAACTCGAAAACGCGGAGACGCGCCAGCAATGGATCGCAGAGCGAACCTAATCGCCTTCACCCTGATGCATCCCAAGCGAGTCATGGAAGAGTTAGACGTGCTTTTGGTATCCCCTTTCTCGTGGTCTGAAATTGCGCAGTCACTTGTCTGGCGACAGATTGGGGGCGTGGGGGTTCCGGTCGTGGGGCGATCTCTTCTTCGGCGGATGAAGCTGGCTACCGGACGCGAAAAGGATCGCAGTGATGCCGAGCTTTTGGGAGATGGTGATGAATGAACCCCAGCGAACCACGTTAGCCAGCCGGCCCACGACGGAACAGATTGAGCGTTTCGCAAAACTTTCCTATGAGGAAAGGTTCCAGTGGCTCGTCGACACGCTGGCGCTTTGCTACGAACTCTCACCGTCCGAGACTCAGGCAAGCTGGCGCGAACACAAAGCGAAGGAATAGAGCGAATCAGGAATCTGCATGCGTTCGTCGTTGACTCCGCTTACGCCAGGCGCACTATCGCTGCGCAAATCCGCTCTGCAAACAGCCGCTTAGGCGCTCGTTCAAGCTTCTCTGCCGGCCGATCCGCGGACACCAGCCAGCCTTCGTTGTGGTCGCCTGGGCAAACCCGGTAAACGGTACCAGAAGCGTGGTTTATTAGGGTTATTATCGCCTGACGCATATGCAACTTTTACGCGAACGCGAAGTCAGCCTAAACTTCCTACGCACACCCCCTGAAGGCTACCCTAAACCGGGTAATGCCAGGCCACTGGGCGAACCCGGGCGAACCCGGGCGAACCTGGGTAAACGGTGCCAGAAGCGTGGTTTACATAAGCGTTTTCTCATGATTGATCACATCTTTTGGCGTCGGCGAGACGCCAGCCAAGGGTGAGGGTCAGGAGGGTGTGGTAACCGCGAGCCAAAACGATCCATCCTGGATCGCCGTTGCGCTTGAGGTGCCCGCCAAGTCGCGCGATTGCAAGCAAGGCGTCTGTGACGGTTGCATTGTTTGGCAGCGGCTTCGGAGCGGCAGCGGACAGCACTTGAAGCTGGGTTTGGGTCAGAACCATTTACCCTGACAACGGCGCTGAACTCCGCGCCAGCGAACGAAGCAGAAGCAAGTGGTATGCAATTGGCAGGAAAATGGCGAGTACGTTCAACAGGCCGTTGTAGGTTTTGTCTAACGAGCCCGGTACCAGTCCAGCCCCGGGGCTTGCCGCTGGTGTTGGCCGGCGTTTTCTGGCAGGCTGCCGATTGTGGGTGGCAAGGGAAACAAGTCGCGGTGGCAGCCTCCGGTGCAGTCGCCCATCACATTCCGGCCGTGTTCCAACGGAGAATTCGTTCCTTTTGCGCGCACGGAACAGGACCAACGTGCCGAAGCGCTGTTTGCGCGCCTTACGGACGAAAAATCGCGACGGCTGGGCGTGTCGCGGCGGGAGTTTGCGCAAAGCGCCTGTGGATCGGCCGCAGCGCTGTTGGTTTTTAATCAGGTGTATGGCTGCGGCACCAGCAGCAACGGTCAACGCGATCCCAACAAAGACGCCGGTTACGACGTGGCGCCTGACATGCTCGAAGACGCCCAACAAGCCACTGATGCCTTAAGCGGCAACGAGTTCATATTCGACGTGCAGGTTCACGCAGCGGCGCCCAAGCCACCTTGGACGCCCGATGATTTGTGCGAAGGCACACCGCCTGGATGCATCAGCCCGGTGGCGTTTATCAAAGAAATTTTTTTTGCCAGCGACACCAACATCGCCTGCTTGTCGGGTGTGCCGTCGGCACGAGAAACCGACCCGCTGGCCATTGAAGCACGCGCCCGCATGAAGGCAATTGTCGACCGGCTTAGCGACGGCCCCCGTTTGCTGATTCACGCGAACGTGCGACCCAATCTAGGGGCGCCGGAGCTTGCGCTGATGGAGCAAGACGCTCAAGAGTTTCCCGTGGCGGCTTGGAAGGTGTATCCGAGCGACGGCGCGTGGGCTCTGGACAGCGCCGAGGTTGGGCAGCCCTTCTTGGACAAGGCGCGCGCCCTGGGCGTCAAGGTGATCGCCGCGCATCGGGGCATCAGTGGCGACGCCGGACGCTACAATGATTTTTCATCGCCTCGCGACTTGGCCGCGGCGGCCAAAGCCAATCCAGATCTTACGTTCATTGCCTATCATTCGGGATGGGAAGGCCGCATTCGTGAGGATCACCCTTTTGATCCCAACGTCGCCAACCCTGCGGGCATCGACCGTATGATCAAGGCAGTCCTTGATCACAACCTGGGGCCTCAAAGCAACGTTTATGCTGAGCTGGGCTCAACATGGCGCAATCTGATGGCGTTGCCTGAGCAGGCCGCGCACGGCATGGGCAAGCTGCTGAAACATTTGGGCCCCGATCGCATTGTGTGGGGCACCGATTGTTTGTTCACGGGCTCGCCGCAAGAGCAGATCGTGGCGTTTCGACGTTTCCAAATTCCTGTGGCGCTGCAAGAAGCGCATGGTTATCCCGCCCTGACAGACGAAATCCGGCGCAAGATCTTTGGACTGAACGCCGCGCGGGCGTACGGCGTTTCACCCACCACCGTGTTGAGACAGATCAACGCCGATGATGTAAGCCGCGACAAGTTGGCGCTGCAAATTGATCCAGATTCAGTGCCGCTGCCTCGGCGCAAACACTATGGGCCACGAAGCCGACGCGACTTCTTCGCCATGCTCAAACGGCCCGCACTGCTCTAGCGTCGATGCCCCACCGCAGACGGCAGCCACAAAGTGAAACGCGTGCATCCCGGCTGCGATTTTAGCGAAATGGTTCCACCGTGGTCGCCAACGATCCGATGCACCAGCGACAGGCCTAAGCCCGTGCCTTGAGGCTTGGTGGTGAAGAAGGCATCAAAGATCTCGGTTTCGTTTTCGATGCCCGCCCCCGAGTCCTCAACATCCAATTCAACGCCATCGTTCGTCTGACGAAGCCGCAAGGTCAAGGTGCCACCACCAGGCATGGCTTCAATGGCGTTGCGAACAAGGTTCAGCATCACCTGGCGCAAACGCTCCTTGTCACCCTCCACCAAGGGGAGTTGCGGATCAAATTGCCTCACCACTTCCACGTGACCTTGTTCAGCCTCGGGCTCTAAGAACATCAACACGCTTTGCACAACTTCGCAGAAATCCGTGGCGTCAACTTGCAAAGGATGCGGGCGCGCAAACGCCAAAAAATCGCTTACCAGACGCTCTAGCCGCTCGATCTCGCTCATCACCACATTGGCCACCGGCCGAATGGATTCGGGGGCGCTGTCGCCGCGATCAAGACGGCGCATCAGGAGGGTCATCTGCAAGGTGGCGGCGTTGAGCGGGTTGCGAATTTCGTGTGCCAAACCCGCGGCCAGCGTGCCCACGGCGGCCAACCGTTCTGCGCGTAAGGTCCGCCGAGCCATCTCTTGTTCGTGCGTTACGTCGATGCCCACGGCGTAGGTAACAGGATTGTCGGGCGCCATCGGGGCGGCCCGCTGCCACCGCACCAAGATCTCACCCTTGTCTGAGGTGGGCACCGGGGATGGACCGTCATCGCGAACAAAGCCACGCCCATCGCGCCCAATCATGTCTTCGCGGCAGAGCCCCGTCACGTCTTCAAGACGACGGTTCCACAACACAATCTTGCCATCGGCATCAAGGCCCAAAACAAACGCGGGCACCGCTTCCACAACTTCGCGGTGGCGCCGCTCGCTGCGTTCGAGATCTTGCTGCAGCAGCGACCGTTCCCACAGCAACGCGGCTCGGGCCAAGGCCTGCCGAATGGTTTCAATCAGGCGCCCGGTGTCAAACGGCTTGACAACAAACGCAAACGCGCCGTCGCCCACCGCCGCGATGGCGCTTTCCACCGTAACGTCGCCCGTGACCATGATGACTTGCATGAAAGGCTGTTGGTGGCGCAGCTGGCGGGCCAAGTCGCTGCCATTGCCATCAGGCAAACGAACGTCGACCAAAGCGGCGGAAAATGCCTCAGCTTGCGCGGTTTTCAAGGCCGTGGAGGCACTGGCCACCGTAACCCCGCGTGCGCCCACGCTTTGCACGATCTCAAGCAGATTGTCGGCGAATGCTTCGTCGTCGTCAACGATGAGCACGCTGGGGTTCATCGCCAAACCATGGGCGATCCGTCGGTTTGTGTAAAGCCGTTTCGTGCGCTTATGGCCTTCGGCCGCGCATCACGAACACGGGCTTGTCGGCGCCTTCTAAGATTGATTGCGCCACGGATCCCATCAGCGCGCGGCCCAGTCCGCTGCGTCCATGCGAAGCCACACAGAGGGCATCCACGCCTATGCGGGTGGCGGCTTGCAAAATCGCGGTGGACGGACGGCCGCCATCAATCACATGCACCTCGGTGCGCGCTTGGCTCGCGACTTCGGTGGGCACCAAGGCCAACAAAGCGGACTTCAGTTCATTTTCGGCGACGGTGCCGGAAATCGACCGCCGGGGTTCATCATAAGCGTGGATGGGGCTGGGCAAATGGCGTTCGTGAACATGCACCAAATGCACCACGCCGCCGTTTTCAACGATGCTGTAAGCGTATGGAACCGCTGCGTTTCCCAACGATGAAAAA
>JBBSJE010000168.1:0-13855 GCA_038257535.1 Polyangia bacterium
CAAGCTGGTTCAGCGCCGAAGGTTTGCCGGCACGGCAATCGGCCGTGTACACTCGGATGCGCGCGTCTTTTTGCACCCACGCCGCAAGCCGCTCGGGCGAAGCGTCTGTGGAGGCGTCGTCGAAAATCAGAATTTCCAACTTGTCGGCGGGCCATTGCATCTGCAGCAAACTTTGCAGTTTGGCATCAATGAACGCCGCTGAATTGAACACGGGCAAACACACGCTGACCATGGGCGTCCAGTGGTCGTCGGCTGCGATTGTTTGCGGCCAAAAGCGCGCCGCCACAGCGATCAGCAGCGGATAAACAAAGTACGTGTACGCCACAAAGGCCAGGCAAGCGGCAAGCGCCAGCAACATGAGCTCAGCCCCACCCACTCACTGACCGCTGCCCCGCAACATCACCCACGGGGTTTTCACCAAGATCTCCACTTCCATTCGCAAAAAGCTGCCCAGATCTTCCAAGCTTGCACAGTAGGCCAAGTCGTACAGCAACTTCAGCCGCATGTCGTCGGCCAAAGCGCCTTCGGCTTCGGGAATCTCGAACGGGTTTGTGAGATCGGCCAAGTGTTTGGCTATCTCGCTGCTGGGATCTGCTTCGCCGGTATACCCCAAGGAGATTTGGGCCAAGCCCGTAAGCCCCGGTTTCACGCCACGCGTGCGCTCCTCAAAATAGGGAATGGCCAGCGCCAACTGCCGCAGGATCTCCGGTCGCTCGGGCCTGGGGCCCACCAAGCTCATGTCGCCGCGGAACACATTCCAAAACTGGGGCAATTCATCAATGCGGGTTTTGCGCAAAAACCGTCCCACGCGGGTGACCCGCACGTCCCCCTTGGAGGCAAACTGCGCCCCCCCCGCTTCAGCATTCACCCCCATGGTCCGGAACTTCAGAATCTCGAATTCGTCAAACTCCAACGATTGTCCGCCGGGGCCGGTGCTGCGCAGGCGGCCGACCCGCCTCTGGCGGTAGAAAATGGGTCCCGGACTTTCGATGTAGATCGCGGCGGCGATTAGGGGGTAAAATGGCAAGGTAATCGCAAGACCCGTGGCCGCCGTGGCCAGGTCGAAGGCTCGCTTGATTCGCTGAACGTTCACTCTCACAGCAACCCTTTTGCCCCGATAGCCTAGCGCTTTTTCACTCGCCGCAGCATATCATAATCAAGGCGAGCCCCACAGTTCCCGCTGGCATTGATGAACCCACCGGTCCCCACGTTTGCGTCGCTTCCGATCGTGCTTGAGGTGCCCGCCACCCTTGAGCACCGGTCCGTTGTGCTGCGTACCGTGGCGGCCGCGTGCAAGCTGGCGCTGGGCAAAGCGGCCTCGAAACAGCTGCTTGAAGACCTGCGCATCGCCGCGGTCACGGCGATTGGCGAGGCGTTCAACAACATTGCGATTCATGGATACGAAGGTCGTACACCGGGGCGTATGTCGGTAACTATTTTTGCGGAGGGGGGGGTGTTACACATGGAACTTCGAGACGATAGCCGTCCGTTTGATTTCCTATCTGTCAAAGATCCTGAGTTAGAAACGTTGCCAGAATCTGGCTTGGGCGTATATCTCATGCGCGCGCTTATGGATAAAGTTGAGTATCAGCCTGGGCCGCCCAATGTTCTTAAGCTGTGCAAATGCATCGATGAAGGTAGCTGACAATGACGTTCACCCTTTCAACAGAAGGTGAAGCCGCCGTCGTCCGGATCTCGGGAGAGCTGGACGCTTTGACGGTTGTGGACCTGCGTCCAACCATGGATCGCATTGTCCAGGAGGCTCACAAAGAGGTGCGCGTTGATCTATCCAATCTGCGGCTAATCGATAGCTGCGGGGTGGGCGCGGTGGTTTCGCTGTTTCGTCGGGTGCGGGCCTACGGCGGCACCGTGCGGGTGGAGGGTGTGCGGGATCAGCCCTTGGCCATTTTTAAACTGCTCAAGCTTGACCGCGTCTTGATGGGTTAAAGCGGGTTAAGCAGTTAAGCCGCGTTTATGCTTCGTCGCGCTTGGAATCGCCTTCACGCCAAGGTCAAGGCCAAACACCTTGACCTTTGGCTTGCAGGTTACGCCCAAGCGCGCGTGAACCAAGCCTTGGCGCCCGAACCGAGGCAAACGCGCCATTTGATGTTCGCGCTTTGCGACCACTATGAACCACAGTGGAAATCGCCTGCAAAACACGTGGCGGACGCCCGCGTGCAAGCGTGGGCGCAAGGCTATCCCAAGCTGGCGCACGCGTTTCGCGATGCCGACGGCCACCACCCACGGCATTCCTTCTTCTTTCCGGCCGAAGAGTATGTGCCGCAACACCTGGATGCGTTGGGCGACCTGGCCCGCGCTCAGCTAGGCGAAGTGGAACTGCACCTTCACCACGATGGCGACACCGCCCAAAGCCTGCAAAGCAAAATTGCCGACGGTCTTCAGCTCTATGCGCAGCACGGCCATTTAAGCCGCAGCCATGGCAAGCTGAATTACGCCTTTATTCATGGCAATTGGTGTCTGGCCAACGCGCGCGCCGATGGCCGCTGGTGCGGGGTGGACAACGAACTTCAGGTGCTCTTTGAAACCGGCTGCTACGCCGATTTCACCTTTCCCGCCGCCCCCGACGAAAGCCAAAGCCGGGTGGTCAACCAAATCTATTGGCCCACGGGCGATCTGGCGCGTCGGCGTGCGTTTGACGAAGGCACCCAGGCCAGCGTGGGCCAATGGCACGACGATCGGCTGTTGATCATTGAAGGGCCGCTGGCGCTAACCACGCGTGACAGGTGGCGACCGCTGCCACGCATCGAAACCGGCAACCTCACCGCCCACGACCCGCCCACACCCTGGCGAATCAAAACCTGGGTGTCACAGAACATCCATGTGCAAGGGCGCCCGGAATGGGTGTTTGTAAAGGTGCACACGCATGGCGCGCAAGAGGCTCAGGCTGGATGCCTTTTGGGTGCGCCCGCGCAAGCGCTGCATCGAACGCTCACGACCCAGTACAACGATGGCGATCGCTGGAAGCTTCATTACGTGACCGCGCGCGAGATGTACAACATCGCGGCTGCCGCCATGCAGGGGCACAGCGGCGATCCCAACGCCTACCGGAACTTCATCATGGCGCCGCCGCCCATTGCTGCGGTTTGAGCGCGGCGAGTTCAACCCTGCAATCTTCCCGTACGGGAGTATTTTGCGGCAGGTGCGCCGACGCCTCAGCTAGCCGCCGGGGTACCCCGGACCTATTTCTTCTTCAGTTCGTGAAGGATAAGAGAGTTTCCCTCCGAGTCCTGCGCCACGATCATCCGGCAAACCGGTGTGTGTTGCATTTCGCCGATGAACGGGACGCCCTGCCCTGCGCAGGCGTACCACAAGTGCATCAAGGTCCGATACCTCGAACGCCACGCGGCCACCCGCTCGCGCGCTCGGTTGGAGATCTTTTGCAGGACCCAGGAGAAGGCAACCGCCGCCGGGTAAATCGTATTCGGTCCAGTCCCCGTGTGCTGCGCCCCTGACGAGGCCCAAGGTCCCTTCGTAGAACGCTCTGGCGCGAGTCCACGTGTAGTGTCGTGACGTCAGCGCGAATGCTCCTGATCCTTTCCATGTGTCATTCCCTCGAACGTCGTGCGAGCAGCGACCCAAACGTGCGTAAGCTTCACGCTTGCACAGTATGCGCGAGGCTTTCAATGGCTCCTTTATTCTACCAGAAACTACCCCCACAGGCGCCGTACGGTTTGTCATAGTTGGCTGCATGGCGCCTGCGCTCGAGGCAGGCCCGCAACCTGTGCTCCGAGACCTTCATGGCCGATTTACAACGCTTTGCTTATTTCGCCGATTTCATTTCCAAGCGCTTTGATGCGCCACGGGTCTTTGACGTGGCAGGCGGGATGGGGCGGTTGAACGTTGAGCTCACCGCGCGCGGGCACAACGTGCTCACGTTCGATCGTCGCCACAAGCACCTGCCGGTACAGTTTGCCGAGAGAATTTTCACCCTTTCAGAGCCGTGCGAAGCCGACATGGTGGTGGGCATGCACCCTGATGGGGCCACTCAGGTAATCATTGAGTACGCGGCTCATCACAATCTTCCCTTCGCCGTGGTGCCATGCTGTAGCGACAACAGCATGCCTTACAAGCAGTGGATGCGTTACCTGGCAGAGCGAGCCACTTCACTTGGCTTTAGAGAGGTGGCAGAAGAGACCTTGCCGATGCGCGGCCGCGCCCGGATTTTGTTCGGCCGCTTCTAACGCTTACCAATCTGCTCCTGGGAGTTGATCGTTTTCCTTGAGCGATGGCGCGCCGCCAAGAGCGCTAGATTGAAGATCCTGGCGGGGCGGTGACTGTGTCCGCCGCGAAGAAGCTGCCGCTGACGCTCAAAGCGGGCCATTCCCGCCACGAAGCGCGCCTTCATGCTTCGCGGGAGGGGGATGGTGACAGAGCCGAACAACTGGTCGCGGGCTAGAGTGGCGGCGGTGGCGGTGCGGTGGGTGGGGCCGCGGGCGGCACCGTGGGTGCTGTTGGCGGTGCCGCGGGTGGCGTTACTGGTGCCGCGGGGGGTGGGGGCGGAGGTGGTGGCAAGTTAAGCGGCTTCGCGCATGAAGCGATGTCGAACAACAGGAATTCAAGCACCTTCTCCTGGGGTCGAAGCGGATCCGCGTTGCAGTTGTCGTTGGAGAACATCAGCTTGTCCGTGAGCCCGTCTTTGTCCGCCACGTGGAAGTCGCTGAACACAACCTTGCCGCATTGCTTGGCAGGCTGCTCATTCCATGGCATCGCCAGGTCGAACTGCTGAACCGTTACGGCCTTCATGGTCGCGTCGGTGTAGATGTAGCGCTGTGCCGGAGCCTCGATGGACGTGAGATCCGTGCGGAAATCCTTGATGCCAATGTCGCCTGGGGCGGCGCCGTTGAGGGCGTTCACGTTCTGCAACCAGCTGTAGAAGGCCTTGCCCTTGTCAGTTGTCTGATCCACCAGGCTTGGCTCCTCGATGCGCATGCGCCAATCGTCAGGTCGCGTGTCGAGATTTCCAGTCCAGATAGGCAAGGCACCCACCGGATATCCTTTTTGTGCCGTTTTGAGCATCCAGGTCAGCCACGTATAGCTGTAGTGCGTGGCAAAGAACCGTCCGCCGGCGTTCGTGTAATCAATCACCCTCTGGGGGTTCGCGCCGGCCGGTGGGGCGGGCCCGCCACGGCATGGCATCACGACGATGTCGTAGTTTTCTAAGGTGGATGCATTGCCCCACAGCTGCGACTCAGGGGGCGTTATCTTGACGTCGTTTGCGCCGCGCTGAACGACACCA
Organism: Polyangia bacterium; assembly: GCA_038257535.1. GTDB lineage: Bacteria > Myxococcota_A > Polyangia > Fen-1088 > Fen-1088 > JAGTJU01. Next base: position 5,258 of record JBBSJE010000168.1, read on the forward strand.
CCACTCGGTTGGTCAGGAGTCCCGCTCTGCTGATAAACGTGCACCCGGCCGCCCTGCTCGGGTGGTGTGAACTCGGCCTTGTCGATGCCCATCTTGTGCAACACGCATTCGATGGCGTCGACCCTGCCCGTGGCCAAGGCGAACTGGGGAATGTCTCCTTCGCTCTTGTTGCGCGGCATTCGCGTTTGCTCAAGCGTAAGGGGATTGTTTTTGCAGCCCTGTACATTGACCTTCACCTGGCGGCGCCACCGACCAAGCTGGATCACCAAAGGAATCTCGTTGCCCACGGGCACGTTGGTGAGCGTGAACTTTCCGTCTGGCCCCGTCGTGGCCGTTACCAGCGGCGCGCCGGTAACTTGCGATTCACATGACGAGCACGTGATCTTCGGCCCAAACGGCCGGACAGTTTCGTTGGGAACGTAAACGAGCGCGTTGTAGATCGGGTCGGGCGAGCCAAAGTTAGGAAGCGTGGCCGCCACAACGGTTCCACTGATGGAAGTGGTTCCGCCACCGGGGCACGTGGTCTGCTTCAAACACAGGTTCTTGCAACGATCCTGGCCGCAAGCGTAGGTAGCGCGAGGATCGCCACCACACATATCCCCAGCTGCGCTGCACGTTTGCCCGCAATCGAGCTTGCCACTGCAGCCATCGCCAATGGTGCCGCAGAACTTCCAGCCTTGTTCGTTGCAGGTTTTGGGTTGGCAGGTTCCTGGCTCGGGGGCGCACACCCCTGGCGTTTTGCCGGGTCCACCGCAGACGGAACCGGCCGCACAGCCGCCGCAATCGAGCAGACCGCCGCAGCCGTCGCCCACCTTGCCGCAGAGGTTTCCGCCGGCCTGCTCACACGTGAGCTTCTGGCAGCTGGAATCGGGAGGCGGGCCGCACACGTTCGCGACACGCCCACCACACACTTGGCCGTCGGCGCAGCCGCCACACTCCAAGCTGCCACCGCAGCCATTGCCCACTCGGCCGCAGAACTTGCCGCCTGCTTGTTCGCACGTGATCGGGGTGCACGAGGGATCGGGCGGGCCGCCACACACGTTGCTTTGGCCAGCGCCACCGCAAGTCAAGCCATCAGGACAGCCGCCACAATCAAGGGCGCCCCCGCAGCCATCGCCAATGCGGCCACAGTACTTGCCGCCCGCTTGTTCGCACGTGACCTGCGTGGTGCAGGGCGGGGCGTCAGCTGCATCACGTCGGTTGGGAAACGGCGCAAAGAAGGAGTCGGTGCTTGCATCGCCCGCGTTGGAACCACCCAGACCCCCACTGCCGCCTGCGCCATCGTCTATGTATCCGGGGCGCGTCTCGCACCCCATGAGCGACAGCACCACCAGCGCCGCCACAGCGAAAGCGTGTGCGCTCTGCCGCGGCGATGGCGGTAGGAACCCCTGGCGCTTGGCACGTGAGTTGAGGGGAGGAAGGTTCGATTTTAGACTAAGCATGTGTTTTAAGCTCCTTACGGCCAACTTCACGTCGGGCCACGCCGAACGTGTTGCTGCCCTGGTGAGGGTGTCTTGCGGGGTCTGTAGCTGCTCAAGAATTCTCAAGCGGACAGCGGATTCTCCCGAAACATGCAAGCGCGTAACACTTTAGGGTGCATCTGCCGGCGCGCCCAGGCCCCGGCCAACCGTAATGGCCTCAAAAATGGCGCCGCCGCCCATTGCAGCCGCTTGAGCGCGACGATTTAGCCGCGCGCGATCACGGTTCCCAATAACTTGGAGGCTGGGATCTGTTGCAAGGCCTGCCGAAGTGCCGTGGCCCGCGAGCGCCCCGCGGCCGCCACCACCAGCACGCCATCGACCCCTTCAGCCAACACCGAAGCGTCGGCTGAAGTCAAAATCGGTGGACCGTCTATCACCACATGATCAAACACGCTTAACAGACCCGACAGCAGAACCTGCCATTGCCCAAGCGTCAAACGCGTCGTCGTCCCGGCGCTGGGAAGCGGCAAAACGCTGAGCGACGAAGGCTCAAGGCGATAGGCTTTCACCTTGAGGTGCGTCGAATCCCGTGCCGCATCCGCTTGCGAAAGCGTTTGCATCCAGTCGTCGCTGGCTTCCACGCCAAAGGTTTTGGCAAGCGACGCCGCGTGGGTGTTGGCCTCTAACAACAGCACCTCGGCGCGGCCCAATTCGCATAAGGCCAGGGCCAAATTGGCTGCGCAGGTGGTTTTGCCCTCGCCCGGGCTGGCGCTGGTCACCAACAAACTGCGCGGCGCCGGTTGGGCCTGCAACACGCGCTGGCGAAGCGCTCGGAAGCTGGCGGAAGCGGCGTCTTGCCCCGAGGCCAGAAGCGCAAACGGCGCTGTGGTGGGGGCAGCCAACGTTTGCTCTTCCACTTCGATTGACCATGTGGGGACGCCAGCGGTGGGCGCAATGTCGGTGCTGGCCTGGGCTTGCGGGGTTTGCGTGTTAGGCACGGCGCACGGTCTCCTTGGGAATCACAGCCAACACAGACGCCCCCGCGAGCCATTCGGCATCCCGTTGGTCGTGGATCACGTCGCTCCACAACCCGCGCAGGACCGCGGCCAACAAACCCAGCAGCCCGCTGAGCACAAAACCTATCAGCATCACGCGAAACCGGCGGTTGCTTTCCGGCGCCGCTGGCAAGAACGCCGGATCCAGCACGGTGAGCATGCCCACCCCTTCGTCGGTTTGCATTTTCTCCAGCATTTCCGCCTGAAATTGTTGCTCTTCCAAGCGGCTGAACCTGTCGCGTGCATCATCCATCATGTGACGCAAGCTTTGGTACTGCACCTGCAAAGGCGCCACCAACTGCTTACTGCGCCGGTCGCGGGCAGCGCTTCCCCGCCCCGCGCTGCGGCTGGCTACCAATTTTTTCTCCAGCAGCTGAATCTGCTTTGAGATCGTGTTGCCAGCCCCGCCGGCAGCGCCACTGGCCGCCATCAGCGACTTTCGTGAAGCCACCTCCGCCGCGCTGGCGCGCTTGTACGCCTCTTCGGCCCGCTCAAGCTTTTGCCGCGCCACAATCACGTCTGGATGTGCATCGGTGAGCAGATCATTCTTTTCCGAAAGATCTTGCCGGCTGCGACTCACCTCAGCCTCGGCGCGCCTGCGGGCGTCTTGCAATTCCGGGTTGGCATCGGCAACCCCACCCGCAGACAACGCGCGGTCTTGCGCCAGCCGCAGCCGCTCCAATTCTTGCTCCAGCGCACGCGCGCCATCGTCGGTCGTCACTACTTCAATCTCTGGCTGCATCGCCACTTCAGGATGCTCGCGCAAAAAGGTTTGCAGCTCGGTTTCGCGGCGTTTGACCTCGGTTTCCAAGCGCCCGCGTTCGCCTTGCAAGAACACCCGGTTGCGCTGCGCCTCCAAGGTACGTAAGCGCTCATCGTCTTGCATGAGACCTTCGGCCAATCGTTGCGTGGCTTGTTGGGCGGGCTCGGGCGCTTCGGCCACAACCGCGATGGAAACCGTAGAGCCCGGGTGGATCTTGAACACCACGCGGTCCCTCATTTTGTCCACCCTAGCCTGCAACGACGGCAATTCCGCAAACAGATTGAGCTCAGTGACCAGCTTGCCCAAACGTTCACCCGTCATCAGCATGTCCTTCAAGCGGCCACCCGCTTGCCGTGGGTCGGGCGCGCCCGGGTACTGCTGAATGAGAATGATGGTTTCGGACTGATAATGTTGGTCCGTGCGTTTGGCCAGCCCCACTGTGACGAGCAAACCCACCGCCGCGACAGACAAGACCCACTTCCAATAGTGCCGGAGCGCCCGCCGAAACAGGAACATCATGGAAGCTGGCTCTGAAACCGGTGCGGACACAGCGGCCCCACTATACCCTAAATGCGCGCCGCCCGTGGGCACCGCGGGGGATCAGAACCTCACCCAAGCACGCGAGGCCTTGGCGCGACAAATCGAACGGCTCTTCGATGCGAGAGCTAAAGGCGCCCACACAGAGAAACGCCAGCGGCAGCGCTACGAAAAATGCAACCGCCATCGCGGTGCCCAACGTGCGTGAGCGGGGGGCGGGCTGATGTGTGCGCATTGCCACCTGGGAAGCTTGCACCGTGGGCACATGTAGTTCGGATTGCCAGCGCATCCACGCTTGATACTCAGCGGCTTCGGCGCGGGCGGCGCGTGCCCAGGCGACCCGCCACTGGCGCTCGTTGTTCTGGGGCCTCACCAGTTTTGTGTTGTCGACAACCACAACGTTTGCACGCGCAGGTGGTGGACTGGCGTACCGCGATCCCGATCGCCTTCGCAGGTCCTGCGGCAAGCGTTGTGGCTCGTCGCCCATGCGAAGCTGCGCCAGACCTGAACGAGCGCGCTCCACTTGCCGAGACGCGCGACGCGACGCTTCTTTGGCGCTGAGAGCGTGCAGCTTGAGCGCCTGCGCCTGGGTTTGCCGTGCCTGCGCGGTGACCAGATTCGCCAAGCCTTGCGCCACCCGACGGGCGGCGGCCACAGAGTCATCCTCTACGGTGATTTGAATTGTGGCGGAACGGCGATGTTCGCGCCCGGAGAACAACGACAACTTGCGGTCACTCATCACCTCCACCTTGGTTTGGTCGCGGATCCAACCCGCGATGTCTTGCGCGTCGGGAAGCAATTCCTGTGGCCCCTCATGCAAATGGGTTTTGTACATCTGCGCCAGGTTGCTTTGGGTCAAGACCACTTTGTTGATGTAGGTCTCAAGCTCAACGCGTGACAACGGGCGGGTGTCTTCGTCAGAAATCAGCTGCAACAGCCGAATGGTCACGGCGGCCGAGGGTTGCGGCGCCCGACCCACCACCAGCTTGCCCACCAACAGGGCCACCAACGCGGCACACACCAAAGCCAAAAGCGGCCGGCGACATCCCGCACGCCACAAACTGCGCAGCTCATGCGGCACCAGGAAGATGTCTGGTTCGCGCAGGCCTGGTGGCGAAGCTGAAGGAGGCATCCGCCCCAGTATCGCCCAGATCGCCTGGCTTGTCAGGCGCGCCCGCGGCAGGCAAAGTGCTGGTGGCTATGGCAACCCAGCACCCCACGGCGCCCACGGTTAGCGTGGTGATGCCCGTTTACAACCCCGACCCCGCGTTCTTGCGAGCCGCGCTGGAATCGGTGCAGGCGCAAACCGAACATGGCTGGGAAATAATTGTGGTGGACGATGGCTCGGCGCAGCCGCAAGACTGGATTGCGCAGACATTCGCTTGGCCAAATTTGCGCCTCTTGCGGCAACAAAACGGCGGGCCAGGCAGCGCGCGCAACGCCGGCATCGCCGCCGCGCAGGGGCGTTACATCGCGTTGCTGGACGCAGACGACGTTTGGCACGCCGACAAATTGCAACTTCAAACCCAAGTTTTGCAGGATCATCCTCATGTGGGGTTGGTTTACAGCGGGGTAATCAAGATCGATGGCGACGATCGCGTGTTGGGGCAAAGCCGTCATCCGCTGGCCTCCGGGTCCGCGTTGCTGCCGCTGTTTTGGCGCAATGTGATCCCCACCTCTACGGTGATGGTCCGCAAGAGCTGCCTCGACGAGGTGGGCGTGTTTGATGAAGACCGCAGCCTCATCGCGGTGGAAGACTACGATTTGTGGCTGCGGGTGGTGGCGCGGTTTGAGATCTGGGCGTTGCCCTTGCCCACCACCAAGTACCGCCTGCACGCGCAGGGCATCAGCCGCAATGTGGGGCGCTCATATTTGGGTGAGATCAAAGTGATAGAAAAGGCGATTGAACGTTTCGGTGCAACGGTTCCCCAGCTGCGCTTGGCGCACAAAAAGCGCGTCGCGCAGGCGTATTTTGATTGGGCAGAGGAGCTATTTTCTTTGCATAGGTTTTCCGAAGCGCGGGCGCCCTTGCAAGCGGGGTTGAAGCACGCGCCCACCACCGTGCGCGCCTGGCTCCGCTACGCGGCCAGCTTCTTGAATGCAAAAACCATCGAGCGTTTGCGCAAAGCCAAGGGGTGGCGGCCATGATGCGCGTGTTGCATGTGATCAACACGCTCGACATTGGTGGCGCCGAGGCGTTGGTTCTGAATCTGGCCAAACGCATCGATCGCTCAGCGTTTGCCTTGGAAGTGGTGAGCCTGGGCGCCGATGGCAAGCTGGGCGATGAGTTTCGCGCGCTAGAGGTGCCCACGCATGCGCTGCACCGCCGCAGCGGCCTTGATCCCGCTTTGGGTCTGCGTTTGCGTCGCTTGGCCGCTGCCCGCAAGGTGCAGGTGCTGCATTCTCACAACGTGGGTCCCTGGCTGTATGCGGGTGGCGCGGCGCTGTCGCTGCGGCTGCCTTTGGTGCACACCGAGCACAGCAATTTGTTTGCGCACCAGAAGGCATTGATGCACGCCGAACGTGCGTTGGCTTATGTCACGCGGGCGGTGATCGCCGATTCCGAGAAGGTGCGGCGGCATCTGGTGGAAACGCAAAAGTTGCCGGCGCACAAGATTCAAACGGTGGTCAACGGCATCGACACCAGCGTGTTTGCGCCCAACCAAGCTTCGGCTCCGGTGCGCGCGGCGCTGGCACTGCCCGCGGATGCACTCGTGGTGGGCACGGTGGGGCGCTTGGTGCCTGTGAAAGATCAGGCCACCCTGCTTGATGCTTTTGCGCGCCTGGCGCCCGAGATTCCCAGCGCGCACTTGCTGGTTGTGGGTGAAGGTCCTTTGCGCGGCACACTCGAGCAGCAGGCACAAAGCCTGGGTGTGGCAAGCCGGGTGCGTTTCGCCGGGGGCCGTCGCGATGTGGCGGCCCTGTTGCCCGCGTTCGATGTGTTTGCGCTAAGTTCAACCAGCGAAGGCCTGCCGCTCACGATCTTGGAGGCGATGGCTTGTGGCTTGCCGGTGGTGGCCACAAAGGTGGGGGCGCTCAACGAGGCGGTGATCGAGGGAGAAACGGGGTTGCTCGTTCCGCCCGGAAACGCAACAGCTTTGGCTGAAGGTTTAAGCCGGCTCCTGACGAACAGTGCGTTGCGCCGCGACTTTGGTCAAGCAGGGCTCGGCCGCGTGCGGACCCGCTTCGATCTGGGGCTTATGACGCAGCGGTACGAGGGAATCTACAGTGGGTTCAGTGGGTTGTAGACCACCCACTTTGTCAGCTGTGAAACAAAAATTATCCATGTAGTTTTCCTTACTACCCTTGCGAGGCAATTGGGGTTACTCTGGATGCGGTTTTCCACATGCCCGCGTTGATTGTGTCTTCCGAAAGCACCCCCCGCGCCGTCGCGTTGCGGGAGCGCGCCACCATTGGCCGCGGCATGGAAAGCGATCTGGTGGTTCCCGACCCGGTGTTGTCTCGGGTCCACGCTGAGGTGCAGCGTCGACCTGATGGGTATTACATTGTTGACTGCGGCAGCCGCAACGGCACCTTCGTGAACGAAACCCCCGTGGTCAAAGAGCGTCGGTTGCAAGACGGTGACGTGGTGCGCGCGGGCGTATGCCGCTTTACCTTTGTGAGCTCTCTGCCCGACTCAGCCGCCGACGCGTATTTGCCGCCCACAGCGTCCGGCAACCCGAAATTGGCGCTTGAACCCACCAGGCCAGGGTTTGGTTTCGGCCAAGCCGACGCCGGCTTGATGCAGTTGTCGCAAGCGGCATCCGAGCTCAGCGGCTGCGAATCGCTCGAAGAGGTGTTGGCAAAAGCGGCGCAGATTCTGGCCAACGTTTCAGGCGGCGATGAAGCCGGCATTGCGCTGCTTGAAGGCCAACCGTCAACTGTGACCCCGAGGGCCAGCTTCAATCGCGCTGAAGCCCACGCGCCGGTTTTGCCGCCCACCGATTTGATCCGCCAGGTGATCGCCAGCGAAACGGCCAAGGTGTCGCGCCTGCAGAATTCGGATGCCGGGCCCATCTCTTCCATCTGCGTGCCGCTCAAACATATGGGCAGCGATCGCACCTTCGGCTTCGCTTACGCCACGCGCTTTGTGGGCGGGCGGGGACCTTTGGGTTATGCCGAAGAAACGTTGATCGGTGTGTTGGCTCATTTGCTCACTGCAAACATTGAGGCCTGGCGCGCGCGCGAAATGGAAACCGCAAACCTACAGGCACGTTCGGATTTGAAAGTGGCGGCGGCGGTGCAACAACAGCTGCTGCCACCCAAGGCATTCACATCCGGTGAATACGAGTTTGCCGCGCAATGCTGCCCCAGCCTTACGGTGGGTGGCGACTACTTTGATGTGGAAGGCGGCACCCGCCAGATCTGCATGGCTCTGGGTGACGTGAGTGGCAAAGGCGCCGGGGCCGCCATGCTGATGATGGCCCTGCGCACGTGCGTGCGCGCGCACTGGGGCAAAGGCACCTTGGCCGAAGCGGCTAACGAGATGAACAAGGAGCTGCTTGAGAACTTGCCAGACGATCGCTACGCCACGGCGTTCTTGAGCCGTTTGGATCCCGCCAGCGGGCGCTTGACGTATGTCAACGCCGGCCACATTCCGCCTTGGCTCTTGCGGGCCAACGGCACAGTGGAGCGGCTCACCTCGGGCGGAACCGCCTTGGGATTGATGGACCATTCGATCTTCGATTCCTCTGTGGTTCGCCTGAATCCCGGCGACACCTTTGTGGCTTGCACCGATGGCGTGGTTGAGGGGCTGCAAGGCTCCACCTTGGGTGACGACCTGCTGACCTCACTGCTGCAACAAAAGGCCCCCAAGCTCAGC